>JAFGBI010000136.1 GCA_016933275.1 Polyangiaceae bacterium | reverse complement strand
AGCGGTCAGCGGTCAGCGGTCAGCGGTCAGCGGTCAGCGGTCAGCGGTCAGCGGTCAGCGGTCAGCGGTCAGGGAGCGTACCTGGGCGAGAAGCTCATCGATCTCGAGAAGAGTCTCACCGGATGCAGCGAAGCTGGGCTCTTCCCCATGCGCACCCGCAGCTCCACTGCCGCGTAGGGCCGCAGTGTTGGGTGGTGGACCCCAAGCAGTGGGGAGAGGGGATGCGCCAGCCCCTCCAACGGACCCTCATGAGAATGAGGGTCGACGACTCTGCCAGGATGAGCCGGCTGTTTGCCCAACACGGCGACGAGGAAGTGCCTTCATAGGGCCGGTTCGAGCCCGGGCTCGGGCTCCTGGCAACGGGTCGTGCCGGCGGGCTCGGGCTCGGTTCGAGGACACTCCCTTGAGCACCGATCAGGTGGCCAACAGCAACGGCAGCGCTGAAAACGCGTCCGTACGAGGCGAAGACGCGTTTCCAGCGCTGCCTCTGGTGAGGTCTTCCGCCGGTTCGGTGCTCTAGGTTGTTGATTTGACGCAGGAATCAAGCTGATTGCTGCTCAGCCATCGCCGCGGCAGCGGACATGGTAGCGGCCTCAGGGACCCTCCTCCCCGATGGCCCGGAGAAGCTCCGTCGCGATCTCCTGTCGGGTCAGGAGCCCCGACCTTCGGCCCTTCTCGCGCCCGCCACCATCGAACACCACCAACGTCGGCACGCGCTCGATCTTTCCGAACGGCCCCCGACCCGCGAGCGTCTCCGGGTCGGCCATGACGATAGGCAGAGCGATGCCGAGCGAGTCGCCAAAGGTCGCGGCGAACGGCGCATAGCTCGGCATCTCCAATACGACGAGCATTCCGGACGCTCGAGCAGCGTACGCCGCCACGACCTGATCGAGGCGGCGCGCCTGGACCTGCGAGGCGAGGTCGTAGGTTGTAACGAAGAGGACGCACAGAACCCGCCCCCGGGTAGACGCGGAGGACACGAGGTGCCCGTTCACGTCGCGAAACTCGAACGCTGCACCCGACTGGGGAGGCGGAGCCGGCTCGGCGCGCGGAGAGGCACGCACCCGCGGGGGGCCGCAGGCGACGACGAGCAACACCGCCATCATCGCCGGGACGAGCCCCAACATTCGAATTCGAGGGTTCGTGCCGTCTGGGGAACGAGCACCTTCCCTTCTTGCCCGGGGGCCAGCGTTCCACGTGGTCACGGGCTATGCGTCAGGGCGATGCGGGTGAGGAGTCGGGCAGGCCCGGACTGAAGATGTGAGCGAATGCTCGCAGCGCATCCGGCAGCTGCTTGCCTGCGCGACGGTGGGCGAGAATGGAGCTGGCAAGCTCATCGATGATCCCGGACAACGGCCGCACCTCGAGCACCACTCCCTCCACCACGGACCTGTCGCGAAGCGCACACTCCCGTTCGACGATGGGATCGTGGCGCACCCACTCGAAGCCCGAGTGCGGGAAGAAGCCGCAGGCAAGGACCTGGACGAAATCGAGATAGAGCGGAGAAACCACCGCCGCGATGACCAGTCCCCCCGGGGCAATCCCACGCAAACCGATCGCCGGAGAGCGGGGAGCTGCGCTCGAATCCAGCTTGCCCATGGCGACGAAGATCCGCTGGCGCCGGCCTGGGTCCGTCTCCACGGCGAGCAGAGGAGCGTACATCGCAACGCGCGGAACGCCGACCCGCTCCGCGTCCTGTTCGAGTGCCCTGAGCCAGGTCTCGCGTGCCGGTGGGTCGAGGTCCTTGTAGGCCATCGAGGCGGAGAGTGCCGCCTCGGCGTCGGTGGCAAGTGCATCGAGCCACGCACACCACGCATCCACGACGCGCAGATCCACCCCCGCATTGATACCCGGCGGCGTTTGACGGCGCTCCTCCCCGATGAGCGTCGTGACCAACGGATGAGGCTCTCCGGATTCTCCCATCTCGCTTCAAGCTAAAGGATCGCAGGGGCCGTCGCAATGGTCAGCGTCGGCGACGGGACCGACCGCTGGGCCCGCGGACATCAGCTCGATACCTTCCTCGACGACCAGATCCGCAAGCAGCCGATCGAGCTCGTCCACGAGAGACTCGGTAGTGGCGATCACGAGGTCACCGCCGCGGACCGCGAACACCACCCCGATACCGTTGCTCGCGTCGAGGATTCCCTTGACGAAGACCACCTCCCGGGCCGGCACTCTCACGTTTCGCGCTACGAGGCCCGATCCGAGAAGTGGCATCACCAGCATGTCCGAGGTATCGCTCGTGCGAGTGGGGTCACGCAACCCCTCGTGATTGGCCCGCCGTTTGGATGCCCATGCCGTATCCCTCCCCTTCGAACCTGACCGACCTCCAATCCTTGGCGCGGGAGATCCGATCAGCACGGCGCCATGCCATGCCGACCGATCCAGAGAGCGGCGATTCCGACCACAACGGTATCGACGTCGACCTGGTGTTCCCCAAGCTTCCGCCCGAGACCGAGCCCGAGGCCGCGGCAACCGATCTCGATATTGGGTCCGTGGTCGACCTCTTGCCAGAGGACGCCCAGCCGGACGGTGAAGACCTCCCATTGGATCTGGTTTCGCTGCTCGCGAAGACCGATGAGGATGGAACCGACGACGACGACGCGGGACCCATCGCGCTCGACCCAACCTCCGGAATCACCATCGGTCCCGAATTGTTGGGCGGTGAAGAGGACGAGGCGGATGCGGGGTACGATGACCTCGCGGCCGAGCCCTTGCCCAACCTCGGTGCCGATGACGAGGGGTGGAACGACCCTGCGGACCCGCCGCTGCTCGGGCTCGTGGGGGATGAGCCTCCTCCCCCTCCCAGCGAGAACCCATGGCGATGGGAACCGATGGCGACCCACAGCGCCCGCTGTCCGTCCATTGCGGTGGGCACCGACATCGTCGCCACCGGTGGTCACGGCCTGAGCTGGTTGGAGGCGCCGCACGGCACGGCGGTGCGTGTGGCCAGTCACGTCCACCTCGTCTCGGTCGCGCTCGTTGGTCCGGTACCCACCCTGGCCCTGGCGGTGACGACGGGTGGCGAGCTGCTCCGCATCGCTCGCGATGGCTTGGTCACCCCCTGCGAAGTGCGGCATGTGCTTGAACCCCGCGACTGGGCGGCGAGATTGGAGCTTCACACCTTGACGAGCGGCGTGACAAGCTCGGTGCTCGCGCGGACGAGCTCCGGCACGCTGCTGAGGAGCGAAGACGGGGGTCGCCGTTTTGCCGTGATCGACCTCGGCGGACCGGTCATCGCGCTGGGTACTGGAATCGACGCACCACTGGCGCTCGTGCGTTCCGCCGCGGGTCTCAGCCTCGCTCGCGGCTCTCACGACGGAGCGACCTGGGTACGGCGACCGCTTCCCCCCACGGCGGCGGGCGTCGCCGACGGGGACGCCCCCCTGGTCGCCGGGGTCGACAGCTGTGTACTGCTGGCACGGGTGGGGTATGGCGTCGCGATGTCGACGGACGGCGGCGCGACCTACCGCCAAATTCCTGGATTGGCCACCGCCACCACGCTCGCCGTGGGGCGGTTAGGGGGACGCCCCGCAGCGTGGTTCGCGCTCTACTCGGAGACCCACGACACCACCGATCTCGTTCTCTTGGACCTCGACCGAGAGGAAGCCACGCGAGTCGCGCGCATCGAACCCACCGACCCCGACGACGCGAGTGCCGATGTCGCTGCGCTCGCCTGGGATGACTCAGCGGGCCGCTTGTGGGCGGTAGGGGGTTTCGGGGTGGGCACGTTCTCGCCCCCGCGCCAGTGATCGCTTGGCGGTGTGATCTTGACCGGATCTGGCAGAGGCCTTCTCACTGTTCTCGTGGCCATCAGCAATCAGGCGTCAGCGATCAGGGTCTCCACGTTCTACCTGACCGCTGACGGCCTGGCCTGTTTGGTTCCGGCTCCGCCGGCTTCGGTTGTTGATTCGAAGCAGCAACCAACCTGATTGCTGCTCTAGGTCCAGACGCGGGCGCCGGCGCGCGGCTCCGATAGCTCCGCGAACGCGTTCGACCCGTCACCCCTCGTCGAGGCGGCGTCGAAACGCGACGAACAAATCGACTTCTCCCGCTCGTCCGGCGTCGCGAGCCTGCGTCTCCAGACGCGACAGGACGCTGCGAGCCAAGGGCAGCAGCGCTTCGCGCTCCGCTCGGCTGGCCTCCTCGAGGCGGGCCGAGACCAGCGCAAACAGCTCCAGGTCCCGCCCCAAGCGCTCGAGGAGCTCCCCCAGTCGAACCGCCGCCTCCACGTCCTCCGGGTTCGCCCGCAGTGCCCCTTCGAGCCTCACGATTTCCTCTTCGTCGGCCAGGCTTCCCCCAGCGGCATCCTCCTCGAGCGCATCGATGCCGTCGGAGAGGGACGCGGCTGCTGCCCGCTGGTTCGCTCCATCCGTGGTGGAGGTGGCCTCCGTCAGCAGCGCTCCCGCCGCGAAGACCGGGTGCATCGGCCCGGGGTCGACGCCAGCCGCGTCGGGACCGGGTGCGCCCTCGCGGCGGCACCGCAGTCGAGCGGTGATGGCCGCCACCTCACGAAACGTCCTCCCGACCGCCTCGTCATGAGGCGCGATCCGCAGCGCAATCGAGAGATGCCGCTCCGCCGCGAAGAGATCGCGTTGCACGTCCCGCTCGAAGCGGGCGGCTTCGAGCAGCCAATTCGCCCAGGTCGGATCGCACTGGATGCTAAGCTCGATCGCTTCTCGTGTCCGCGAGTGGGCAAGCGAAGCGCCCGCAATGTCACCGAGAGCAGCCCGCCAGCGTGCCTCGAGCGCTCGCGCCTCGACCACCCGCGAGCTTGCGGCCGTCACCGTGCGAGTGCGGGCGATCGCCGCTGGGAGGTCCCGATACTCGTTGGCCAGCAGCAACGCGAGGTCGAGCGCAGCGTCGGGATCGCTCTCACCGGTCGCTGCGCCGAGCTCGATGGCCCGCTCCAGCAGCGCCACGGCTCGAGCCGCGCGGCCCGCCGCCACCATCGAGCGCCCGAGGCCAGCGGTCGCGAACGGGTCGTCCCCCACGTAGCGCAACGCTCGCTCAAACCACTGCCCCGCTTGCCGCACGTACCCGGCATCCATCAGCGCAGCTGCCAGGCGACGACAGGCCGCGTGCCGAACGCGTGCCCCCCGCGCCGCCGCCTCCAGATGCTCTCCGTCACTGATGGCGCCAAGGACGTCGGCGGCGTGGAGCCGAGCTTCGATGCGCGCCCAGCGCACAGCAGCCACAGCGGGTGCACGGGCGACTGCCTCATCGAGCGCTGTCATGCGAGCGCGCGCGTCGTCAGCGAGTTCGGCCAGTCGCATCCCGAACCGAGCGGCGACTGGACCGTACGACTCGCGGGCAATGGCCTCCGCCAGCGCCGCCCGGGCACCCTCGCGATCACCCACCGCGGCCAGGAGCTCGGCGGCGACCCAACCCGCGTGCAGTGCCGCCTCCGCGTCCACCAAGAGGCCAAGCGCGCTCTCGCTGCGACCCACGTGCGCGAGATCGATCTCGGCGACGATTCGCGAGATTTCCGGGTGACGTGGTGCCCGCTCCAAGGCCTCCATGTAGGCAGCCCGCGCGGCATCGGGACGACCCTCGACGAGCGCGTCGTCCGCCAGGGTCACCAGACCGGCCAATTCGAGCGCCCGACAGGCCGCATCGCTGAGGGCGGGCGGCAAGGCGGCCTCATCGAAGGCGATCTCGAGGCGGCTTCCCACCACGTCGAGCCCGCAAGGGCGAGCCCCCTTCGCTTCGGGAACCCGCGCCCCGGCGAGGGGGAGCACCTCGCGCAGGATGGCGCGAGCGGCGTGCTCGATCGTCACCACTCGCCCCCGGCGGGTGACCCACCCGCCAACGCACGAGTCGATGGCACGCAGCACCTGTGCCAGTACGGGACCAGAGAACCCCGCTCCGCGAGCGTTCGCCACCACGAAGCGCACGGTGGTGTCCACGGGCGCCCAAAGCAGGTCGAAGACCAACGCCGAGGAGGGACCCGAAAGCCCGACGCCAACGCCCGCCTCGATGCCCCAGACGCGCACCTCGGCAGCACCTTGGGTGACCGCCCGCACTCGGGGGCCGACCCATCGCGAAAGGCGCTCGAGCTCCAGTGAGACCTCAAGCCGGGCGAGTTTCCCCCGGCGATTCCGGAAGGCCGCCACACCCCCGCTGAGATCGACCGGGAAGGTGAGGTTCGGCAGGGTCAGCGCGAGCTCCTGGACCGAAAGCGGACCAAGCTCGACTCGATCGTAGAGCTCCAGGCCAAGCACGCCACGGGTCACCGACAACCGCAGCGGGGCTCGGGCCGCCACGCCCCCCCTCCCACCTGCGGGGCGGATCGAAGCGGTCGGCTCGGCATTCGTCGGAGACACGCGAATTCGATCGTAGCCGGACCCGCGCTCGCTGGGGCAACTCCCTGCGCAGGACCAATGGTAGAGCCAAATGTGCCCGGCTGGCGCCGACCCGCCGGTGCCTCCCCGAGGGCTTCAGCCCAACGGCCCCCCACCCGCGAAGCCTTGCCCGTCAGGTGCAGGCCGCCGCTGCGGAACCGAGCCGATCCTTCATCTGGCGGATCATCTCATCGAAGCCCTTCCGCTTGAGGACCCTACGAAACTGGGTCTCATAGCTGTTCACCATGCTGGACCCCTCGGTGACGATATCGCGAACCCGCCAGTCCTTCCCGGATCGGTGTACCACGTAGGCGATGCTCACCGGTTCCTCCCGCGGGTTCGTCTTGCTCTTCGCCACCGTCTTGACCAAAAAACCCTTCTCGACAGCCTCGGACCCCTCAAAAAGGATGCTGTACTCGAGGGTGCGTCGGAGGTCGCGTTGATAGGCCCGTTGCACGAGGCCACGGAGCACGCAACGGAACTGCTCCTGCTGCCGCTCCGTGAGCGCAGCCCAAGCATCGCCGAGCGAGTCGCGCGCGATGGTGTCGTAGTCGAGTGTGTCGCCGAATACCCGATCCAGATCCGCCTTGGCTCCCTTGCGCACCAGGTCGGCGAGCACCGCCTGCCGGTCCTTGACGAACTTCTCGGCCTCTGGCGGTGAGGCAGCCGCTCCCCCGGAGGTGAGCAGGACGACGACAAGGACGAAGAAGCAGTGGAAGGCGGTGCGATGGTGGGTGTGCATGGTCGATCTTCCTGGCGCCGGCCCGGCGGCCCGAGGAATACCACGTTCCGCCTCAGTTTGGCCGGCAGAGAGTTCTACGCAAGAGTGATGCCAGATCTTCACCGTGGTGCAGGAAAACCGCCCAAACCCACCGAAGCAAGCCAGGTCACGGATGGGGACCAAGCCAGCAGTACGGCAACCCGGGGTCTCTCCCGTCAACAGGCGGACCTTCGGATACCTGGCAGCTGTGCCTGGCGTTCACACTCAGGCCTTGGTGGGTCGGTCCGAAGCGGGTGGCTCGACTTCGACCGGGGCGCGCAGCCGGAACACGGCCCCTTTTCCGCTTCTGCTCTCGGCGTCGACGCTGAATCCGTGTTCATCCGCGATCCTCTTCACCACAGCAAGGCCCACCCCGGTCCCGTGAGAGCGGGTAGTGAAAAAGGCATCGAAGATCCGATCGGCCGCCGAGGGATCGATCCCCTCTCCCTCGTCCTCGACAGCCAACGTTACGGCGTTGACACCACACTCGACGCGAACCGTGACCGTGTCCCCCGGACGACTCGCCTGTACCGCGTTGCGCACGAGGTTCCAGACCAGCTGGCGAAGCTGCGAGGGGTCGGCCAACACCGTCGCCCGTTCACACCCGGCGTATCTGACCGCGACGTCCGACATGGCACGACCGGAACGCCCCGCCAACGTGACCACCTCACGGACCAACGTCACGAGGTCGACTACCTGACGCTCCGGAGGACGCGGGCGCGCGAGGTCGAGCATGTCGCGGACGAGCTCGTCCAGACGGGCTGCCTCACGGTTGACCAGATCACAGAGCTCGCGATCCTCCGGGGTGAGCTCGGGGCTCCCGCGAAGCAGCTGGATCGAGCCCGCGATCGCTCCGAGCGGGTTCCGAATCTCGTGCGCCAACCCTGACGCCAGGCGGCCGATCAACGCCAGCCGTTCGGCCTGTTCCGCCCGCTCCTCGGCGGCGGCGAGCTTGCCGCCCGTCAAACGCAGCCGCTCCGCGAGGTACCCCGAGAGGAGCATCACGACAACGAGGACCAGTGAGTTCAGCGAAACGCGGTACGCGAGCGCGGTAGGCGCGAGGAGGTAGGCACTGGCCGGCTGGTCCGGGGGAGGCGACACCCAGCCGAGCCCCAGCGAAACCGCGGTCGGCAGGAAGACCAGGATGGCGACCGTGGTGGCGATCGCAGCCCCTCGAAGGCCGGTGAGGGCTGCCCCGGCTACGCACGTCAATCCATAAAACGAGGTCGCCCCGCTGTTCGCGCCGCCCGAGAGGTAGACCACGACGGTGAAGACGACTTGATCGAGGACAATCTGCGTGTCCGCGAGCACGCGCAAGCCCCGACCGCCGCGCAGCACGGCTGCGTACGCCGCGGTCAGCGCATACGCGCAGGCGAGCGTCAACGTCGCCACCCGCGGCGTGACCCCCCCCATGTCGAGGCGCCGGCCGTAGAGCATGACCAGCGCTCCGAAGAGAATCGTCAGGAAGACCAGGCGGGCGCCCGTGAGCACGGCGAGACGCCGGGCAAGCGGAACCTCGGTGGAGGATTCGGAGATGCCCAGCCGAACCACGGCGATGTCCCGCGCCTACTCGGCCTTGATGTTGCCGGCAAGCGAGAAGATGGGAAGGTACATGGAGACGAGCACGACGCCGACCATGGCCCCGACCCCCGCCATGAGGATCGGCTCTAGCGAGCTCGTCAACGCGGCGACCGCAACGTCGGTTTCCTCCTCGTAGAAGTCGGCGATCTTGCCCAGCATCTGATCGAGCGCGCCGGTCTGCTCGCCGACCGCGATCATCTGCACCACCATGTCGGGGAAGACCTTCGACTCGGCCAGCGGCTCGGCCATGTTCTTCCCTTCGCTGATCTTCTGGCGTACGGTGTGGATGGCGGTCTCGATGATCACGTTGCCCGCCGTCCGCGCGCAGATGTCGAGGGCGTCCAGGATGGGCACGCCCGACTGCAGGAGCGTCCCGAGCGTGCGGGTGAAACGCGCCACCGCGATCTTCCGGAACGTCGGTCCCATGATCGGGAGCGCGAGCTGCATGCGGTGAAAGAAACGCCTACCGTTCGGATTGCGGTAAGCGTAGGTCACCGCGATGAAGATGGCGATCACCGTCGGGACGATGATCGGGAGCCGCGTCACGAACCCCGTGGAGATATCGATGACCATTCGGGTGATCCAGGGGAGCGCATCCCGACCGCCGCCGAACTCCTTGAACATGTTCTCGAAGGCTGGAATGACGAAGGTGAGGAGCACGGTCATCACCCCGGCGGCGATGACGATGACGATGGACGGGTAGACCATCGCGCCCCGCACCTGCTGGATCAGCTTCTGCCGCTTCTCGAGGAAGACCGAGAGGCGCGTCATGATCGTGTCGAGGATGCCACCCACCTCGCCTGCCTGTACGAGGTTGACGAAGAGCTCGTCGAACACCTTGGGGTGCCGCCTGAGCGAGTCGCTGAAGCTCGAGCCCTGCTCGACGTAGTTCTTGGTGTCCTTGAGCACCCCGGCGAAGATCTTGTTGGTCTGCTGGTTCGCTAGGATGTCGAGGCACTGAACGAGCGGCAAGCCCGCGTCGATCATGGTCGAGAAGAGGCGAGTGAAGGTCACCAGATCCTTGGTCGTGACCCCGCCGCCGATTTGGAGCGCGTCGAGCCTCAGTCGTCGCCGAACCCTCACTGGGTTGAGGTTCTGGGCTCGCAGACGGGTGTTGACGGCGTTCTCGTCCTCCGCCTCCATCCTGCCCCGGCGTATCTCGCCGTTCCGAGCCCTCGCCTCCCACGCAAATTCGGCCATCGGTATGCCTCGCCTGCGGCGCCTAGAGCAGCAATCAGGTGGATTGCTGCGTCAAATCAACAACCTAGAGCATCGACCCGGCAGCAGACCTCGCCAACGGCGTCGCTGAAAACGCATCCTCGCCCTGAACGGACGCGTTTTCAGCGCTGCCGCTGCTGTCGGCAACCTGATCGGTGCTCTAGCATGCCAGCATAGCCGCCCAGCCGCCTGCGGGTCAAAAACGACCCCGCAACCCAACATGACGTGGTTTCCCCCCTCCCCCTCTCCTTCGCCTCCTCGTTCCACGGTCCTCGACGGGATCGCCGACTCGATTGTGGTGCGCACGGGAGTCGCCCCGGCCGTCACGTTGGCCGTCGCCGCGCGCTCGGCCTCATCCTGGCAAGTGGCGGTCGGTTCCGCCGGTCACCTCGACGGGGCGAGGACAACCCCAACCCAGCCAGACACGCCCTTCGACCTGGCATCGATCACCAAGCCATTCGTCGCCACCGCCGCCACCCGGCTCGCCCGTCGGGGCAAGTTGGATCTCGCCGCACCGATCGAGGAGTACCTGCCGGAGCTCGGCGCGCAGGAAACGGGCCGCGTGGCAGTCGAGCTCCTGCTCTCGCATCGAGCCGGACTCATGGCGCACATCGAGCTGTTCCACTCCCTCGTGGCGGGACGGAGCATCCACCCTGGTGAGGCGCTCCGGTCCGCCGCTGCCGCCCGGCGACCCGAGTGCGATGGTGTCGTGCCGGCGGCGGGGTTTCCCCCCACCTACAGTGACCTCGGCTACCTCTTGATAGGAGCGGCGCTCGAACGCGTGACAGGAGACGATCTCGATCGGGTGGTCGCCACCGAGGTGTCGACACCGCTCGGCCTCGCCATAGGATCCGCTCGTGACTGGATGCGCGCCCGAGGAGGCTGCCTCGGGCACATCGCGCCGACCGAGCATGTCCCGTGGCGCGGGGGCACGATCCGTGGTGCGGTCCACGATGAGAATGCTTGGGCTTTGGCTGGCCACGGCCTGGCCGGCCACGCCGGCCTTTTCGGAACCGCGACCGCGGTGGCGGAGTTTGGGGCGGCGCTCATCGATGCCCTCAACGGTCGCTCGGCCTGGCTGGAAGCGTCCTCGGCGGCGCACCTGGTGGAGCCGCGACCCGGCAGCAGCCTTCTCATGGGGTTCGACGGTCGCTCGCCAGGTGCCTCATCCGCCGGAACCTGCGCCAGTCCTCGCACCTTCGGTCACCTCGGGTTCACGGGGACCAGCTTCTGGTGCGACCCGGATGCGAGGATAGTGACGGTCCTGCTCACCAACCGTGTGTGCCCGAGCCGCGGGAACCTGGGGATCCGCAAGGCAAGACCTTTGGTCCATGACGCGCTCTACGTTCACGCAACCGGGTGCGTGCCCCTCGGCGCAGACCCCTGAGCCGGACCCAGCCGGAGCCGAACACCAAGGTCAGTCGGTCGTGTTGCGGGAGCGTGAGGAGCGGCCCTGCGACGCCTCGGGAGGTCGTTCTAGGTCAGGGCTCCTCGGACGGGTACGGTGATTTTTTGAAGCGGTACCGGCTCCGCTGCCAATCGGCCCTCCATCCAGACGCCCCGTCTGGAATCGGGAAAGAAATCGTGCGACTGTCGGGCAACACCTCTGGTTGCGTTGGCACCCCGACGCCTCCAAGGCAGGATCGCGGCGTCACCCAATGTGGAAGCTTTCGATCGAGGACGACCAGGGCCACAAGACGGTGGTAAGTCTCGTCCGTGACAACTACACCGTTGGTCGCGCGCAGGACAACACCATCCGCCTGACCGAACGAAACATCTCCCGACACCACGCCGTCATTCGGCGCCACGAGGATGCTTGGGAGCTCGAGGATCGGGCGAGCTACAACGGCTGCTACGTCAATGGGGCGCGCGTTGCGGATCCTCGACCTCTGGTCCACGGCGACCTCATCCAGCTCGGGGACTATCGGCTCGAGGTGATCGACGAGGCTGCCGCGCAGCTCGACGCCATCGGCTCGCACGCCAACACCGTGCCGCAGCTCAATCGACCCTCGGGCTCCGGACTCGCCGATCGCCTCGTGATGCTGGTCGGACCCACGCCCGGGACCGAATACCCGATCATCGGCAAGAACATCCTCATCGGCCGCGGCGAGGAGTGTAACCTCTCGATCAACCACGGCTCCGTCAGCCGGGTACACGCCGAGCTCATCGCGATCGGTGACGGGCGATACGAGCTTCTGGACCGCGACAGCGCCAACGGGATCCGTATCAATGGCGTCGAGGTCCGGCGGGTGCTGCTGGACGCCCGTGACACCATCGAGTTCGGCGACATCGTCCTCAAGTTCATTCCCGCCGGCATGTACTACCGTCCGGGGGCCGACGAGAGCCAGCAGATCGCGGCCTCCAGCATCCCCGTCGAAGCGGCTGGAACCTCCGAGGGGCTGGTCGCGGACCCACAACGTCGTCCCCTCCTGTCACCCGTGCGCATCGCGGCGATGGCGGGACTGCTGGTGTTCGGTTTGCTCCTCGCGATCGTCATCGTCGCGACCAACCGGCGGCGCCCAGTCCCCCAGGCAGCCACCAGCGTGGAATCCGATAGCGCCGTCGCTATCCTGAGCGAAGCCACCTCGCTCGCGGAGGAGGGCAAGGTCGAGGTCGCCCACGAGCGGATCACGACCCAGATCCCCACCACGAGCAACGCGCGCAAGTCCGAATCGTTCCGCGCCATCGAGGCAACCTGGGCAGATGCGCTCTTCCAGCAGGCCCATGACGAGGAGGATCGCGAACGAAAGCGCGCGATCCTCCTGCGAATCAAGGACACGGAGACCGTCGACGCCGGCCGCCGAAACCGCGCCCTGGCCGAGCTCAGCGCGCTCGACTCCGGCAGCGTGGACGTGAACGAGCTCCCCCCGGCGACCAGCAGCGTCGCCGCGGAACCGTCCGCCTCCGGCGTCCCCACTCCAACCCCGTTGGCCGCACCGTTCCCCATGCCGCGCCGCACCGCCTCCCTCCCCGGGACCTCGCCATCTCCGGTTGGCCCCCCTCAAAGAACCGTGTTCGACGCGGTCCCGACCACCACATCCCGAAGCGGCGAAAGCTCGGGAGCCACCGCCGGCGACCGTGCCTCACAACTTCGCACGATCGCTGCGCTGAAGGCGAAGAAGCTCGCCAAGACCGCCACGGAGAAGGACCTTCGAGTGCTTCGGGCTCTTTGTCGCCAGCACAACGACACGAGCTGCATGTGAGCCGCGAGAAGGTCCACACCCCGAATACACTCCGCACCTTGACGCAACGCGGCTCCAAGAACCTCGCGGGGAACGCCGACGCGAAGGCAGAACGGAAGACGGATGAGTCCGTCGAACCGGTCGTCGTGCACGGAGAGACCGTGACGCGCCCGACCCTCGTGCTCTTCTCACGGCCCGCGCTGGCCGTCGGGTTGGTCGCCGCCCTGGTCGCCCTGGTGGACCGGTTCCCGGCCCTCGAGCCCTGGCGAGTGAGCGCGGCATCGCTGGAGACGGACACGACGCCGATGGCGGCCCCCGTCGAGTCCGTGGGGGAAGCGCGGATCGACGCTCCCACGGAAGCTCGTCCAGAGCTCGCCCAACCCGAGGACGTGGCCCTTCCCCGCGGCCGGCGCGGACCGATCGCCAAGACGGGGCATCCCGAGGCCGCCATCGACGCGGAGACGCCGCCAGTCATGATCTCCGATCCCGAGCATCGCGGGCTCCGTGGCTTCTTCACTGCGCTCTCGAGGACGATTCGCCACGAGCCGGGGGCAACGACGCGCATCGTGCACTTCGGCGACTCGCTCATCACCAGCGACTTCGTGTCGGGCACGCTTCGCCGGAAATTGCAGAAGCAGTTCGGGGATGGCGGGCACGGGTTCATGCTCCTCGCGAACCCTTGGCCCGCGTACTTCCACAATGACGTCTATCGGTTCGCGTCCAGCGGATGGCTGGTCAGTCGTATCGTTGGACCCTATGTGGAGGACGGGCTGTACGGGCTCGGTGGAGTCTCCTTCCGTGCCCCACCGGGATCGCGCGCGCGCTTCGGAACGGCCCGATCGGGAACCTACGGACGGAGAGTGTCTCGCTTCGAGGTCGTCTACCTCGCCCAACCCGGGGGCGGCCGGCTCGGGCTCTCGATGGACGGGCAGCCAGCGGAAGAAATCGACACCGCCGCCGATCGAACCGCCGTTGCCTATCGCGAGCTTCGTGTCCCGGATGGGCCGCACGAGCTCGAGGTCGTAACGTTGGCGGGGATGTCGCGCGCATTCGGAGTCGTGATGGAGCGAGACGAACCCGGGGTCGTCCTCGACGCGGTTGGGATCCAGGGCGCCCGCATCCGGTTCTTGGACAAGCAGGACGATGCGCACTGGACCGAGCAGCTGAGATGGCGCCGGGCCAACCTCCTCATCTACCAGTTCGGCGCGAACGAGAGCGGAGACGGGTTCGCGTACCCAATGGTGGACTACCACCGCACCATGAGGCTCGTCCTCGAGCAAGGCCAGCGTGCCCTGCCTGATGCGGGATGTCTCGTCATCGGCGCCATGGATCGCGCCGAGAAGCGGGGCGCATCGCTGCAGACGATGCCGGTGATACCAGCGATCGTCGAGCAACAGCGCCGCGCGGCTAGCGAGGTCGGCTGCGCCTTCTTCGACACGTATGCCGCCATGGGCGGCGCGGGTTCGATGGCGGCCTGGGTGGCGCGAGGCCTGGGGCAAGCAGATCTCACCCACCCCACGGGGAGCGGCTCGGAGGTGCTCGCCGGCTGGATCTTCCAGGGGCTCATGCAAGCATATCGGGACTTCGCCGCCACCGAGTCTGGCTGACGAACCCGCAACGGTCCCCAGCACGCCCACTCACTCGGCACCCACCAACCGCTCCACGAGCGCACTCCCGAGGCGCTCGTACCCGGCGTTCAGGAGGTGTACCCCATCTTCAGCGGCGAGCGGCGGCGAACTCCTTGCCCAGCGGGCGAACGACCCATCCCCACCCATCAGCGAGTGGAGGCTGACGAAGGCGCAGCCCTCGCTCTCGGCCGCCCGCGCCTGCACTCGGTCGATGGCCGTGACGCGACCATCAGGACCGTCCCGACCAGGCACGTCCGTGGGCCCGATGATGACGCAACCGACGTCGGGAACCACGGCCCGAATCCGCGCGATCACCTGGGCGTACTGACCCGGATAGCGTTCCACGTCCTCCTCCGCGAACGCTTCGTTCGTGCCGAACGCGAGCACGACGAAATCGGGCCGGCGCCGGGCAAGCTCGGCGCGGAAGCTGCCCTCATCCCAGGCCAAGAGCGTGGCGATCCGCGCCCCATCGATCCCGATCGTGTCAAGCACCACCCCGGGCGTAGAGCTCTCGACGGTGAGCCCGAAGAGCTCGACTCGTCCCGTGAAACGACCAAGGCTTAGCTCACCCCCGTGCTTGCCCGCCAACTCCAGGTGTCGGATCTCTGGCCCGTGGCCATCGCGTCCGTCCACGACGATCGGAGCTTCATCGTCAACCGTAACGGCGAAGGACGCGGCTGCGGTCCGGAACCGAAACGCGATATCCCATCGAGGCTCACCCCCTACGGCGGTCGTGTGAAGCTCGACGGTCACGCGGGCGTCCGCACTGACGGGTTCGGCTCGCATGCCGCCAATCCCGAACACGCCGTCGTCCGTGACTGCCGCGCGTGCCGGCGCCGTGGGGGTCCGCCGCCATCTTCCGGAGGTCACCACCTTGGCGCGTCCGTGTCGGTAGGGACTTATCCCCAGACGAAGGAACCCCGGACCCCCGTTGCCGTACCGCGTCTGCACCTCCTCTCGCACGGTGTGGGTCCAGAAGTCCGCAGCTGTGTGCGAGTCCCCAAGCCAGACGAGGTGCACGGACTCGTCGCGGGCGCCGTTCGCCAGCGCATCGAGCGTCGCGCGCCATGGAGGCGCAGCAACCGTCCCTGCCATATCGTCCGCCCCATCGTCCGTGGCGACGGGACCGGCCATCGGTGCTCCGTCGAGGAGGGCGGAGGGATCGCCGACCACGGACGGCGACGAGACCCGACTAGCGGGCGCAGCGCTGTCCCGTCCGAGGGGCACTACCTCACCGGTCGTCGCGCAGGTCACCGCGACCGTGGCCAGGAGGAGCGCGAGCGCGAGCTCTGGCAGGGGATCCCGGGTCGGCTCGGACATCGGGTCTCGGAGCAACTTCGACCCTTTCGCCGGCGAACGCAAGAGCTCCCCGGCCGTCCCGTGCCCGGAGGGAGGCGACCGACTCATGGAACGACTTCCTTTCGCATCCTGCGCCGAACGATGCCAGCGACGATCGCAGCGTCCACCTCCCCCCGAAGGCGGAGGCGCCCTTCGTTCCGACCCAGGGTCAGCAGCAGCGGGGCGGCGCGAGGAGGATCCCCCCCTGCCTCGAGCCCCACCCATCGTGGCTCGACCAGCACGGCGACAGTCAACTGGGTGCCGGCCCGCTCGACGGCCGCCGCCACCCGCGAGTCCGCGGCAAGCGACGCCTCCGGCATTCCGTCTGCGGACACCGATCGGCCGAGCGCCATTCCAGGGGCGGCACCCACAGCGACGTGCCCGCGCCCGGCCGCACCGTGCCACCACATCTCGTAAGTACGGCGAGCCGCCGGCGTGCCTGGGACACGGCGTGGCACGAAGACGAAGCGCGCCCGGGACGCCGAGACCGTGGAACCGGGAAGGAGCTCCTGGCTCACCTCGACCGCGGGCGCACCCAGGAATGTCGTGAGCGGCTCGGCCACGGCCGAGACCTCGGTGGAGCGGAGTACCGCCCGCAGCGCCGCCTCGAAGGCGGGCGGTTCCGGGGCGTCCACCTGGATGACCAGCGCTGCGCTCGTACCATCCGAGAGCACTCCCACGGCGGTCCGATCCCCAATCGCCTTGGCCACGCCACGCACCGCCCCTGCCAGCAGCGCGCGATCTCCGGACGCGAGTCGTTCCGCGAAGAGCCTCTCGAGTCCCTGAACCGCGCTAGCAGCGTGGCGCTCACGAGCAGCGGGTGAAGAGCGCCAGACGACCGCCGCCTCGACTCCCGTCGGCAACGATAGCAACGCTCGTGCGTCGCCGGCAGGCAAGGACACCATGAGCTCCCTCGCCGCGCCTTGCGCCAGTGGCACCACATCACCGTAGATCACCACCCGATCGGGTCCCACGTCCACGGTGAACCGAACCTCCTCGGAGCTGCGAACCAGGTTCTGCAAGTAGCCGACCGCTTCCCCCATGGCCGCAACCGTCGCGGTGGGCTCACCGAAGTCCGGCGAGCGACCACCACGCTGGGCTCGACTCTGGCGATCGAGGCTCTCGAGTCGCTCGCGCTCCCTCGCCCAACGCTCGCCAATCCGGTCGGAAACGATATCGCGGAGCACCGCTCGGGGCACGACGATCTCGATCGGTCCGGTGGGCATCACCCGCCGCCCCAGCGCGCGAGCCACATACGGACCGAAGCGCGCGAGATCCTCCGCTCGTCCACCGACGAGCAAGTGGTTGCCGTTGACGCCGATCACCGGGCGATTCGCCCGCGTGCCGGTCACGGGCTCGAGCACGGTGACGGTGCGATCCGAGGCCTCTGAAGCTCGGTGGGTAGGCTCACGACCGGTCGTGAGCGCGGCAACGAGCTCCCGGCCACTTCGTAGCGGCCACGCCATCACGAACCGTGGTGGCGTGGCATCGACGACCACGCCAGTGACGGGACGCTCCAGCGTGACTCCAGGGGCGTACGCGGCAGGGATTCCGAACAGCTCCACGGCCACCGCGGCGAAGTTCGGCAACCCGAAGCCCAACGCGCGCTCGATCACGGGCTGCATCCGTCCCCAAGCAACTTCCGGGTGCGGAATGAAGATCTCCGCCATGACCCCGGGTGGCGCAGGGATCTCCTCCGCGGGTATCGCGCTCGCCGATGTTGCCGCCGGAGGCGGCTCGGTGCACCGGCAGGCCGGCACTGCCATCACCAGCGATGCTCGGGCGGCTGCCAAGACGATCGCCGTCACCGCCCAAGGCGCAACAGGGCACCGGCGGCGGCTCAGCGAGGCTCGCGGAGAGGCTGGATCAGAACGGGATGTCGTCGTCGTCGCCCCCGCCAGCATCGGGCGGCTCGAAGCCAGGCGGCGGGCCATAGTCGTCGTCGGGCGGCGGCGAATCGGAGGGGCCACGTCCACGGGCAACGCCGCCTCCTCCTCCGCCGCCACCGCCCCCGGCGAGGATGATGTTGTTCGCGACGATTTCGGTGCGGTACCGCTTGTTGCCATCGCGATCCTCGTAGCTGGTGGTCCGAAGTCCCCCCTCGACGAAGAGGCGCGAACCCTTGGTGAGGAACTTCCCGAGCGCCTCGGCGCGCTTGCCCCAGACAACCACGTTGTGCCACTCAGTTCGCTCCTGGCGCACGCGGTTGCGATCCAGGTAGGTTTCCGAGGTCGCGAGACGCATCTTCAAAACGGCCTGGCCACCCGAGGTCATCTTGAGCTCGGGGTCGGCCCCGAGGTTTCCCATCAGCATCACGCGATTCAGTCCCTCAGCCATCGACGGTGCTCCTCTCCGATCTTCGGAACCGCGGTGCCTCACCAGCCACTCGGCGTCAAGAGAGCGTCGACCCAATTCGGCGACCGGGGATCGGCTACCGTTTGCCTGCCCCTCTGCGGTGAGCCGGGGCAACCCTTCGCCGGTGGTGGTCCCCTATTGGCAGCCCCCCCGAACCTCGGAGGGGTCTCGGAAGAACCCCCCCTCCCCCGGTGGGGTCTCGCTCCCCAGAAGGGCAGCCAACCCCTCGCGTTCGCCTGTTGTCGCCGACGCTTGGGTGGTCATGTGGGATGATCGGCCGGCAACGCACGAGAGGGGGTTCACACGCGAGCCACGTCCGGCCAGAGGCTTGTTCCGCCAGTGGTCGGTCTTCCCGCAAGTGTGCGTCCACGCCCCAGCCGCCCCGGCCGAAAGCCGCTTCGCTGGCAAGAGCAGCAGTCAGGTTGATTGCTGCGTCAAATCAACAACCTAGAACACCGAACCGGCAGCAGACCTCTCCAACGGCAGCGCTGGAAACGCGTCCTCGCCTCACACAAACGCGTTTCCAGCGCTGCCGTTGATGTCGGCAACCTGATCGGTGCTCCAGACGCGACGACCACCCCACGCCCTCACCCACAATGCTCCGCAGTGCGGGGCCCGAAGGACGCGGGTCCCGGGAGCGCAGCAGCAACCCCCACGCTCTCCCCAACGCGCCTAGGCCCGCGTTGGGTCCCGAAGCGCGAGGCCCCGCCAGCGGAGCGGATCTCGGCCGGTCGTTTCAGGTCAGGACTCCGTTAACGGATACTCCCGAAATCCCTCCGTCGCCTACTCCGCTTCCGCATCGCCCTCGAGCTCGTCGAGGAAGGCCGCCACCTCTCCGCGTATTTCGGCGAGCGCCCCCCGGAGCGCTTCGACGCTGCGCTCGGCCTGCACGAACCGCAGCGCAGCGGTGGCTTCGGCGGCGACGATGCCGACGGAAAGGGCCGGACCTGGGGTTCCGCTCGATGCCGCCAAGCTCCCCAGAGGCTCTACCGCATGACTTGGATCCGTCCCCAAGTCCCGGAGGCGCTTGCGCGCTCCGGCGATGGTAAACCCTTGTACGTACAGGAGATCCTTCACCCGCATCAGCTTCTCGACATCGCGTCGAGAGTAGATCCGGTGACCCTTTCGCGATTTCTGGGGACGGATGGAACGAAACTCCGTTTCCCAGTAGCGGAGGACATGGGGTTCGACGCCGACAATCCCGGCGACCTCACCAATCCGGTAGTAGAGCTTGTGAAGCTCGGCCGTACCCTGAACCATCAACCTCGATCACTCCCGGTCGTCGCTGCCGAGAGACGCCACCGCCTGGCCTTCACCCCCATCTCCGTTGCTGGGCCCACCCTCCTGGCGGTCGTTCAGCGCCTGCTTGAGGAGCTGACTAGCCTTGAAGTTTAACACCCGGCGCTCGGTGATCACGATCGGATCGCCAGTCTGCGGATTGCGTCCTTGCCGCTGTCGCTTGTCCCTCAGGACAAAGTTGCCGAAACCCGAGATTTTGATCTTCTCGCCCCGACCCAGGGTCTCCTTCAACGTCTCGAACACCAGATCGACCAGGTCGGCCGACTCCTTCTTCGAGAACCCTCCGAGCTGTGAATAGACTGCCTGGACGATGTCGGCCTTGGTCATCGCTCTCCCCTACTCCATCGCTATCTCGTGTGCGGCCTCGCCAAAGAACTTGCCCCTTCGGCTCGAAGGGTACTCCCCCGAGGGGCATTGTCCACCGCGCGCCAGGGGTCCGATGCCCCGCTGACACAACCGCAGGAGCCCGCGGATCGGCCACGCGGCCGCCGCCCGACGCGGTGACAGGCCCGCCACCGTGTGGATGTGGCAACGGTGGGCCTCGCCGCATCAAGCGGCACGCATGGTGGACACCGTCTCCGCCGGAGGCGAAACGGGGATCGATACCCGCTCCGCCCGACGCCTGGCCGACTGCTCGGCGATGACCAGGTAGGCCACGTACCCGTACCCCGCAGCGAAGAGCGCAGCAAACGGGCCAGCGAAGAAGTGACCATGCTGGAATGCCGCGACCACCGTAGTCAACGACACCGCCGAGAGCACCATCTCGATCCAGGGGAGCTGGGCTGCCTGCCAGTACCGACCGGCCAGGTTGCCCTTCTTGGGCGTACGCACAAACTCACCCGCCATGGACCGCAATCCTGACCATACGGCACGCGATTGATTCGGTGCCAGCCCAGCGTTGAGGGCGACGAGGACCGGGAGTCGCACCAGCGCCGACCAGAGCGACCGCCCCTGCGCCACGTTCGCCAGCCCGTAGAAGAGCGCGAGGGATCCGGTCGTCGCCACCGTGATGGGCAGATCGACGAAGACCATATCCTCCAAGGAGGATGCCGGCATGAACGTGACCGTCGGCAAGAGCAGGACCGTGAGGCCTACTATCAGCGGGTAGGCGAAATGAGGGGTGAGGTGGAAGAACGCCTCGAGCTTCTGCGGCCACGTTAGCTCGCTGCGGAGAACGCGACCGATCGTCTTCCGCGCCGTCTGCACCGTCCCCTTGGCCCAGCGGAACTGCTGCGCACGAAACGCTGACATGTCCTCGGGCAGCTCGGAAGGAGTGAGCACGTCGGCGCGATACACGAATCTCCACCCCCGAAGCTGGGCCCGATAGCTGAGATCGAGATCCTCCGTGATCGTGTCGTGCTGCCAGCCGCCGGCATCGTCGATCGCCCGACGACGCCACACTCCACCGGTCCCCGAGAAATTCCAGAGGAACCCCGCTGCTGACCGCACCCGGTTCTCCACCAAGTGGTGCCCGTCGAGCATCAGAGCCTGCACGCTGGTCAGGAGGTTGAGCCCGCGGTTCATGTGATCCCATCGCGTCTGCACCACGGCCACCCGTGGGTCGCGGAAGTTTCCGACGACGGAGCGGAGAAAGCTCGGCTGGGGGACGAAATCCGCGTCGAAGATGGCCACGAGCTCCCCCTTGGCGGTGCGGAGGCCGTAGTCGAGCGCGCCCGCCTTGTACCCGACGCGATTCGGACGACGGAGATAGCGGACGTCGACCCCCTCCGCTTGAAGCGCCGAGACCGCAGCCTCAGCGATCGTGCAGGTCTCGTCGCTGGAATCGTCGAGGACCTGGATCTCGAAACGGTCCCGTGGATAGTCCATCTCGCCCGTCGCCGCGATGAGCCGCGCCGCGACCGTGGCCTCGTTATACATGGGGAGCTGGATGGTGACGAAGGGGAGCTCATCCGGGGGCAGCTCGATGGTGTGCGACATGCCTCGCATGGCGGCCCGGTGCACAAGCGCCCGGATGACCAGGTGTGCACGGTGCAGCCCGAACAGGCACAGAACCGCAAAACAGAGGAAATACGCCGCTACGAGTGCCAGGACCATTTTGCCTCACGGCCCCAGTACCAGACCTCCCCTGCTCGAAATGTCACCGAAATGTAATCAATTGCGAAGGATTGTCGGTCACGAGAGGAGGTCGTCTCACCATTCCCGCCATCGTCAGCTCGATACGTCACTGGCCAGGTGGGGAGCGGGGCGGTAAGCGGGGAGCCCATGGCCACACGGCTGTTCGACCCGGGAACCGAAGACGCCCTCTACCTCGTAGACGTCAGCGGCTATGTGTTCCGCGCCTACCATGCGTTGTCGCCGCTCACGAATGCCGCTGGAGAGCCGACCCACGCGGTCTTCGGCACCGTGACCATGCTCGAGCGCCTGCTGCGGCAGCGGCGCCCGCGACGGTTAGCGGTGGCGATGGACTCGCGAACCCCCAGCTTCCGGAAGGGGATCTACGACGCGTACAAAGCCAACCGCGGGGTGCCCCCGGATGACCTGGTGGTGCAGTTTCCACGCGTGGCCGCCGTGATCGCGGCCCTCTCGATCCCCGTTCTGCAGCAAGATGGGCTCGAGGCGGACGATATCATCGCCACCGTGGTCCGCCTGGCCAGGGAGCAGGGGCTCCGCGTGGTGATCGTCAGCGCCGACAAGGATTTGATGCAGCTCGTGGGTGAGGACGTGTTGCTTTGGGACTCGATGCGCGACCGAGTCTTCGGACCGCCGGAGGTCATCGATCGCTTCGGGGTGGAGGTGCATCAGCTCGGTGATCTGCTGGCGCTGATGGGCGACTCCTCGGACAACATCCCCGGGGTGCCGTCCGTCGGTCCGAAGACGGCGCGCGACCTCCTCGCCGAGCACGGTACCCTCGACCGCGTCTATGCCGAGCTCGCGACAGTCCCGAGAGCCAAGCTCCGAGAGACCCTCGCGGCTCATCGCGACCAGGCGTACCTGAGCCGCAAGCTCGTGACCCTGCGTACAGATGCGGCGGTCGATCCAGACCTCGAGCGGCTGCGACCGGGGACCCCGGACGTGCCCCGATTGCGCACGCTCTACCTGGAGCTCGGCTTCCAGCGATTGCTCTCGAACCTCGACCCCCTCGCCGAGCGGTCATCCGTCGTGACGGGGACGGAGCCCGCCACGCTGGAGGGAGGCCGTGGCACGGGGGTCGCGACCGCGACCTCCCAGTTCCCAGAGGTGGCGGTGGTCACCGAACGGGAAGCACTCACCCACCTCGTGGCGCAGGCGCTCAGTGCGGGAACGCTCGCACTGACCGTGGAGCCGGTGACCGAGGGGCATTTCGGGCAGGCGATCGCCGGGATCGGTATCGCGTATGAGCCAGGCCGGGGCCACTATGTACCCTTCGCGCGCCGTGAGCTCGTGACGACCCCCCCGCTCCCGGTCGAGGTGATTCGAACCGCGCTCGCACCGGTGCTCACGAGCCCGAAGCTGCGACGGGTCTATCATGACGCCAAACGAGCGCAGGTGCTCCTCGCACCGCTGGGGTTCGAGATCGGAGCCGCCAGCCACGATGCCCTCCTGGCAAGCTACCTCCTGGATCCCGAGGCGCGGCATGGGCTCACCGACCAGTTCGCCCGTGAGCTCGGCGTCACGACCTCGACACGCGAGGACCTCACCCGAGGAACACGCGGGAAGCGAATCGGCCTCGACGAGGTCCCGATGGCTGCCGTCGCCCAGCTCGTGGGCGGGGGAGCCGCCATGCTGCTCCGTCTCCGCGAGCGCCTCGAACCCCGCCTCGCCGACGAGCGCCTCAGCGGACTCCTCGACCGCGTCGAGCTTCCACTGACGGCGGTGCTTGCGCGCATGGAGCTCGCCGGGGTGTTCGTGGACCAGGAGCGCCTGACGAGGCTCGGCGCACGCATCGACGAGGATCTCGCTCGCCTCGAGGTCGAGGCCAAGCGGGTTGCCGGCCAGGATTTCAACGTCCATTCGCCTCGTCAGCTCGAGAAGATCCTCTTCGATGACCTGGGCCTGAAGCCCTTGAGACGAACCAAGACCTCGCGCTCGACGGACGCGGAGACCCTGGAGGCGCTCGCCGATCAGCACCCGCTGCCGGGAGTGGTCCTCGAGGTCCGCCAGCTCGCGAAGCTGAAGGGCACCTATGTCGACACGCTGCCCACGCTGATCCACCCCAAGACTGGCCGCATCCACACCCGCTGGGAGCAGGCCGTGGCCGCCACCGGTCGCCTCTCGTCGAGCGATCCGAACCTCCAGAACATCCCCATTCGCACGGACCTCGGCCGGCAGATCCGCCGCGCCTTCGTGGCGCCGCCGGGACAAACCCTGGTGAGCGCAGACTACTCCCAGATCGAGCTCCGGGTGCTCGCGCACCTCTCGGCGGACCCGGTCTTGACCGATGCCTTCCACCACCAACAGGACATCCACACCCGGACGGCAATGGAGGTCTTCGAGGTGTCCGAGACCGGCGTGACGGCCGAGCTCCGGCGGCGAGCGAAGGCGGTGAATTTCGGCATCATCTATGGCCAGGGCGACAGTGGTCTGGCCAAGAGCCTCGGGATCCCACGAGCGGAGGCGTCGAGCTTCATCGCCGCCTACTACCGCCGGTACCCGGGTGTCCGGCGGTTCATGGATGACACGCTCGTGCAGGCCCGAGCCGGCGAGGCGGTACGCAGCATGCTGGGCCGTCGTCGCCAGGTCCCCGACATCGGCAGCGCAAACCGCGCCAGACGCCTCGCCGCCGAGCGAATGGCCATGAATATGCCCATCCAGGGCACCGCGGCGGACATCCTCAAGCTCGCCATGCTCGCACTCGCCGAGCCGCCCACCCCTGGCGCCCGGATGGTCCTCACGGTCCATGACGAGCTTGTGTTCGAGGTGCCGGACGGCGAAGTCGAAACGGCACGCGCCAGCATCCGGAGCGCGATGGAGGATGTGCTGTCGCTCGCAGTGCCGCTGGTGGTCGATGTCGGTGTCGGCCGGGACTGGAACGACGCTCATTGACAGCGCAGCCATACCCCCAGCGACGGAGACCCGTCGCCGAACGTCGCCCCTTGGCCACCTTCCTCGTGACTCCGCCGCCGCTCGGATGGTAAGAGCTCGGCTCGCGTAGGATGAATTCCGCGGGCCACGCTCCGGTGCTGATCCTCGGCGCAGGCCTGACCGGGCTCAGCACCGCCGTGCACCTCCGCGAGCGGTCGATCCCGTTCCGCATCGTCGAGCGAGCCGGCGAGGTCGGGGGTCACGCGACCACCCACGCGGAGCACGGGTTCCGCTTCGATCGTACCGGTCATCTGCTTCACTTGCGCGACGAGCCCCTCATCACCCGAGTCCGTGGCTGGCTGGGCGACGAGGTGGTGGAGCTCGCCCGCCAGAGCCGTGTCTGGAGTCACGGCGTGCTCACGCGCTACCCGTTCCAGGCGAACGCCTATGGTCTGCCCCCTCGGATCGCGTTCGAATGCGTGATGGGGTTTTTGGCAGCGCAGCGAGCTTGTCACCAGTCGCCACCCAAGAATTTCGCGGACTTCTGTCGCCAGCATTTCGGGAGCGGGATCAGCGAACGCTTCATGATCCCCTACAACGAGCGTCTGTGGGGCGTCTCGGCGGAGGAGATCACGAGCGACTGGTGCCAGCGCTTCGTGCCCATTCCTTCGCCGGAGGACGTGATCGCGGGCGCTGTCGGACTCGTCGATCGTGAGCTCGGCTACAATGCTCGTTTCCTCTACCCGCGCCGCGGCATCGGTGCGCTCGCCGCCGCAATGCACCGCGAGCTCGGCGGTGTCGCCGAGCTCAACCAGGCACCGCTACGTGTCGACCTCGTCCATCGTGAGGTTCATCTCCCCACTGGCGTCGTCGGCTACGACGTGCTGGTGAGCACCATTCCGCTGCCCGCGCTGGTACCTCTGGTCGACGCCGTCCCCGAGGCGGTGCGCGCAGCAGCGTCTGCCCTGAGAGCCACCCCCCTCTACTACCTCGACGTTGCCGTCGATGCACCGGCCGGCGCCCCGTACCACTGGGTCTACTTGCCCGAAAGCCACTATCCGTTCTATCGGGTTGGCTGCTATTCCAATTTCTCGGCCGAGATGGCCCCGGCGGGCAAGAGCAACTATTACGTCGAGCTGGTCGATCGCGCGCCCCCCGACCTCGACCGGCTCCTGCCGCAAGTGGCGTCCGGGTTGCGCGAGATGGGCTTCCTCGGCCCCACCGGCGCAATCGCCTTCGTCCGCGCCCGCCGCCTGGACCCCGCCTATGTGGTCTTCGATCGGCGGTGCTTCGCCGCGACCGAAGAGGTCCAGGCCTTCCTCCGCGAAAGGAGGGTCGTGAGCACGGGTCGCTACGGTGGATGGAACTACTCCTCCATGGAGGATGCGCTGGCCTTCGGGCGCGACGCGGCGCGCCGAGCCGCCGAGGTACTCGATGATTGATGCCGCGGCTTCCCCGCTGATCACGTTCGTCATTCCGGTCTTCAACGAGGAGCCGATTCTCCACGCTGCCATCGTCGACCTGCGAGAGCGGCTACGGCCGCATGGTTGGTCCTACGAGGTGGTCTTGGCCGAGAACGGCTCCACCGATGGCACGGTCCGTGTGGCCGTGGAGTTGGCGGCCAAGTACCCGGAGGTCGGCCATTTCTCGGTCGACGAGCCCAATTACGGCAAGGCCTTGCGTCGAGGGATCCTCCGCGCGCGGGGCGAGATCGTCATCTGTGAGGAGATCGATCTGTGCGACACCGACTTCCACGCGCGAGCCGTCGAGCTCATTCGGGGAGGTCAAGCCGAGCTCGTGATCGGTTCGAAGCTCGTCGGTGGGGCCACGGACGAACGCCCGTTCCTCCGCCATGCCGCGTCCATCCTCTACAACGGCCTCCTCCGCGTTCTGCTCGGGTTCGAGGGGACGGACACCCACGGACTCAAGGCCTTCCGCCGCGCTGCCCTCCTCGACCTGGTTCTGGCTTGCATCGTCGATCGCGACGTCTTCGCCAGCGAGTTCGTAATCCGCGCCTACCGAGCGCACCGGCGGATCGTCGAGATCCCGGTCCGGGTGATGGAGAAGCGTCCGCCCTCCATCGACCTGTTCCGTCGTGTCCCCAACGTCCTCAGCAACCTCGTGCGGCTGAGGCGAGCCATCCACCGGGGCGAGTGAAGCGCGCGGGTCCCACGCGGAACCCACCGTCATCATTCGAATGCGGCGCGCGAGAGCGAGCTACCAGCGTTCAGTCCTCCATCCGCGGCGCGCGGCCAGCCGACGAAGACGCGAGTCGGGGTTGACCGCCACCGGCGTGCGCACACGCTCGAGCAACGGAAGATCGGTAATGCTGTCCGTGTAGAACGTAGCGTCGTCGAGCGAACAACCCGCGCTCGCTGCGACCCGCGCCGCCAGCTCGACCTTGGACGACCCGAAGCAGAGCTGGCGCGGTCGTCCGGTGAGCCTGCCGTCCTCGGTCTCGACCTCGCTGCACACGACATGTTCGATCCCCAGCTCCCGGGCGAGGGGTCGCGCCGCGAACCGAAGGGCACCCGTCACGATCGCCACCAGGTCCCCGTTGGCTTGGTGCGCCTCGACCGCCCGCCGCGCCACGTCCGACACGTGCTGCCGTACGTAGGAGGTGTACCAATCCTCGCATAGCTCGTAGAGCTGTACCTCGATCCGTCCCGAATACCGCCGCAGGGCCTTCTCCGCGACGTGTGGTGCGTTGCAGAATCCCAGCGTGTAGAGGAACACCCACCAAGCACCCTGGAGGAAATCCCGTGCGTTCAGGGCCCCGATGTCCCGCTCGTAGCGAAGAAAGAGCGACGCGGTGTCTCGACGAACCAAGGTCCGATCCATGTCGAAGAGCGCGGCTCGTCGCGGTGTCATCGGGACATCAGACTCGGGCATCACCCCTCGGCCTACACATACCTTCGGGGTCTCGGCCCGGCAAGGGGCCCATCACCGATTGCATCCCAACCTTGGCCGACCGGTGACGGCCTGACAAGCTCCGAATGGATCGCTCAGCCATGGATCGCCTACCGATCGACGCCATCCTGCCCGAGATCGTCCGTCTAGCAGCGGGGCACCGTCGAGTCGTCGTCGAAGCGCCGCCAGGTGCAGGTAAGACCACTCGCGTACCTTGGGCGCTCATGGCCGCCACCGGTCCGGGTGAGATCCTGGTGTCGGAACCGCGGCGTCTCGCCGCGCGACTCGCCGCGCGGCGCGTCGCGCAGGAGCGTTCAATGCGTCTGGGTGACGAGGTTGGCTATACGGTCCGATTCGAGGACGTCGCGAGCTCCCGCACCCGGGTCCGCTACGTGACGGACGGCGTCCTCCTTCGACGAATGGCCAGTGACCCGGCGCTGACCGGCGTGGCAGCCATCGTGCTCGACGAGATCCACGAACGGCACCTGGCGACCGACGTGACGTTGGCGCTCCTCGGGCGGTGTCAGACGACGACGCGCCCGGACCTCATCGTCATCGCGATGAGCGCCACCCTCCAGGCAGCTACAATCGCACGTTTCTTCGGGGATTGCCCGCGAGTGGCCAGCGAAGGCAGAGTCCACGAGCTCACGGTCCGCCACCTACCCGAGCCGGATGATCGCCCACTCCCCACGCAGGTCCTTTCGGCCGTGCGGACGGTGCTTCGTGAGGGCCCCCTTGGGGATGTGTTGATCTTCGTCCCGGGTGCAGCCGAGATACGCGCGGCGACCGATCTCATCGTACCCGTGGTCGCCAGCGACGGGATCGATGTGCTTCCTCTGCACGGTGACCTCACGGTCGAAGACCAGGCGCGCGCGGTTGGACCCAGCGCTCGGCGGAAGATCGTGCTTAGCACGAACGTCGCCGAGTCATCGGTCACCATCGACGGTGTCACCACCGTCATCGACTCTGGCATCACCCGGCTCGCCCTCCACTCGCCATGGAGCGGCGTCCCGAGCCTCGCGACACGACCGGCGAGTCGTGCCTCCGCAGCCCAGCGGGCAGGGCGTGCGGGACGCACCGCCCCCGGACTCGTCCTTCGCCTCTACACGCGAGGGGACCATGATCGACGCCCCGCGCAGGACGCTCCCGAGATCGCACGCGCCGATCTCTCGGAAGCGATGCTGCTCCTCCACGGTGCCGGAGTCGCTCGGCCAGGCGAGCTCGCATGGTTGGACGAGCCGCCCCCGGCGGCCATTCACGCCGCCGAGCAGCTCCTCGTTGCCATCGGGGCGGTGGACGCTGCTGGTCGCCTCTCCAGGGTGGGGCTCCGCATGCTCGACCTCCCCGTACACCCTCGCCTCGCTCGCATGCTGGTGGAGTGTGAGGACCGCGGAGTCACCGAGGAGGGCGCCCGTGCCGCCGCCATCCTGAGCGAGCGAGACCCACGGCTGGACACCCGGACGCACGTCGGCGTGGGCCGTCACGGCCCGCGGATCGACGGGCGCGATGACTGCGACGTCACCGCCATCTCCGACCAGCTCGATTCCATATCCGGTGGCCACGCCCGACACCTGGCCCGTGAGGGCCTCGACCCGCGCGCGGTGGCCACCATCGAACGCACTGAGCGCGCACTCGGTCGGGGGCTTCGATCCGACCGGCCACGACCCAGCCAGCCCGCGCAGGCCGAAGCAGAGCTTCGCTACGCCCTGCTCACGGGCTACCCGGACCGGGTCGCGCGACGGCGGCGCCCTGGTGATCCAGCGCTCGTACTCGTGGGCGGTGATCCAGCACGTCTCGGTCCGTCGAGCGTCGTGCACGACGCCCCCTACCTCTTGGCCCTCGACGCCGTCGAGCAGACTGGTCCGGGACAGCGCGGGATCGTCGTGCGCCTCGCCAGTGCCATCGATCCGGCGTGGCTCATCGACCTGCCAGGCGACGCGCTCAAGGAATCCGAGGAATTCGTTTGGAACGTGGACAACGAGCGCGTCGACCGCGTGACCCGACTCGCCTACGGTTCCGTGAGCCTCGACGAGGCTCGCGGTCGGGCCCATGCATCGCCGGCCGCAGCCGCAGTGCTGGCCCGCGCGGCGCGTGCACGAGCCTGGGAGGCAGATGCGCTCGAGTCGGTGATGGCACGCCTCGATCTGATCGCAACCCACGCCCCGACGGCCCTCACCGGAGTGCCCGTGACGCCAACCGCCGACACGCTGCTCACCGCGGCCTGCCACGACGCCACGAGCTTCGCCGAGCTCCGCGAGCGGAGCCTGGTGGACCGGTTACTGGCTAGCTTGCCGCCTCCGACGCGGTCCGCTCTCGAGCGGTTGGCACCGCTCGAGCTGACACTTTCCGCGGGTCGGCGTCTCCGCTTGACCTATTGCAGCGGCCGATCTCCCTTCGTCGCGGCGCGCATCCAGGATCTCTTCGGGATCACGAGCACGCCAACGATCTGCCAGGGGACCGTCCCCATCGTGGTGCACCTTTTGGCACCCAACCGGCGGGCGGTTCAGGTGACCACGGACTTGGCTGGCTTCTGGGAGCGGCACTACCCGGCCGTGCGCCGAGAGCTCATGCGGCGATACCCCAAGCACTCGTGGCCGGAGGACGGCGCCCATGCCACTCCGCCGCCTCGACGACCAGGACGACCCTAGAGGTTGATTGCTGCGTGAAATCAACAACCTAGAGCACCGAACCAGCGGCAGACCTCTCCAGAGGCAGCGCTGGAGACGCGTCCTCGCCTCGCACGGACGCGTTTCCAGCGCTGCCGTTGCTGTTGACGACCTGTTCGGTGCTCTGGGGCCCGCTACGACCGGAGCTTCTGCTGTAGTCGCACGACCAGCGAAAGAGCGTCGAGAGGGCTCATCCGGTCTACCTCGACGGATCTCAGGGTATCGAGAACCTCTCGCTGGCTCGCTGAGGGGACGTCGGGTGCGGCAAACAGGTCGAGCTGGTTCTGCGCAGCTCGACGGCGGCGCGGCGGGGTCGAAGCGGGAGCGCTGCCAGCCGTGACCATCCCCTCGCCCTCGAGCGACGCGAGGACCGCGCGGGCTCGCGCGAGCACGCTCTCCGGCAAGCCGGCGAGGCGCGCCACCGCGACCCCGTAGCTACGACTGACCGCGCCCGGTACCAGGCGATGCAAGAAGACGATGTCATCGCCGAGCTCCCGCGCGCTCACCGAGTAGTTGGCAGCGTGTGCGCTGACGTCCGCGAGGGACGTAAGCTCGTGGTAGTGAGTAGCGAACAGGGTCCGGCACCCGATGACCTCGTCCAGATGCTCGGCAACCGCCCACGCGATGGCGAGCCCGTCGAAGGTGCTCGTCCCGCGGCCGATCTCGTCGAGGATGACGAGCGAACGGCGGGTGGCCGAACGGAGGATCGCGGCCGTCTCGCGCATCTCGACCATGAACGTGCTCTCGCCACCAGCGAGGTTGTCACTCGCTCCGACGCGCGACAGCACCCGGTCAACGAGCCCCAGCCGCACCGCGCGCGCCGGCACGTAGCTCCCCATCTGAGCCAGGATCACGATGAGCGCCGTCTGGCGCAAGATGGTGCTCTTGCCCGCCATGTTGGGTCCCGTGACGAGCCACAGTCGCTCGCCCGCCAGATCCTGGCGAACGTCGTTGGGAACGAACCTTCCCGCGGCAGCACGTCGCTCGACGACGGGGTGCCGGCCGTCCTCGATCGAGAGAAGGTCGGTGGAATCGACCGTGGGCCGTGAGTAGTCACAGCGGTGCGCGACCTCGGCAAGCCCTGAAGCCACGTCCCACCGCGCGAGGCGCGCGGCGACCGCCTGGATCCGTGGAGCGACCGCTGCTGCTCGCTCGACGAGTCCAGCGAGCAGCTCGAGCTCCCGCTCTCGGTACCGCTCGGCAGCGTGCAGGACACGATCGGCGAGGTCGTCGACCTCGGGGTTCGTGTAGCGCTCGCCCGCAGCGATCGTCTGTTTGCGGCGCCAGTCGGGTGGCACTCGAGAGACATGCGCGCGTGTGACTTCGATGTACCAGCCGAAGACCCGAGTGTAGCGCACCTTGAGCGATGGGATCCCGTTGGCATCGCGAAGCTCGGCCTCGAGTTCGACCATACGCTCCGTCCCGCTCCGCTTCAGGCGGTCGAGCTCCGCCAGCTCCTGGTCGTAGTCCCCCAGGAAGATCGCACCCTCCTTGGCGAGCGACGGCGGGCGCTCCACGAGCGCGCGGGTGAGCTCCGCGGCCAGGTCATCCACCGTGTCGAGCGGCTCCCGGTCGACACGGAGCGCCTCACGAACATCAGGGTCGTGCACGGCGTCGACCACGGCCACCGCGCATGCCGCGGCAGTCAGGCCATCGCGCAGCGCGCCGAGGTCGCGCGGCGTGGCTTCGCGCAGCGTCGCCCGCATGGCGAGCCGCTCAAGGTCCCCGACCTGCGCCAGGGCGCCCCGAAGGTCGGAGCGCAAACGGGCATGGCACACCATCGCCTCCACGGCATCGAGGCGACGTCGGATCCGCTCCACGTCCACGAGGGGTGCCAGCAGCCGGCGCCGAAGGAGGCGCGCTCCCGCGGGGGTAGTGGTTGCATCAATGACCCCGAGGAGGGTTCCCGCCCGTCCACCCGCGTTCGACTCGGTAAGCTCGAGGTGAGCCTGGGAGGTCGCGTCGAGCACCAAAAACTGCCGGGGGTCCCAACGACCGACGCGCCGAAGCGCGAGGTCCCTGCCGGGATTGCACGCGCGAGCGAAGCGCACGACCCGCGCCACCGCCCGGCGTGCGAAGGCGGGGAGGTCGCTGGCTTCGCTGGCGAGATCACCGAGCACGTCGGCGATCCGATCCACCCCCAACGCAACGTCGGTCCGCACCACCGCGCGAGGAACCGCTGCCCGAACCGCCCCGATCGCTCGTTCGAGTTCGTCTTCTCCGTCGGCGCCCTCGTCCAACGTGATGCCACGGCCAACGAGGATCTCTCGGGGCTCCGAACGGGCCAGCTCCCCGAGCAGCGCAAGGAGGTCGGGCACCTCTGCCGCCAGGAGCTCGCCGGTCGAGAGATCGAGCAGGGCGATTCCGACGCCATCACGATGCGCGTCGATCGCGGCCAGCCAGTTGTTGCTCGAGGCCTCGAGCTGATCCCCATCGGTGACGAGCCCCGGCGTGATGACCCGGACGACTTCCCGCGGAACGATGCCCTTCACCTTGGTCGGGTCCGCCATTTGCTCGCAAATGGCAACCTTGTGTCCTTGCGCCAGCAGGCGGGCGATGTATCCGTGGGCCGCGTGGTGGGGAACCCCGGCCATCGGGATCTCGTCCGGCTTGCCCTTGTTGCGACTCGTCAGCGTGAGCTCCAAGACACGCGCAGCGACCACCGCGTCTTCGCCGAACATCTCGTAGAAGTCGCCGAGCCGGAAGAACACGATGGCGTCGGGGAAGGCGCGCTTGGCGGCCAGATGCTGCTGCATCACCTTCGTGTCTGGGCCGGCCATTACCGGTGCTCCTCGCCGCTCCGTTGCTCGTCCGCTCGTCACTCGTACGAGGTATCGACGCCCATGTCGTCGAGGCTGACGAAGATGAGCCCCTGCGCCGATCCGTCCGCGACGACGAGCTCCTGGATCTGGGGGAGGAAGGACATGGACAGGGGGGAAACGGAGGCTGACGAGACGACGAGGCTCGCCGAGAGCGGCGTGAACCCACCGCTGAAATACCAGCTGAACGACATATCTCGTTCGCTACGCCGCTGACCGCGATAGATCGCGAAGCGGGTGGTGATGTTCTCGAACACGCAGGGTGAGTCCGGTGCGACGGGACCCGCCTCATCCTCCACGCAAGCTAGGCACTCCCCGCGCTCGCACCGCTCGGTGGAGGAGTCTGCGTCCGCCTCGAGGTGCGCCGTAGTGGCGATCTCGAGCACCCGCGAGCCCAGGAGCTCCCGCCGCGGATTGCAGTCCCGGACACAGCGCAGATCCCCCCCGCGCGCGGTCACCTGGTGCTGGAAGCCCCCCGCGGCACTGGTGACGACCCACTGATGGCCAGCCCGAACGACGTACCTCAGTGCTTCTCCCCCGAAGCAGCAGTCCAGCAACTCGAGCATAGCCGCCGGATCGCCTCCGTCGATGGCCCGTGGCTCCACCACGAGCGACCCCTGGTACGCCTCGCGTATCATGAGGTCACGCATCGGCTGCGGCTCGGCCGGGGTACCCAGGGCCGCCTCGCACGCGTAGTAGGAGGTTCCGAGGTCCGCGTCTCCGCACGCTCTCGCCAACCCATCCCAGTAGTCGTCGTCCTCGCCCGGAACCTCCGAGACGATCTGGACGTAGTCGGCGTGGAGACGCGCGAAATCCGCCTGATCCTCCACGTCCACCCCGAGCTCGACCGCCTGGCCCACCGCAAGCTCGAGATCCTCGACGCCTCGAGCACAGAACCCCGCGCTGGCATCGAGGAACGTGGCGCCCGCAAGATCCGCGTTCACGGCCAGAAACCCCGTGGTCCGCTGGGGCAGGAACGCACCCTCATAGGTGACGGCGACTTCATCGCTCGCGGGGAACGCCCGGGGTTCTCGGTAGTAGAACGTGAGCGTGTTCCGCTCCGCCGTCGTGGGATCCGTGTCTAGCCGGTACTCGTCGTCGTCTGCAGCATACCAGGTCGTCCCCAGATACACGCCGGCCGGCGTCCCATCGCGGAAGTCTGCAGCCAGAAGCTTCGGGTTCGCGAGCCCGTCCGCGGTCTGGCTCGTCGCCAGGCTGCTTCCGGTACCGCTGCGCAGCTGGGGAAACGTCCTGAGCGATGGTGCCGACACGGCCGCCTCGGATGTGCTCGCGAATGGCCGGGCGAGACGGGGTCGGTGTGCCTGGACGATGTTGCAGCTCACCTCGCCCGTGACCGTCGGCACGCCTTCCGCGGTCCCATCGTCGGTGTACAGGCCGTCCCCCAGCTGGATCTCCGGGTCTAGGCGGCACCCCATGGGATTCTCCTCACGGCCCTGGTGGGTTTCGATTGGACGGCGGCAAGGCGCGTCGAGATCCTCCACATCGACGACCGCGATGGTACCGTTCGCCAGCAGCGCGAAACCGAACGTCCCCCGCAAACGATAGGGACGAGCCCCCTCCGTGAATTCCCCGTTGGGACGGTGCTCCAACGACGGGTGGTCCGGATCCTCGCGCTCGAGCTCGGGATTCGGATCGCAGAGCAAACCTGTCATCGCCACCCCGGTCGTCGGGTTCGTGGCGGGCAGGTCGCGGAAGATGAACTCTACATCCTTCACCGGAGAACCAAAGGCGATTCGATCAGGAACCTCGAAGGGGGCGAAGCGCATCCCACTTCGGACGAGCGGGGTCCGGTCTTCCGAGCCGGAGCTCACATCGAAAACCATCACGTTGCCCTGGGTGTCGTCGACCGCATAGACGAATTGCCCTCCGGCAGTGGTGCGGGGGCTGGCGGCCACGGCGTTCGTGAACACGACGCGAGTGGGCGACTCGAACGACCGTGGCAGGAGGGGAGGCAGCTCGGTCGGCGTACAGGGGTGTTCGACGTCGATGCGGTGAACCACGGGGACACCGAGATCGCCGACGTAGAGCACATTGTCCCGGACATCGAGCCCGGCTGGTCGCGAGAAGTAGGTGTCCGGAGCAGGACCGTAGGACAACGGCGGCAGGCACGTCTCGGCCCCAAGGAGGTCGCCAGGATTCTGGGCAGGCAATGGGTCAGGTAGGGTCGTGGGGAGAACGATGACCCCCTCGAGGGCGACGTCCGCACAGGCCGGGAACGCGCCCGGCACGACGTCGAGGAGACGTTGGGCATCGAGGAGCCAGACCTCCCCGATGTCCGGCAGGGTGACGGCGAGCTTGCGGCGACCGGGCGGCTCGACCTCCTGGCGGAGATCCGCCTCGCACCCGCCCGAGCCTGCCTGGTGGGTGTCCTCCACCGCCGCCGCCAGCGGCCGCGGAAGGTCTTGCGGAGCGACCCACTCGCTCGTGCAGGTCTCCCGGAGACGACCCTCTTCGTCGGGTGGGTCAACCAGCACCGCCAGGCGGCCAGGAGCGGACGGCAGGGCGCACGCCGGCCAGAGCGCGAGATCGGGGCGGGGATCGCCCTCGCCCGGCGTGGTGATGCAGCTGGAGGGGATGGCCTGAATGGCGTGATGGAAAGGTCCCCCAGCGCTGGCCACGAAGGTGGCGACGCCACCCGGGGTCGAGACGAGGTCCACCGGATTCTCCCCTACCGGCAGGAAGGTCGTCCCCGGAATCCAGGGATCGGTGTCGATGACGTAGTCCTCACTGAGGTTCACCACCGCAACTTCGCCGCGTTGTGGCTGAGTGACGAGAGCGAAGAGATCGCGGTTCTCGTCGTCCTCGTCGAAATCAGGACAGTCGTCGATCGGACGCCCTCGATCCTGCTCAGCATCCATGCTGACGCAGACGAAGGAAACCGCGTTGCTCTGCTCGAGCGTCCGCATGGTCTCCTCCTCCTCGTCTTGCGTGCAGGCGACGCTCGCCGCCGCGAAGATCGTCAAGAGGCCACATCGCACCAGGAGTTTCACTTGGAGGCCCTCGGGGGGATGGGGGCTCCAACCGTCAGGATGATCTCCCCGAAGGTGCGGTGGTGCCGTTGATCGAGATCGATGACTCCGATGTAGGAATCCGTGAAGTGGGCCAGGTAGCCGAGCGAAGACACTCCGGTCTCGCCCCCAGCGAACGTACCAGAAGCGGCGTCGACGACGAAGGCGTGGGGGCCCCGGCCCGTCTCGACGAGCTTCTCGATCCGCCGCGTGACCGGGTCGTAGATCACGAGGCGTCGCTCGTCGAAGCACACCACGAAGACCCGACTCGCCAGGTTGCCGCCGGGGTCGACGATCTTGCCGACCACCACGCGGGACGCTCCCGCGGGCACCGGCAGGCTATCGTAGAACATGGGCAGATCGTCGCTCGAGGTCGGGGTCGCGTCGGTCCGAGTCCGCCCCACGAGTAAGCTGTCTGGAGAGCGATTGGAGACGTACACCCCGAGCGGGATCGCGGCACATTCCTGCAGACAGGTGGAGTCGCCAGCGCATCCGTCCTGGCAAGCATCGCGCTCACCCGCGTCGATGGCGATACCGCGCGAGTCGGTCCCGACCGAGTTCGCGCTCACCACAGCCGTGCCCGACGGCTCCAGGAAAGGGCGGCGAACGTTGGTCGGTGTCCCCTGGTCGACGTCGTCGAAGTAGCGAAGCAGCCGCACCTCGTTGCTGTCCCGAAACGTCACCAGGAAGCCGGGCTGGTAATTGTAGCCCTGCGCGGCGACAACGGCGGGCTCGGGGACGGAGGCGACCCCCACGACCCGGCTCGGTAGACCAGTCGTCACGAACTCCAACCGCGTCCGGGCGTCCCACTCGTTGACGAACAGGGAGACGCTCCCCTCCGTCTGGTGAGTCACGGCGATGGCCCTTCCGTCCGTGGTGGCATCGACGGCGAAGGGCTCCGACGGCATCCGAAGGTCGCGGGTGTTCTCCGAGTCCGGGTCGTCACCCGCGCGATATGCATCCGCGCATTTGCCGTCATTGCCGGTCTGGCCGCACTCTAGTTCGCTCGGTTCCGCCCGAACGTCGATGAAGTGCAGGGTCGCATCGCCGCGAACTGGCACGAAAAGCCGCCCGACGAGGTCTCCGCCGGCAAGGCCGAGGTCGGAAGGAGCCGCGCGGAAGAGGATGTCGGTGGCGAACGCCCCCACTCCAACGGCGTCGACCTGGACTGGCGCTCCGCCATCCTGCGGCGAGCTGGGGTCCAGGTACTCGCAACGTCCCGGTTCGAGCCAGCGACTGGCCACCACACGCTCGCCAAGAACGCCACAGGGAGTCCCCGCATGTGACCCTTCCCGAGCCACACACCAGGAGCTCGCGACCCCGCCGTTCTGGTCGTTTGGTTCGGTGTCACACCGCTCGGAGCCGGCGCAGTCCCCATCCGTCTCACAAGAGCGAGGGACGAAATCACGAAGGCGCTGGAGGTCGAACGAGTGGACGGCGCCACCGTTATACTGAAGGTCGAAGTCGCTGCTCACCACATAGAGCCGCGAACGCGCCTGGTCGACCGCGAGTCCAACGGGAAAGTAGACCCTGCCCATCGGCGGATCACGACCCTCGCCGGGGGGGAAGCAAGCTGTGGTGATGAGGAGGAGGAGCGCCCAGGCGCCCACCCGCGAGGGGGAGGTCATCGGCGGCGCAGCCTACATCACACCCCAGGCTCGTGCACCCGCGACAGCGCGGGTCATTTGCCCTAGGAGGAGGCGGCCGAGGCCCCGGTCGGTGCTCCGGATCCAGCGCTACGCCTCCTGGGCCTGACCGCTACTCCACGGCCATGGCGCAGCAATCAGGTTGATTGCTCCGTCAAATCAAGGAGCTAGCGCACCGAAGCAGTAGCAGATCTCGCCCGACGCGCCGTTGGAAGCGTACCCTCGTGGGCATGGCTACGTTTCCAGCGCCGCCGTTGCTGTTGGCAACCTGATCGGTGCTCTGGTCCCCACCGGCTCAGCAGGGTGTGGATCGGCAGGCGTGGGGGACGCAACACGGCTCGCGGGCCGCGGCGCTCACGACTCGGAGCGCTGATCGCCATGCCACCCGTACCCACCCTTGGCATCGAGTCCGAAAGGCCCGACACGTCCTTTCGAAGGCGGTCTCAGCCGAGGTCGAGGATGACGATGCCGCGCTCCACCTGCTCGTTGTCCTGAGGTGCTTCGGGGGCAGGCCGGTAGATGTCCGGAGGAACCTCGAGGCGCGGACGATCGCGGTCTTCTCGCCGGCGCCTGGCTTCTTCCTCGCGCCTCCGGATCTGCTCGATGATGAATGGGGGCAACACCCGGAACCTCAATTCTCCAACAACGAACGGAAGCTCTGTTCTTAACTTTAACTACCGCACCCCGACGGTCAAGTTTCGCCTGGCGGCTTCCACGGGACAAAAGCCCGCTTCTGGTCCCGATGGCAGGGGCCCGAGACACCGGTGGCCCACGCGGCGAACAGTCGCGACGCATGAGACCTCCGCCGCGCGGTCTCCCAACCAGGTTCGTCAACCATCCTGGCGCCCCCCCCGGGATTGCCAGGCGGGGTGCTGAGCGAGCGCGGGGTTCTTCACCGCCCGGGTCAGGAACGCCAGGGTCATGGTAGCGTGCACGGGTGCGGAGCAGCATCCGAGCACACTGGCCGTTGAGGTGGCGAATGGTATGTGTCCTCGCTGTCCTCGCTTCCGTGCCGCTCCCCCGAGCCGCCCACGCGGCGTTCGAGGGCAGCGACCGAGGGTGGGAGGGGACAAGCGAGTTCGTTGCGCTCGCTCAGGAGCGGCTCGGAAAGGCACGGGTCGTCCTGGCGAACGAGCTCGACTGGGCCGCGCTCCGCCCCGCTGACGGCCTCATCATCCTCCATCCGCAGCGTGAGCTCGATTTCGTCGAGGCATCGAGTTTCCTGCGCGACGGTGGACGTCTGGCCCTGCTGGACGACTACGGCAAGGGGACCTCTCTCCTCGAGCGGTTTCGCATCCGACGGGTCGCCGCACCCAGAACACCCCGCCGCGAGCTGCGCAACAATCCCGCCTTTGCGCTGGCCTTCCCGAGCGTCCAGGTGGTGGCCGGCCAAGAGCAGGGGAGGCACCCGATCGTCGCCGGCGTCGAGCAGCTCGTCACCAACCACCCAATGGGGCTCGAGCACCCGGACCTTACCCCGGTTCTTTCCATTCCCGCCACGGGAGAACCAGAGGTGATGCTCGCGGTCACCGGCATCATCGCCGACCGAGGGCGGCTCTTTGCCATGGGCGATCCGTCGGCGGTCATCAATCTCATGTTGCGATACCCTGGCAACCGGGCATTCGCAGCGGGCCTCGTGGAGTACATGGTCGAGGACGACACCTGGGGGCCTCGTGGGGGTCGGCTCTTCATCCTAGCCAATGGTTTCTCCGAACGACGGCAGAAGACCGGCGCGGCAAGCCTGGTTCGAGATCTGGACGAACGGCTCGGAACCCTCCAGCAGCGGCTACTGCAGGCACACGAGGACGGGGTGCCAAACACCGTCGCCCTGTTGTTCGCCATCGTCACGGCGCTGGGTGCCATCGGTTGGACGGTGAGCGCGGCGACCCGGCCGTACCGCCAGACCACCCCCCGCCACGTTCGTGAACCGACCCTGGTGGCGCAGGGCGGATCGGCGGGCCGGGTGGCACTGCTCGCGGCACCCACCACCCACCGCGCGCTGGCGATGCTGGAGCTGGGAAACGCCCTTGAGGAACGATTGGGCCTGCTCCTCAAGGTCCCCCCCCCCATCAGCTGGAGCGAGATCCTGGCGGAGATCGATCGACAAAAGGCCCTCAGTCAGCCATCGTCGGAGCGCCTCCGGAGCCTGGTCGAGGAGATCCGCAGGGTAGAGTCAGCGGTCGCAGCATCCCGACCGACGCGAGTTACCGACAGAATGGTCTACCGAATGCGCTCCAGCGTCGAAACGATCCTCCGCGAGATCACGGAAGACCGGGGGGGTACTCCGTGACCCACGCGCTGCAGATCGACGAGTTGGAGGCAGCCCGAGAGCGGCTATCCGAGGTCCGCCGCAACGTCAGCGTCGTCTTCATCGGCGACACCTCCGCCATCGATCTCATGCTCGTGGCGCTCCTTGCCCGAGGCCACGTCCTGCTCGAGGGCGTGCCCGGCATCGCGAAAACGACGCTGGTGAAGACCTTCGCCACCACGCTCGGGTGCGCGGTCCGGCGGATCCAGTTCACGCCCGACCTGCTTCCTGCCGACATCACCGGTACATATGTCCTCAATCCGCGAGACGGAGCGTTCTCACTCCGACCTGGCCCCGTCTTCGCGAACGTGGTCCTCGCCGACGAGATCAACCGGGCGCCCGCGAAGACACAGTCCGCACTCCTCGAGGCCATGCAGGAGCGCCAGGTGACCATCGAGGGTGACCGATTCGAACTCCCCGACCCTTTCTTCGTCCTCGCGACCCAGAATCCGATCGATCTCGAGGGAACCTACCCGCTCCCCGAAGCACAGATCGACCGCTTCCTCATCCGGATCCTGATGGGATACCCACACTCCCGGGACGAGGTCGCCATGTTGCGCGCGCACGCCGTGGCTCCCCCGGACGCACGACCGATCCTCACGCCGCAGGATGCCCTGCACCTGCAGTCGGTGGCAGCGCGTATCCACGTGGAAGACGACCTCTATGACTACATCGTCCATCTGACCGCGTTCACTCGAACCCACGCGCGGGTCGTACTCGGGGCCTCCCCACGCGCTGCTCTGGCCTTGCTCCGGGCAGCAAAGGCGCAGGCCACCCTCTCCGGGCGCCCGTTCGTGACCCCGGACGACGTTCGATCCGTCGCCGTTCCCGTCCTCGCGCACCGCCTCGTCCTCGTGCCCGAGCTCGAGGGCGACGCCCGAGCAAGACAGACGGTGGTTGAGGAAGCACTACAAAAAGTCGGCTATCGTCGCGCCGTACGCCCGGTTTGACCCCCGCGCCGGCGCGTTCGACTTGAGCTCTCGTACCCCGATCGTTCAACGCAACGCGGCTCCCACCCGTCCAACTCCCTCCCGGGAACCACCACCTCCAATGGCCATCATCCATCCGTTCACCGCCCTGCGTCCCCCCCACACCCTCGTCGCCGAGGTCGCCGCGCCCCCCTACGACGTCATCGACTCACGGGAAGCACGCGCCCTCGCCGCCGGAAAGCCGCACAGCTACCTCCACGTGTCGCGACCCGAGATCGATCTCCCAGAGGGAACGGACGAGCACAACGATGCAGTCTACACGCGGGGCAGGGAGAACCTGCGCCGCGCCATCGCAGAAGGCACCCTCGTCCCCGATCCGGAGCCGCGTCTCTATGTCTACGCCCAGGTAATGGGCACGCACCGGCAGTGTGGGATCGTTGCCTGCGCCGCGATCGCGGACTACGACGCTGACGTCATCAAGAAGCACGAGAAGACACGGCAAGACAAGGAGGACGACCGGACGAAGCACATCGACGAGCTCGGCGCCCATGACGAGCCAGTGTTTCTGACGTATCGTGCCGAGCGCGACATCGACGCCATCGTGACCGAGGTCCAAGCCGCGGCACCCACGGTCGATCTCGTAACGGACGATGACATCGGTCACACCTTGTGGATCGTTCCTGCCGCCGCCACCGCCGCGCTGGTCGACCGGTTCACCGCGGTCAGCCCGCTATACGTCGCCGACGGCCATCATCGGAGCGCATCCGCCTCGAGGGTCCACGCGCGCAGGGGCGGTCAACCGGGTGAGCACGATCGTTTCATGGCCGTGATCTTCCCGCACGACCAGATGCAGATCCTCCCGTACAATCGCGTCGTACGCGATCTCCGCGGGCGCTCGCCCGAAGCCCTGCTCGATGCGCTGAGGGATCGCTTCGAGGTCGCTGCCGCGGAGAGACCCGCTCCCTCGGGCGCGCTCGCCTTCGGCGCCTATCTCGGCGGTGGACGCTGGCACGAGCTCCGAGTTCGACCTGGCACCTATGACGCCGCGGATCCAGTCGCGTGTCTCGATGCGTCTATCTGCCAGGATCAGCTCCTGGGGCCGACCTTCGGGGTCTCCGATCCCCGCCGGGACAGGCACGTGGACTTCGTCGGCGGCATCCGGGGCGCTCGCGAGCTCGAGCGCCGCGTCGACGAGGGCGGGTGGTCACTCGCGCTGCACCTCCACCCGACCAGTATCGAGCAGCTGATGGCCGTCAGCGACGCCGGGCTGTTGATGCCGCCGAAGAGCACCTGGTTCGAGCCCAAGCTCCGTAGCGGTCTCTTCCTCCACACCTTCTAGACCCGAGGTGACGCAGGACCAGGCGATCGGAAAGAGCGCTGGACTCTCCTCGCACCGCCCGCCCGAGGGCTCTGGAAAGGACACGTCGCCCCTGTGCGCGCTCGTCTTGGTGCCGAGCCGGGCGGCGTACTCCCACTCGGGGCCCGCGACCAGCCGACAGTCCGCGCAATCGTCATGAGACGACCGGCCGCGACAACCGCGCCCTCCGAGAAGGAGGGTGGCGACGCCGAGGAGGATCGCCGCTGCGACGAGGCGCCGGGCGGGGTGCATCAATGGTGGATCCGCCGGCGTCCCGATGGATTCGCCGCTGGTGGGTACGTCCGCCGGCTCCGGACGCGCCCTCGGGGCCCGGATCGTCGATCTCGTGGGCGACACCCGTGGCCAGCATACCCATGCTCGCGCGCCAATCAGGGGATCACGGCCGCAGGAACCGTGCCAACGCGCGTCTCCGGGGTACGGACCGCCTGTCCGAAGCCGGCGAAGAACCCCCAGGGGCTCTCGGAACCGCCCGTCCTCCGATCGAGCGGCGCGCCGACGTCGATCCGAAACACCATGCGGTCGAACATGGGAAAGAGGATGCGGACCCCTCCCCCGGCGCTAGACCGGAGCGCCAAGCTCGACAGGTCCTCAGGCGTATCCCCGACGTCAAGAAACGCAGCTCCTCCGAGCTCGATGCCCCAGAAGCCAACGGAGGTCGTGCGATACTCGAACGTGGCTGCCACCCGGTTCCTCCCACGAAGAAACCACGTCGGATACCCGCGAAGACGACCTTCTCCACCCAATAGGTATCGGTCGTGGTGGTAGTCGCGAATGCGATCCCCGACCGTGCCGTCGAACACGAACCGCCCGAAACCCGTCCGGGGCGAGACCGCGCGAACGGAAGCGTCGACCACCACGTCTGTCGTTTCTGGTCCCGCCAGCTCCGCGATGGAGGCGGCCGCGGCTCGAACGAAGCCGTTGCCGAGCCGTACCGTGTACGCGGCCGCCCCTGCCAGGCCGAGCATCGTCCGCGTGGAGCCCACCGACTCGCTCGCGGGAAACAGGCGAAGGGAGACATCATGGCCGAGACCAACGTCTTCCTGGAGCGCGAGCGTGTCCACATCGAGGGTGCGGAGGAACCGCGTCGAGTGTGAACGAAAGCCCAGCACAGGCCCGACGCGCTGGTGGCTCGGCGGCAACTCCCGGCTGCGGAGCTCACCGACGGCTGCGGCATCGCTGTACAACCTCCCGACTCCAATCGCGGGCACGAACTCGCGGTGCGAGCCGACCTCTGATTCCCAGATCCCGCCCGCCCGACCGGAGGGCGGCTCGACCGCCTCGAGCAGCGAGTACTCCTCCCGGAGCGCCTCCATGCCCCCGCTCAGTTCGAGCTTGATGCGGTCACCGAAGGATCGGATAACCTGGTAGCGTGCGTAGTAGACGCCGCGGTTCCATTCAAGGGGCAGGGCGTCGTCGCCAGCCGTGGTGCGAGCGTCGAAGGAGCGCAGCTCCCCACCAACGAAGCTCCTCTCCACGTCATCCCGCCAACCGACGAACGCATCGTACCCCCATTTCGCATCGAGCGAGTACAGGTCCTGCCCGTACCAGACGTTCCCGGTGGAACCCTCCTGCGCCCCGGTTGCGCGATCGAAGATGAGCTCCGCGCCAACGAGTCCGAACTGGCGGCTCCCGGAGACGCGGGGGTCGATGTACCGGAGGCCATAGCGGTAGCTGCCCGGATCGAAGCCTCCCCCCAGGGACACGGTCTTGAGGCGGCCGGCCAGGTTGATCTCGTCGACCGCCAGCTCGCTCGAGACGAAGCCCGCCGTCGATATCTCCGGATCCCATGCGACACGCAAGCTCCAGATGTCCTTGGTCAGGACCGCGAGCCGCACCCGATCCGGAGTCGAGCCGCGGAGCGGTACGACCAGGACCAACGAGAGCTGGTAGATATCCCGCAAGTTCCGCTCGGTTTCTTGGGCGAGCGAAACGCGGTACGGTTGCCCGATGTCGAGAAGGAGCTCCCGAGCGACGATGGTCTCGCGAGTTGTCGTATGAAACCAGTTGACGAACTCGGGCACGGGATCCCGGTGGTCGAACACACGGAGTCGATAGACGATGATGTCCTCCACCACCTTCCCATCTGGCGCGGGCTCGCGAGCGGTCCCGGTGGCACGTTCGAACTCCTCGATGACGTCCTCCTCGTAGACCGAGAGCTCACGCTCGGCCCGAACCGCCGCTGCGGTGAGGAGAAGGGCGGCGCCACACCGAAGGCCGATGGCGCGTAGCGATGGCATGACGAGTCGGTATGCACGGCAGCCGAGCCGGCTCAAGTGGTTTCGTCCCCGCGGACGGGGATCCGGCCTTCGGCCCCACGAGCGCCTCGACCACCCCGAGGGAGCGTGTACGATGCCTCGAGGAGCCCCCCGGTGAGCAGCCCCTGGAGCACCGCCATCTTTGCAACCGTCGGCGGCACCCTACTTGGTGCGGCGGCGGCCGTGGTCCTGGTCACGGTGACGACCGGACGCGCCAGCGTGCTGCCGCGGGCTTCCTGCCGGGATGAACCGTCTGCTTGCCCGGCCACCTCCGGAGCGTCCTCGGAGCGAGGCCGCCCAAGCGCACCCGACGCGACACAGCGAGCCTCAACAGCTCGGACGGGGATGGCAGTCCCGGCCGCATCGACCATTGCGGAGCCGCCGACGGAAACCCCTCGGCGCCCGCGACCACCTTGGCTCGCGGCGCCGTTGCCTGCGGCATCTGCCGAGGTGGAGGCCGCGGGCCTCCGCTGCGCCCGAGGAAACGCCATCGACTGCATGCGCGCCGGCGATGCCTACGAGTCCGGACGAGGAATTCCTCAGGATACGCGCCAGGCACGACTGAACCGCAGCGCCGGTGCGCGGCTGTTCGAAACGGCGTGCCGACGCCGAGAGATAGACGCCTGCTACGCGCTCAGCGTGCTTCATACCCTGGGCCACGGCGTATTGCCGAACCCCCGGAGCGCGGCCGGGTATCTCACCCGGGCTCGCGAGATCTGCAAGACCTCCCCGGCGCCCATCTGCGAGCAACTGCCCGCCGGGGGAGCGCCGGGGACGGAGTGACCGGGACGTGCAGCTCCACCCGGTCAAGACCTCGATCGACCTCGCGCTGGCGGGCATCCTCCTCGTAGCGGGCGGCCTCGTCCTCCGCGAGGCAGCGGTGGTTGCCTGGGGTGGTGCCTTCCTCGTCGGGCTGGCCGTAGCCCGCACGGTGACCCGGGTCAGCGTCACCCGGATCCGCGCCGCCGGGTTCGAAATGGTGTGGCTCGACGACCCGCGCCGCCGCCGCGTCGCTCGTGGAGAGACCGTCGAGGTCGGCGCACAGCTGCGCAATCGCGACGACCGCGCGGTGCGCTTCACCTCGCTGCGCCCCGTTTGCTCTCCGTACCTCGAGGTGACCGTCGAGCCCTCCGCTGGAGAGGTTCCGGCCTCCGGGCGGCTCACCATCATCGTACGGGTCACTGCGCGCCGGGTGGGACGCCACGGGGTCCACGGGCTCTCTCTCGAGGTACTCGGCAGTCCGGGACTGTTCGAGGTGCCGCTGACCTTCGCCAACCCCTTCGGGATCGAGGTCCTGCCTCGCCCCTTCGCCACTGCCCTCCGCTCCGCCCGCGGAGGGCGCAGCCGAATGCAGACCACGGCAGGTCGGCCCGGCCCCTTCTCGGGAGATGGCAGCGCCCTGAGAGAGCTCCGCGAACACCAGCCAGGCGACCCGTTCAAGCGGATCGCCTGGCGGGCTTCGGCGCGTCGAGGGTCGCTCGTCGTCCGCGATTTCGAGCGTGAAGAACGTGACGTCGTCTGGCTCCTCCTCGATGCCTCCGTGGAGCTCTGGGCCGGACCACCGGGCCTCGCCCCGCTCGACCTCGCCGTCGACGAGGTCGCCGCCGCAGGAAGCCGGCACCTCGCTCAGGGTGACCGAGTGGGGCTCGCGGTGGTGGCGTCGCGCGAACTCGCCTGGCTCCGTCCCGATCGCGGTCCTGGCCGCGAGATCGAGCTCTGCAGTGTGCTCGCGCAGGTGACGGACACCATCGATGCGGATCGATGCGACCTCGACGAGGAGGGCGTCGCTGCTCGCGTCTACGAACACATGCGGCCCCTCGACCCGTCCGGCGCCGCCCGCCTCCGTCCGACGGACCTCGACCGGATGGCCCGACGTGCAGAACGCCTGCGGCAGCGAGCACCCATGACCAGCCGCGATCCGTTCGCCCCGACCCAACGCGAGCGCACCCTCCGGCGGTACCTCGATGCATTCGGGCTGGGCGCTCCACCCCGCGTAACGCCCGAACGGCCCCGTACCGATCTCGTCCTCGCCGATGCTCTGACTCGGCTGCGATCCGAACGCCCGCGGCCCAGCATCGTCTACATCTGGTCACCGCCCCTCGATGGAACACGAGTGGAGGTACAGCGTGCACTCCGCAAATACGTGCGGCCCCGCGTCGCCTTGCGGTGGATGAACATCGATGCCACGGCGAGTCTGCCGATCGACGGGACGGGCCTGACGGAGGCGGTCGCCTACGCGGTGGCGGAGCGCCTCAGGGTCGCCCGAGTGCGCAGTGAACAGGCGCTCCAGCGAATCGGACTGCCTAGCGAGCGCCTGCGCAAGCGGCTGCACACGACAAATTCCTCCCCCTCCCGATCGAAAACCTGACAGCCCGCGAGCACGCCACTAGACCAAGGGCCGCCCCATGCGTTCCTACCCAAACCGCTCCCTCGGAACCTGGCGACTCCGGACAGGGGGTCGGGTATGAGCGGCGAGCCCCCCAGCCCCAAGGCCCAGCTCGGAGCACACGGGCTCTTCCCGAAGCGGAGCTTCGGCCAGAACTTCCTCGCGGACGGCCACCTCGCTGCTCGCATCGCCGCGCTCACTACGAGTTCTCCCGGGGGCACCGTGGTCGAGATCGGGGCGGGGCTCGGCGCGCTCACTGCGCCGCTGCTCGCTCGGGCCGCTCGTGTCATCGCCATCGAGAGAGATCGCGACCTGGTACCCGCGCTCGCGGCGCGGTTCGCGGACGAACTCCAGGAGAGGCGCCTCTCTGTCATCGAAGCCGACGCGAAGACCGTTGACTACGCGACGTTGCTCGCGAACGAACCGAAGCCCCACGTCCTCGCTGGCAACCTCCCCTATCAGATCACGGGACCGCTCCTCGAGCGGTCCGTCGCGCTGGCGCGAAGCCTCGATCGGGCGGTGTTCCTCGTACAATTGGAGGTCGCTGATCGTCTCGCGGCCGACCCCGGTGCGCCCGCCTATGGCGCCCTCAGCGTGTTCGTGCAGGCGCAGTACCACGTCGACCGGCTCTTCGTCGTCCGCCGTGGCGCATTCTACCCGCAGCCTGGGGTAGACTCCGCGATCGTCGCGCTCGTGCCGCACCAGCAACCACTCGCCGAGGAGACGCCCACGTTCCGCGACCTCGTCCACCGCGCCTTTCGGCAGCGGAGGAAGATGCTCAGGAACGCCTGGCGTGACCTCCTCGGAGGTGACTCGGCCGCGTTGGCGACGGCGGCGGCTCGCGCCGAGATCGACCTCGACGCCCGCGGAGAGACGCTCGACGTGACCGCATTCTCTCGCATGGCGAAGGAGCTCGGACCGTGACACTTCGGGGTGCGACCGCGATCCTCGCCCTGGCGCTGGAGGTGGCCTGCTCCCGGCATGAGATGCGCGACGATTTCCCAGGGCCGACGGCCCGAGCGGAGTTCGGGGTCTATTACGGCGGACAGGTGCAGGAGCGCGAACGGATCCCGCTAGAGCACGATCGGACGCGCCAGACACAGGGGGTTCGCCTCTGGTTCGACGGGCCGTTAGCGAAGGACATCGTCGTCTCCTGGGAGATCGACATGCCGGGAAACACGCGCGGGGTCCGTGACGTCCACGGTCGTGTCGGTCGTGGCAGACTCCAGAAGCTCGACGAGTTCCGAGTCCCGGCCGGTCGTTCGCGCTTCGACCAGGAGCTGGTGTTCCGTCCAAGCGACCCGCTCGGAACGTGGAACATCCGCGTCCGAGTCGACGGCGAGATCGTCATCGATCGCCCGTTCGAAGTCGTGAAGCCGTGAGCCTCCGCCCACCGCCGACGGGTCGCGAGCGCTCGGCATGGCTGGCCAGGACCCCACCAGCGGCCGGCCAAGGCCTCACCCCGGGCCGCATCCATCCGGGCCGCACGAACCCGAAGCGCAGTCGCTGTCGGTGAGGCACAGCTTGTCCTCGCCGCAGGGAGTGCAGTCTCCGCCGCAGTCCACGTCGCTCTCCCGACCGTTGTGCCGCCCATCCGTGCAGCCAGTGCGCTCGCAGGTCCCGTCGTGGCAGACAACGCTCAGGCAGTCGTCGTCCGTGTCGCAATCCTGCCCGAGGGGACACCCCTCGCAATCCGCGCCCCCACAGTCGACGTCAGTCTCGTCGCCGTCCTCGGTCTCGTTGGCGCAGAGCGCGGCAGCATCGGCGGGCTCGAGGGAGTACCGATCGGTCACCGCCATGGGACATCCGGCAACGAGACTCGTGACCAGGAGCATGAGGGCCCTGGTGAAATGGTTCCCCGTCATCAGAACTCCATTTCGAGGAAGATCCCGCGGTTGCTCACCTTCGCCACCGTCCGTCGCTTCCGCACCGGCCTCGGCGGTGCCGTCAGCACCATGCCCGCCCCGAGCCCGACCGCCAGGAAGCCGACACCGTACCCCATCGCCGAGACGGTGCGGGTCGTCCGGAAGCCCTGCAACTCGTCGGCGAGCTCGCCGGGACAATGCGGCCGGCACTCGTCGTCGAGGTCCGCCTTGTACCGAAGCATGAGGAGCCCCGAGACGAGCCCCACGACGAGTCCCCCCCCCCCGACCCCAACGGTCACCCAACCGATGCCACGTCGAAGAGAGCGTGGCGGCTCGTCCACCGTGACCGATGCCGGCGGCGGCAGCAGCGGAGGTGTCGCGTCCACCCGCATGAGGACCTTGACCTCACCACCGCGCGCCGTGGTGACCCATCGCGAATCGTGCACCATCTCCCCATACGACACGACGATGAAGTGCTGCCCAGGATCGATCGGGCTGGCGACACCGAGCAGCGCGGCCGGCACGCGCCGATCGTCGAGCAGCACGGTGAGTGCCGGATCTTCGTTCGATGCTCCCGCCAGGGTGATGGTGAGCCGCGGAACCTCGGGACGGAGGCGATGAAGCTCCGCCTCCGCCTCCCTGGCCGCATCTCGGAACGCCGGGGGAGCGGCCGCATCGCGGCCGATCCGAACAGCAACTTCGTAGGCCTCGACGGCCTCGACGAGACGGTCGAGCCGTTCCAGGGCTCGCCCCCGAAGGATGGCCACGGTTGCAGCGGGGAAGAGCTCGAAGGCTCGACGCAGGCGGTCCTCGGCTTCGGCGAACCGTTCCTCGTTCAGCAAGCCAAGCCCCTCGCGCGCGAGCTCACGGGCGGCGCTGCGACTGGTATCCTCGTCGATCTCTGGGGCAGCGCTAGTCCCCGCCCCGCCGGGAGCGGGCGGAGCGGCGGCGCAGATCGCGGTCGAACCGACCGTCATGCCGACGATAGCGCCGACGATCGCGGTCTTGCGGCGCGGCGGGGTGAGACGACGAATCCTCCCGACGGACCGCGCGCTAGAAGCCGAAGTCATAGGTCCTGGGATCTGGCTTGCGGGGCGGACGTCGAGGATACACCGCTCGGCCCGATCCCGGCACGGGGGCGGAGGAAGTCGCGGCGACGCTCGACGAAGTCACGACCGAGACCGAAGCGGCTGCCGGACCCGCAACCGACCGTGCCGGTGGAGGGTGGCCCACGGGCAGCGGGGGGCGGCTCTCCACAGCCCAGCTCGACGATGCCGCGACGCGAACAACCCCGGTCTCGAACCCCCACGGCGCATCGAGGACCGTGACGATGGCAAACCCCACGACGAGCGCTACCCCCGCCGCGATGCCAGCCAGCTTCCAGCGAAAGCCTCCCCTCGACACCCGGAGCGGCCTCGCGAACACCCCGGTGTTCGAATGACCCTCGGCGACCCCCAGTGGGAGCTGCACGGCGGGTGGCGGAACGGTGGGGGTTTCGACGAAAGCCGACCCAAGCCGGGTCGTCGGTGGTGTGGAGTCCGCGAGGGCACCCGGAGCGGCGACCGCCCCCGCCTTGCCAAGCCAAGTCGCACTCAGGGAGGCGCCACAGACGTCCTCCTTGACTGCGCGCGCGAGCAGCCAGGACGCCAGGGCAACCCCTATTTCTTGCATGGAACCCCACCGCTCGTCCCGATCCTTCGCCAGCGCGCGGGAGATGATGGACCAGAGCGCCGCGTCACCCGCGCCAAGATCGGTCACGGAGGCGGGGTTCTGTTGAGTGATGCACCAGAGGAGCGCGTTGTAGTTGTCCCCACCGAAAGGAAGAGTCCCCGTGACGAGCTCGTAGAGGACGACCGCGAGACTCCAGATGTCCGTCCTGGCGTCCAACGCACCTTCGCCCCGCGCCTGTTCCGGGGACATGTAGTCGGGCGTCCCGAGGAGCGTTCCGTCGAGGGTGATCTTGTGATCGGCATCGACCAATCGTGCGATGCCGAAATCTAGGAGCTTGGGCTGAAGCCTCCGTACGTCGTCACGCGAAAGGAATATGTTGTCCGGCTTGATGTCCCGGTGCACGATGCCCTTGGCGTGCGCAGCGCCGAGCCCGTGCACGATCGGCAAGACGAACTGCACCGCTTGCCGGGCGTCCATCCGTGGGGTTTGTGCCATCAGGCTGCCCAGCGTCTCGCCGTGCAGCAACTCGCTGACGATGAACGGATCGCCGGCCTCCGTTTCCCCGAAGTCGAAGACGCGGCAGATGGCGGGATGGGCGATCCGAGCGGCGGCTCTGGCCTCCTGAAGCAGGCGAGCCGCGACCCGCTTCGGGCTCGGAGTCTGCTCGAGATCGATCACTTTCATCGCCACGTGCACGTCGAGCACGCGATTGTGCGCGACCCAGACCACCCCCATCCCTCCAGCACCCAGCCGCCGCACCAGGACGTACTTGCCTGCAATGACGGCGTTCGCGACGAACGCCCGCGGCCGATGGGACGGCGTCGGGATCGGCGATGGGGGCTGGGTGGATTGTGCCGCAGGCATGAGCGTGACGGCGCTATCAACCAGGCACAATGGCGTGATCACTCCCCAGGCGCAAGCAATCCGGACCGAGCGCCGGAAGCCGGGCCAGCAGTGCGCGAGTAGCCGGCCATCCTACGCAGGCGACCCGCCGGTCCGGGGTCAACGCGCCCGCAGTCCCCATTTCCCAGGGAAACCCCACCCGCAGGGCTCGTCCAGATCTGTGCGGGAGCCAAAGCTCACTCCGGGACGCTATCGCCGGTCGACGACACCCGCTGGTCAACGACGGGCTCTGCTCAACGAGGGCCCCGGTCAGCGAGGTTCGAGGCCAGAACCGCCGTCGGATTGACGGGCAGCGGCCTTCGCTGCCTTGGCGTAGTCGTCACGCGAGACCGCGGCAAACTCATGATAGGTCCGATAGGTCGGTGGCGGCGGGTCACCGTAGAGCTCGAGCTCGACCGCAGCCCAGAGCTCTGCACAGACCAACGCCGCGTGTTCAGGAGTGCCCGGATCACCGACGTAGGCGTCGAGTGCCGCGTCCGCCTCCTTCAGCGCCAAACGGGAGCGGACGGGATCGACGTTGCTCCGCGTCGTGAAGCGATCGGTGAGCAGCACCGCCCGATCCTCGTGCACCTCCACGAAGCCGGGGCCAACCGCGACCCGGACCTCGGCGCCATCCTTGGCGTAGGACACAATCCCGGTCTTCAGCGCCGCGAGAAGGGGACGGTGCCCGGGCAAGACGCCAAACTCCCCATCGACGCTCGGCGCCGCGAGGCTCTCCACTTCCTCCCGCAGGCGAACGCCGTCAGGGGTCACAATCTCGAGCGCGATGTGCTGCTGCTTGCTCATTGGCTTGCTCTACGGAATTAGCCAGGACAAGTCCCCAACCGGTAGCAGAGTCCCTCAGACACCGACGACAAGACCCCCGGACCGAGATCACGCCGCGTCGCGCATGGCACGGGCTTTGGCGCGCACCTCTTCGATGTTGCCAACCATGTAGAACGCCTGCTCCGGCAGATCGTCGAGCTCCCCACTCAGGATCTCCTTGAACCCGGCGATCGTCTCCTTGAGGGGCACATATCTGCCTTCCTTACCGGTGAACTCCGAGGCCACGAAGAAGGGCTGAGAGAGGAAGCGCTGGATCTTCCGCGCGCGGGCCACCACGAGCTTGTCGTCCTCGCTCAGCTCATCCATCCCGAGGATGGCAATGATGTCCTTGAGGTCCTTGTAGCGCTGGAGCGTCAACTGGACGCCTCGGGCCACCTCGTAGTGTTCCGTCCCAACGATACGCGGATCGAGCATGGTGCTGGTCGAGTCGAGCGGATCCACCGCAGGGTAGATACCCATCTCGACGATAGCGCGTGAGAGCACGGTCGTCGCGTCGAGGTGCGCGAACGCCGTTGCTGGCGCGGGATCCGTTAGATCGTCAGCGGGGACGTAGATCGCCTGGACGCTGGTGATGGAACCGCGGGTCGTCGAGGTGATGCGCTCCTGCAGCTCGCCCATCTCGGTGGCGAGGGTCGGCTGGTACCCGACTGCACTCGGCATCCGGCCGAGGAGGGCGGACACCTCGCTGCCTGCCTGAGTGAACCGAAAGATGTTGTCGACGAAGAGGAGTACGTCCTGACCGGCCTCGTCGCGGAAGTACTCCGCCACCGTCAACGCGCTCAACGCGACCCGCGCCCGGGCTCCCGGTGGCTCGTTCATCTGTCCGTAGACGAGCGCGGTCTTGGAGATGACGGGCTCGCCGCTCTCGAGCTTGGAGCCGCTCATCTCGAGGTAGAGGTCGTTGCCCTCTCGCGTACGCTCGCCGACGCCCGCGAAGCAGCTCACCCCACCGTGCGCCTTGGCAACGTTGTTGATGAGCTCCATGATGATCACGGTCTTTCCCACCCCCGCCCCCCCGCAGAGGCCGATCTTTCCGCCCTTCCGGTAGGGTGCCAAGAGGTCGACGACCTTGATCCCCGTCTCGAAGATCTCGACCTGCGTGCTCTGATCGACGAAGGACGGCGCGGGCCGGTGAATCGGCGAGTACTTGTCGGACTCGACGGGCCCGCGCTCGTCCACGGGACGCCCGACGACGTTGAGGATCCGACCCAGCGTCGCGGGACCCACTGGCATCATGATGGGTCCCCCAGTGTCGGTAACCGGCTGCCCGCGGACCAAACCCTCCGTCGAGTCCATGGCCACGGTTCGCACCACCGACTCGCCAAGGTGCAGCGCCACCTCCAACACCAGGTTGTCCGGCTCGTCCGAGACGTTCGGGTTGAAGGTCGTGAGGGCGCTGTGGATCGGCGGCAGCTGGCCGGCGGGGAACTCCACGTCCACCGCAGGACCGATAACCTGAATGATCTTACCCTTCGCCTGCACGCCACGCTGATTGACGTCCGCCATCTTCGCTCTCGTTCGCGCTCGACACCGGGTGACACCTTCGTCACCCCGATCCGCCGCGAAGAATGCGGCTCGCCGAGGTTCGCCCGCGTTTATCACGGGCTTGGCGGTCTGCGAACCCCCAGTTCGCCCACCGAACACTGGGCCGGCTGAGCCTCTTCCGGGGAGACGCTCAGCCCGTGCGCCGGAAGCGTCCGACCTCGGCCACGGCGGGGCCACCCACGTGCTACCTCTTGGCGGACCCGCGGGATGCGGTATGGGTTCCCGGTTGTGATGGACCCGGGCACGATCGAGCGCGTTCGGGAGCGCACGGACATCGTCGCGCTGGTCCGCGAGACGGTGAAGCTCGCAGCCGCTGGCCGCACTTGGAAGGGGCTCTGCCCCTTCCATCACGAGAAGACCCCGAGCTTTCACGTCAGTGCCGAGCGTGGCCGCTTCCACTGCTTCGGTTGTGGTGAAGATGGCGATGTCTTTCGATTCGTCCAGCTCACCGAGGGGCTGTCCTTCGTCGAAGCGGTGCGCCGACTCGCGGACCGCGCCGGCCTCACGATCACCGAGTCGACCTACGACCCCCAGGCCCGCGACGCTGCCGAAGCACGCCAGCGAAAGCAGGCGCTCTACGATGTCAACGCCGCCGCGGCGGTCTACTTCGAGCGAACCCTCAGGGAGCACCCCCTCCGCTCCGCCGCCCAAGCTGAGCTCGAACGCCGCGCGCTCGTCCCGACCGAACCCACGGACGCGATCGCCGATGCGCTGCAGGCGTTCCGCGTCGGCTATGCCCCGTACGGCTGGGACGGCCTCGTCAGTCACCTTCAGTCCGCCGGCCTCGACCTCGGTGCGGCCGAGGCGGTCGGTCTGGTGGTCCGCCGGAAGAGCGGCACCGGGTACTTCGACCAATTCCGGCATCGGCTCTCCTTCGCCGTGCTCGACCTGCAGGGGCGCGTCGTCGCCTTCAGCTGCCGCAGCCTCGCGGACCCGGACCCTGCCGAGCTCGCCAGAGGAGGGCTCGTGCCGGCCACCAACCCAGGCCCCACCCCGAAGTACGTCAATTCGCCCGAGAGCCCGATATACAAGAAACGCGAGACGGTGTTCGGCCTGTTCCAGGCCCGCCAGCACGTGCGGCAGGTGGAGCAGGCGGTGGTGGTGGAGGGGAACTTCGACGTGCTCGGCCTGCACGCACGTGGCATCCGCAATGTGGTGGCGCCGCTGGGGACCGCATTCACCGAGGAGCAGGCGACGCAGATCCGACGCTTCGCGCCCACGGTCATCTTCCTCTTCGACGGAGACCGTGCTGGCCGCGAGGCGGTGGCCAAATCGCGCGATGCGTGCCACCGCGCCGAGCTGCACGCGAAGGTCGCGACCCTGCCGGAGGGGACCGATCCCGACGAACTCGCACGCCGGGAGGGACCCGAGGCTGTGAAGCGCTGCCTCTTGGCTGCCCGCGGAATGCTCGAGCACCTGATCGCGACGGCCCTGGACGATCTGCCACCACCCGCCGACGCGGCAGCGCGCCTCGCCCGCGTCGAGGCCGTCGCGGAGCTCATCGCCACCGAGCGCGATCCCGCGATCCGTGCGCTGGCCGACGCATTCGCCGACGAGGTCGTGGCTCGCCTCGGCATCTCCCAGGCGAGGACGTTCGAGGCCCTCTCCCGCATGGTCCGCCGCGGAGCCCGCGCCACGAGGCGCCCGGACGACCGGTTGAACCGCACTACCTCCGCCCAGCGGGCTCCCGGCGGGGCAGGGGCGCCCGAAGCACAGGCCATCGAACGCGCGATTCTTGGCGCACTCTTGGACTATCCAGAGCTTCTCGGTAGAGGAGAGGTCGTGACGGGCCTTCACGAGCTGGAGGGCGATGTGGCCGCCGCGGTGGCGTCGCTCCGACGGTTCTGGGACGCGCACGTCCTGAGAGGGGACGCCGCGACCGCAGGCCGTGCGTTGTCCGAGGTCCTGCCGAAGTTCCCGCCTTCGCTCCACGCGTTCGCCACAGCTCGCATCGCTGCTCCCATGATCGAACGGCTAGAGGACGCCGAAGCGCAGCTCCACGAGAATGGCGAACGCCTACGTACCCTGGCCGTCACCCGCCAGCGTCCCGCGGTGGTCGCCGAGCTCCGCCGCAGCGAAGCGACGGGCGATCTGGCACAAGGACTAGAAACGCTCCACCGCCGGCAATCGGCGCTCAAGGAGCGAGCGGACGAGTTGAGGCGACGCGCTCGGGAGCGCGGCCGCAGGTGAGAGAGGTGCCGGTGGGACCCAAGAAGACCGAACGCTCGTCGAAGAAGACGCCCGCGGCAGGGGCGAAGAAGACACCCGCGAGCGCCCGAACGCAGAGCAGTGCCCCGCCCAGCTCGCGGCGAGGTGGGGACACCTCTGCCCCACCAGATTTCGACGACGAAGCCCCCGATGACTCCCGACCCCCACCTCGACACCCCCAACGCGCGCCCCATGGCGAGGCGAGCCGAAAGGCAGGGACCAACGGGCGTCGTGAGGATCCGACGAACGGACCGGACTCGGACAACGACGTCGACCAGTTGATCGCGCTGGGGAAGAACAAGGGCTTCCTCACCTATGACGACGTCCACGAGGCGTTGCCCGGCGACGACGTGGGACCGGACCAAATGGACGATGTCCTCGCCGCGCTCGACGACCAGGACATCGAGGTCGTCGAGGAGGTCGGGAACCTGAAGCTCGAGCGCGCCGGTACTGACGACGAGAGCGAGCTCGGGGGAGCGCAGAGCAACCGGAAGGGCACCGACGACGGTGGAGACGCTCCGATCTCCGTCGTGCCATCGTCGACGAGTCCCAGCCGAACCGACGAGGAATTCTTCAAGAGCAACGACCCGGTGCGGATGTACCTCCGCAAGATGGGAAGCGTCGCGCTGCTCACGCGCGAGGGCGAGGTCGAGATCGCCAAACGGATCGAGGCGGGCGAGAACGCGGTCCTCGAGGCCATTCTCAACAGCCCCGTTGCGGTCCGTGAGATCATCGACCTCGGCGAGCGGCTGCGAGCGCACAAGATCCGCGTCAAGGACCTCATCCGCGACGCGGACGACGAGGAGCAGGAGTTCGACGAAGAGGAGGCGGACCGTCGAATCATTCGCCTGATTGACCGGGTGAAGCGACTCGATCGGAGAAACGCCGAGCTAGCGGAGGAGCGCAAGACCGTCGGCGAGGCGCGCCGCAAGCAGATCGACAAGGAGATATCCGACACCAGAGCAGCCCTCGTGCACACGCTGCAGGAGATGCGACTCAACAAGAAGACGATCGACCGAATCGTCACCAAGCTCAAGGCGATGATCGAGCGTGTTCAGCGCGCACAAGTGACCGCATCGGAGATCGGTGTCCGCACGGGCCTCTCCCGACAGGAGCTGCGGCGCGCGTTTCGCGAGGCCCGCGGTGATCCCGACGCCGAAGAGGACCTGGCCAGACGGCTGGGCGTCACTCGACCTCAGCTCGACGATCTCGAGCATACCCTGCGGGACTCGCCGAAGGGGGCGAAGAAGATCGACGGCGACGTCAGGTTCGACGTCGCCGACATGCTCCGCACCTACGGGACGATCCATGATGGCGAACAGTGCTCGGAGCGAGCCAAGGCCGAGCTCGTGGAAGCGAACCTTCGCCTCGTCGTCTCGATCGCGAAAAAGTACACAAACCGCGGGCTGCAGTTCCTCGACCTCATCCAGGAGGGAAACATCGGTCTGATGAAGGCGGTCGACAAGTTCGAGTACAAGCGCGGATACAAGTTCAGCACCTATGCCACGTGGTGGATTCGTCAGGCGATCACTCGGGCCATCGCGGATCAGGCCCGCACCATCCGCATCCCCGTGCATATGATCGAGACCATCAACAAGCTGATTCGCACCTCGCGCTATCTCGTCCAGGAGCTCGGCCGCGAGCCGAGCCCGGAGGAGATCGCCGAGAAGATGGAGCTTCCCCTCGACAAGGTGCGCAAGGTCCTGAAGATCGCGAAGGAGCCGATCAGCCTGGAGACTCCGATTGGCGAAGAAGAGGACAGCCACCTCGGGGACTTCATCGAGGACAAAGGGGTGATCAGCCCCGCCGAGGCGGTCATCAACATGAACCTGAGCGAGCAGACCCGAAAGGTGTTGAAGACGCTGACGCCACGCGAGGAGAAGGTCTTGAGGATGCGGTTCGGCATTGGCGAGAAGAGCGATCACACCCTGGAGGAGGTCGGCCAGGACTTCGAAGTCACCCGCGAGCGCATCCGTCAGATCGAGGCGAAGGCCCTCCGTAAGCTTCGTCACCCCAGCCGCTCGAAGCAACTCAAGAGCTTCGTTGAGAGCTAGCGGGGTTGCCACCCCAGGCCCAAATGCCGCATGCCTGCGAGTTAGGGAGTGTCTTCAGAGGGCTCGGGCTCGGTTTGAACCTGGATTTCGCGCCGACGGCGGACGACATGCCGGAATCCGAAGCAGATTTCGAGCCTTGTCCGTGTTCGGAGCGCGCAGAGCCGGAGCAAAGCGAGTGCAGCCCGCTGCACGAGTCCACGGAGGACCACGGCCCGAGCCCAGCGAGGGAGCGCCGGAGGCGCAGTGCACTAGCACCGCTCATTCGAGCACGACGGGCGCGGAGAAGGCCAGAGGATGCGAGGAGTGCGGCACGGCGGGCTAGGAGGCACGAAATCCAGGTGAAAGACGCTCCCTAGAGCAGCAATCAGGTTGATTGCTGCGTCAAATCAACGACCTAGAGCACCGAACCGGCAGCAGACCTCACCAGAGGCAGCGCTGAAAACGCGTCCTCGCCTCGCATGGACGCGTTTTCAGCGCT
>JAFGBI010000135.1 GCA_016933275.1 Polyangiaceae bacterium | reverse complement strand
TGCCCGCGCGGCGCGCGTCGACGGAGCTCGGTGATCCAGTCGCCGAACTCCGGCAACTCGGCGAGCAGCTGCCGCTCGTCGGCGACGAGTTGCTCGTCGCAGTGGCGCTTGCGCTCGGCGCGCTCGGACGCGGGCAGGCGCACGCGCTTGGGGCCTTCCACGCGCCGCGGGTGGGTGGCGACCAGGCGCGGGCCGTCGAAGATCTGGATCTCGGTCTTGGTTTCACGGGCCTCGAGTCGACGACCGATGAAGCGAGCGGGGACCTCGTAGCGGAAGGTGTGGACGTTGACGTAGCTCTCGAGGTCGACGATGCGATGATGGAGGCGGTAGACGGGCGAGCGCCAGGCGGGCAACGGGACAAGCCGGTGGCGCTCGGCGGCGAACAGGTCGCGGCGGCTGGTGTGGAGCTTGCGGCTGAAGGCGGCATTGATCTTGTCGCACCAGGCGATGGCCTGCTGATTGGCGTCGTCGAAGTCGCGGAACTTGCGACCGACGAGGAAGTTGTTTTGGACGTAGTTGAACAGCCCCTCGACGACGGCGGAGCGATTGGCGTCGCCCTTCTCGTGAGCGCGAAATTCGAAGCCGCGAGCCTGGGCGAAGGCAGCCATCTCGGGCACGGGGACCATGTCCGCTCCGGTACCGCGCAGCACGATCACGCTGGTGTTGTCGATCATGCAGACGTGGCAGGCGCCGCCGACGTAGTCGAGGGCGTCGTCGAGGAAGACCTTGCACTCGAACCGAGTGAACTGCGGGTAGAGCTGCACGAAGGCGAGGTCGGAATGCGCCAGGGCGAGTCCGGCGATCTGGACAGAACGCTCGCGCCCCCCGAGGTGCGCGGAGTGGGGCGAGGTATCGTGCTGCATTTCTTGGCCCGGCTGGTGGTCGTAGCGCCCGGCGGGCTGCTTCGGCTCGTGGCCGATGCCGTGGCGACGGCAGTACGCGGTCAGGGCTTGATAGGAGAGCTGGGCGCCTTGAGCCTCGATTTCCTCATGAACTCGCACGAGGTGGCCCTTGCAATCGTGGACCAGGCGGACGAGCTCGTCGTGGTAGGGCTCAGCCTTCTCGGCGCGGTCGAGGGCGGAGACCGCGCTCGTGCCTGCGGCGATGACCTGCTTGGTCGCGTTGCGAGAGATGCCGAGCGTGCGTGCGATGGCGCGCTTGCCGTGGCCGGCGGCGTGGAGGGCGAGGATGGTGGAGCGGGTCTTCTCATCCAGCACTGGAGGTCTCCTTGGCGATGGCGCTGACGAGCTCTTCGACGTCGCGGTGGGCGTCGACCGCGGACCGCCGGAGGCGTGCTCGCTCTGGCGGCAACAGGTGCTGGACGACGCCACCCTCGACGCGAGCGAGCGCCTTGCGGGCGATGCCGCCCACGGCGCCGACGTCGCGCGCGAGTTGCTGCGCGGGATCGTCGGGCTTGCGGGGATCCTCGGGCGCGGTGGCGCGCAGGAGCAGGTCGGGGTGCGCGAGCAGCTGCGCTCGGCTCTCGTCGTTGCCACGCGCGAACGCCGCGCACAGGAGCGCCGTCTGCCGGGTGCTCGGGCAGAGCGGGGCGATGGCCTTGGCGAGGGAGATGGCACCCTTGCGATTGGCGCGCGCCAAGGGCAAGAGGTGCTTCATGGCGGCGTGAGGCGCGAGCTTGCCTGCGCGCACCAGCTCTTGGATCGCGTCGGGCAGGGTCGCCACCAGGCCCAGGCGGCGGCTGACCCAGCTCGGGCTGCGACCGAAGCGCCGCGCCAGATCCTCGAGCGACAGCCCGAACCGCTCTGAGAGCTCGCGGACGAGCCACGCCTGCTCAAGCACGCTCTCGCCCTCGGCGCTGCGCATCAGCCGTCCAAGCAGCAGGGCTTCGTCCTCGGGCAGGTCCCAGCAAGTGGCTCGGACCAGATCCTGGCCGAGCTGGTGCAGACCCCGGACCCGCTTGTAGCCGTCGACCAGGACGTACCGGTCGGAGTCGGCGCCGGCGATCACGACGACCGGCAGCTGCTGCCCGTCCCGGGCCAGCGATGCCAGCACCCGGCTGTCGCGCTCCCGGCTCGTCGTCCGCAGCGCCTCGTATCGGCGGTCCAGCTGGTGCAGCTCCAGGTCCATGGGCCGTCCCGATAATGACGAACCGTCAGTCCACGATCCGTCTCCTCTCGTATCTCGCCCCGGCCGTCACAGGCCCAGCTCCCGCAGCTCGGCCACGCTGGCCTCGAGGTGCTCGACGGCGGCGATGGTGGAGCGCACCACCGCGACGGCTCGCCCAAGCTTTTCCCCTGCAAGAACACCGGTTTGAACGACGTCGGCGGCCCCTGCGAGCAGCCGCTCCGCCCGCTGAAGCAGCCCGCGAAGCCCGAGCAAAAGTGCCCCTCCGAACAGGGTCGTCTTCTCTCGTATCTCACGCAGTTGCTGGCGCCATCGCCATCGGCGCTGGTAGTCGGGCTGCTGCTCGCGGAACGGCACGACCACGTCCTCGTAGTGGCTCGCCGTCGCGTTCCTGTTGGCGGCGTGCCAGACGCGACACTGCTGCGCGTGGCGGGATTTCTGACACTCGGGAGCGCCGCACGTCACCTGGCGCTCGCCAACTCTTGGGTCCGGCACGAACTCGGCGCTACACTCGCTGCAGCGGCAGGGGGTTGTTGACTTCATCCGGACATGGTGTCCGGCCATCGTCTCCTGCCGCTACTTTCTTGCCTCCGTGATCGCCTCGGCCGCGGAGGGGAGAGCCGGCGCTACGCTCCGACGTGCGACGTCGCCCTCGGACTGGCGCTCGGCGCCATCGCAGGCACGGCAGCTCTCGCCTCCGTGGCGAGCACCGCGCCGCACATCACGCCACGCGAGCCACGCCGCTACCGCGGCGCGGCCCGCCCGGAGAGTGCGGGCCGCGGTGGGTCACTTCTGGCGAGCATCGGTGGGTCAAATCTGGCGAGCGCCTAAGGGCAGGGGCTTGGATCGAGAACGGGTTTTGTCGGGATTCATGGGGACCTCGCTCATGTCTCTCATGGATGTCCATTGACGGAGCGGGGTGCCAATAGAAAATATCCCGACTCAGCATAGATTTTTTCAATGCTGGGATCCTCGGCGGCGCCGCCGGTGCTA
>JAFGBI010000134.1 GCA_016933275.1 Polyangiaceae bacterium | reverse complement strand
GAGGCAGCGCTGGAAACGCGTCCTCGCCTCGCACAGACGCGTTTCCAGCGCTGCCGTTGCTGTCGGCAACCTGATCGGTGCTCTAGCCGGGCTGTCCTCGTCGCGCCCGCTCGAGCTCGGCCAGCCGCGTGATCACCCCCCGCGCCACGATCTCGAGTACCTGGATCACGACCGCGTTGCGCTCGCGCGCGGGGCCGCTGAAGGTGAGCGTGCCCTTCGCGCTCTTGCCCTTCGGGAGTTGGCCGGTGGCCTGGCACCGGACGTGTACGACGTCGCCTCGTTGTTCCACGGTGAGCTGCGTGACGAGGAAGCGATAGGTGATCGTGTTCTCCCGTCCGGCGCCCCAGATCGCGCGGTGGGCTTCGCGGGAGAGTACCTCCCGCAGTCGCTTCTCGAAGTGGGCGGCGTTCGGGACCGAGTGCGGGAACGCGAGGTGGTCGAGCACGATGCGCGGGCGTCCGGCCGGGGTCGCCGCTGCGCCTTCCGGGGTCGCGCTGGCGATCGCCGGCACGAATCCCGCGAGGAGCGCGCAGGCGAGGACGAGGCTCGGCATCGTGCGCATGGCCGGACCAGAGTACGGACGGGGCCGCCTGCCGGCCAAGTTTCGGCGGCCGTGCGGGGGGGGGCGCTCGGCGCTTGCGCGAGTCCCGCCGACTGGCGAACACTGTCGAGCCGTGACCCTCGCCGCGAACGCTCGGGAAGTCGTGCCGACAGGGTGCCCGGTCGAACGTGCGGACGTAGTGGTGATCGGCGGTGGGATCAACGGCCTCGGCGTTGCCCGCGATGCGGCCCTGCGCGGGCTACGCGTGGTGCTCTTCGAACGCCACGACTTCGGGTTCGGCGCGAGCGGCAACTCCACGGGATTCGTCCACGGAGGACCGCGCTACCTGCTCGCCGATCCGCGCGTGACTCGCGAGTCATGCCTCGACTCCGGGCACATCCAGCGCATCGCCCCCCACCTCGTGTTTCGGGTGCCCGCCGTGGTCCCCATCGAGCGGTCGCGTGGCCATTGGTCGCTGCTGCTCCACGACGCCTTCTTCGCCGCGTACGACTGGTTTCAGCCGCTCAAGCGTGGCAAGCCGCATGTGCGGCTCGACGCGAGCGAGCTCGGGCGGCTGGTGCCCGGTCTGGCCGGGGACTACGTCGGTGCTGTCTCGTTCGACGAGTGGGGCGTCGATGGGGTTCGTCTGTGCATCGAGAACGCGGTCGACGCCCGGCGCCACGGCGCGACGCTGCACAACCACACGACGGTGACCGAGATCCTCCGCGGCGCTGACGGGGCAGTGGCCGGGGTTTGCCACGCGAACTCGCTGGAGCGAACGATGGGGGTCGTCTCCGCCCCCGTCGTCGTGAACGCGACGGGGGCTTGGGCGCCGCTCACCATCGGGAGTGCGGGGCTCGCGCCAGCCACCGCCGCCGTGCGGCCGGGCAAGGGGATCCACCTCTACTTCGATCGGCGCCTGCTCGACATCGCCATCGTCACGCCGGCGATCGACGGACGGCAGGTGTTCGTGCTGCCCTGGCAGAATCTCACCGTAGTCGGCACCACCGACGACGACTTCTATGGCGATCTCGACGCGGTCGTCGCGACCACCGATGAGGTACGCTACCTGTGGCAGGCCGCCGCGCGGATCCTCCCTGCGATCGGCCGGGCGCGGGCGATCGGCACCTGGGCCGGCGTGCGACCGACTCTCCATGCATGGGGACCCTCGGAGGACGCTCTGTCCCGCGCGCACCGGATCGTCGATCACTCGAGCGACGGCCTGAGCGGCGCCTACTCGATGCTCGGCGGCAAGCTCGCGAGCTACCGTCTCTTCGCGGAGCAGATGACCGATCGGGTCGCGGCCCGGCTCGGGCGCACGGAGCCCTGCCGCACGGCTACCGAGCGCCTCCCGGGAGCCCTCGCGTCCGCTGGCGTTCCGACGCCCGCCCAGGCGCGGGTAGACCCGCTGACCGCTCATCACCTCGGTCGTCGGTACGGCTCCACAGCGGGGGCCATCCTCGCCCGGATCGCGGCTCGCCCCCGCGAAGGGCGGCGGGTCTGCGCGTGCGCGCCGGTGACGGAGGCGGAGATCCGCTACGTGGTGGAGCACGAGTGGGCGCGCACGGTGGCCGACGTGGCGCGCCGAACCCGGCTCGGGCACGGGTGCTGCGGCGGCATGCGGTGCGCCGTGGATTGCGGCGCCATCGTCGCGGACCAAGCGGGGCAGCCGGCCCTTCGGGGGTTGGAGATGGCCCGCGAGTTCCGCGAGGTCGGCGTGAGGGCGAGGCTCCCGGCGCTGGGGTCCACGCAGGCGCGCCAGGAGGCGCTCGCCCTCGCGCTCGAGCGAGCCGAGCTTGCGGAGGGCGGCTCGTGACCATGCGGATCCTGGTCGTGGGCGCCGGAGCCAGCGGCACGGCAGCGGCGTGGGCCGCGGCCTCGGCCGGCGCCAGCGTGACCGTGGTGCAGGATGGTGCTGGCGCCTCCGAGCTCATGAGCGGCGCCGTGGACGCAGGCGCGGTGGGGAGCGCGGACTCCGGACCGGTGGAGTCGGATCTCGCGGCGTTCTCAGCTGCGCTCGGCCTCTGGCGTCTTGACGAGGCTTGCGTGCGGGTCGCCACCCTGGCGGGGATCGTGCGCTCGGCGCGCGGCTGTGACCTCTCGGTGCTCGATCTCTCGCCGCTCGCCGGGCGGCGGATCGCCGTCGCCGATCTGGGGCAGGGGGAGTTCGACGCGAACCTGCTCGCCCGCGCCCTCGCCGAGTCCGCCTTCGCGCGCACCACCGGGACACGCTTCGAGCCCGTTCGCGTGGATCTTGCCGCCACGTCACCCCAGACCGCGCCCGCCGACGGCGCCCGGGCGGCGGTCAGCGATGCCGAGCCCTTCCGCGAGCGCCTGGTGGCGGCGCTCGGTCGTGCGTCCACGGAGCACGATGCTTGGCTCTATCCCCCCTGCCTCGGGCTCGCCCCGGCGACGCCCTCGGTGATGCGGTGCATGCTCGGGCGCCCCATCGGTGAGGTGACGTCACGGCCGGGTGGGCTCGCCGGGGCACGGTTCGTGCGGGCGCGGGACGCGATGCTCACCGAACTCAACGTGAAGCGCATCATGGGGCGCGTGCGGGCCGTACGCGCCGCCGAGCGCGGCCATCATGTGGAGCTCGCGCCGGACGCGGACGGCAGCGGTCCCGATCTGCTCACGGCCGACGCGGTTGTGCTCGCTATCGGCGGGCTGGTCGCGGGCGGGCTCGAACTCGCTCCTCCCGACGTGGCTCGGAAGGGCGCGTTCCGTCTGGGGCTCGGCGTCGACGCGATCATCCTGCTCAACGGCCGCCCCGTCGGCGGCGTCGCGTCGCTGCATGGGGTGGATTTCTCCGCGATGGGGCGGGAGGCGCTCGATCGGGTCGGGATCGCGGTGGGTGACGACGGGCGGGTGATGGCGAGCGGGGCGACGTCGTCCCCCGATTCTCCGCGCGGGGTACCGGACCCGGTTCCCCTTCCCGGTCCCCGGGGGCTGTGGGCGGCCGGCGCGTGCATTGCGGATCGCCCCCGGACGCTGCTCGAGGCCGTGCGCTCGGGGCTCCGCGCCGGGCGGGCTGCGGCGGGTGGATGACGGCCAGGCTTGCGCCTTGACTCGGTGGCGCGGGGGGGCGGCGACCCGAGGTCTCGACAATGACCGTGGCGAGCGGCTCACCCATTGTGAGCCGCGGAGTGCGGATGGTCCGCCTACCGGCGAGGACGACGCCGCAGGGCGACGAGCAAGCCCAAGCCGACGCCCGAATCCGCCAGGGCCACCTCGGTCCACCGGGCTCGGTCGGGTCGCCTGCCAGGACACCGTCGGGTTGTCCAGAGAAACGGCGCCGCTGGCGAGATCTGTTGCCGGTTTGGTGCCCCAGGTCGTAGGTTTGACGCGGCAACCAACATGATTGCTGGTCCAGGTGGCACCGGTCCTCGCGGCGGACCTCGGCGACGAGGCGCGTCTCCACGGTCGCGCACCCCGGACTGCCCTCCTGGCGTGCCCCGTGACCGCGACGCGAGGGGTCGCGGCAGTGCGCCATCGAGCTGGCTCGCCGTCGAGCCGATCCATCCATCCAGAACCTGCATTGGTACTGCGTTGCCGGATCTCGTTTCGGCGCGTCATCAGCCGGCGCGGTTGGCGCGAGGTGCGCCGGTTGACTCGTCCCCGTCCCCGCCTAGGATGGTGTTTCAGTGAGACGAGGAGCGAATAGCATGTCTTTCCGGAGCATTGTTGCAGCGGTTCTGGCGCCACCCGCGCTCACGGCGCTCTTCGCGCTGAGTGGTTGCGGGGCGAGCGCTGCTGGCGGCAGGACGCCGGCGAACGGTACGATCCCCCCGGCGAGCGGCACGATGACCACGGGCGCCGCCGAGCGCGCGGGCAACAACATCTTCTGGAACGAGACCTTCGAGGAAGGCACCCTCCTGCCCTGGTCGGCGACCTTCGCTCCGCCCGCGAAGGGGAGCGCAAGCTTGGTGAGCGAGGAGCTCTGCCTGAAGGTCGATGCTGCCGGGACCAACACCTACGACGTGGTGCTGCGCCAGCGCCGGATCCCGATCGCGCGGGCACACAAGTACCAGATCGTGATGAAGGTCCACGCGAGCGCCAAGACCCAGTTGCGGCCGCGGGTGGCGATGGCGGGTCCGCCGTACGACGAGTACTGGGCTGCTCTGGTCGACGTCGGCCCGGAGCCGCGGACCTTCGTCGGCACCTTCGAAGGTGGTGCTGACGACCAGAGCGCCGAGTTCGCTGTTCACCTCGGCGGGCCGCTGGCGGGCGAAGCCCCGTTCGAGGTCTGCTTCGACGATCTCCAGCTCAACGATCCCGATTTCAAGGTTCCGGAGGGCCGGCAGACGGGTCCGCTGCCGAAGGTGCGGGTCAATCAGGTCGGCTACCTGCCGGGGCTCGCGAAGATCGCCACCTACAAGACCATCGCCGCCCAGCCAGTCGAGTGGCAGCTCCTGGACGCCGCAGGTCAAGTCGTCGCGAGCGGCCAGACCAAGCCCTTCGGGGAGGACAAGGCTGCTGGAGAGCAACTGCACAACATCGACTTCTCTTCCTTCAAGACCCCTGGGCAGGGATACAGGCTGAAGGCGGGCGGGGACGAGAGCTATCCCTTCGACATCGGCAAGGACGTCTATCACCAGCTGAAGTACGACGCCCTCGCCTTCTTCTACCACAACCGGAGCGGCATCGAGATCAGGTCCGACCTCGTCGGTGAGCAATGGGCGCGACCCGCCGGCCATCCCGGTGACGCATCCGTCGCGTGTGCGCCGGCGAGCTCACTCCAGGGCTCGTACAAGCAGTACGCCTGCGACTACGAGCTCGACGTGAGCGGGGGCTGGTATGACGCGGGCGACCACGGGAAGTACGTGGTGAACGGCGGCATCTCCCTGTGGACGATGCTCAACGAGTTTGAAACGCTCAAGTACCTCGGGAAGTCCAGCGGTGATTTCGGCGATCGAAGGCTGAAGATCCCCGAGGCGGGCAACGGCGTCCCCGACCTCCTCGACGAGGCGCGTTGGGAGATGGAGTGGGTGCTCAAGATGCAGGTGCCCGCCGGCAAGCCGCACGCCGGGATGGCCCACACCAAGATCCACAGCGTCAAGTGGACCCCCATCCCGACCCGTCCGGACCAGGACAAGGTGGAGCGATATCTGCGGCCGGTGGGGACAGGGGCGACCCTCAACCTCGTCGGCGTGGCGGCGCAGGCGGCTCGGATCTGGAAGACCATCGATCCCGCGTTCTCGGCCAAGTGCCTCAAGGCGGCCGAAGCGGGCTGGGCCGCCGCCAAGAAGGAGCCGAGCATCCTCGCGGAGCCCATGGGCGAAGGCGGCGGCGCGTACGGCGACTCGAACTTCGACGACGAGTGGTACTGGGCCGCCGCCGAGCTATTCATCACCACGGGCAAGCCCGAGTACAAGACGGAGTTCCAGAAGCTGCCCCACCATCAGCGCATCCCGGTGAACGCCGGTGGTGGCACGGCCAGCATGAGCTGGGACCAGCTCTCGGTTCTCGGCAAGATCTCGCTCTCCGTGGTCCCGAACAAGCTCTCGCGGGAAGAGGTGCAGGCGCAGCGACGCCAGATCATCGGTGCTGCCGACCAGTACCTGGCCCTGATCGAGAAGCGTGGTTACCGCGTCCCCGTCCAGTCCGACCGCGTCGCCCCCTGGGGGTCCAACTCCTTCGTGCTCAACAACATGGTGATCATGGGGCTCGCCTACGGCTTCGCCAAGGACCGGAAGTACGCGAACGGCGTGGTCGATGCCATGGACTACATCCTCGGTCGGAACCCCAACGTGCAGTCGTACGTCAGCGGTTACGGTGAACGGCCGCTCCAACACCCGCATCACCGCTTCTGGGCGCAGCAGAAGGACCCGAAGTTTCCGCCGGTTCCGCCTGGCGTTGTATCAGGTGGTCCCAACTCGAACCTGGAGGACCCCTACGCGAAGGAGGCCGGTCTTCCCGGGTGTCCGCCCCAGAAGTGTTTCATCGACAATATCGAGAGTTGGTCGACCAACGAAATTGCGATCAACTGGAACGCGCCGCTCGCCTGGGCGGCAGCCTTCCTCGACGAAGTCGACAGGTAGGGTAGGGTGGCGCGGGCGAGGAATGACCCCTCGCCGGCCGGACCATGCTGTCGATCCTCTCCGATCCGAACCAGCTCGCGCTATGGCTGGTTCTCGTCTGGTGCGGCGCATCGATCCTTCGCGCCCTCGCCTTCGCGCGTGTGCACGGGCTGCGCCGTGCCGTGCTCGACGTCGTCGTGACGGTGCTGTTGGTTGGGGCGGTGGCGGCGCTGGGAGCATGGTTCGTCCCGGGGGTGGCCGGCTACCTCGCTCTCCTGGTCTGGATCTTGGCGGCCCTGGTTCCATTGGCCAGCACCGCCTTGGCCCACTCCCGCTCGCTTCGTCGCGACTACCGCACGGGGGCGACCCTCTTCGCGGGGCTCGCGCTGCTCAGGCCGCTCGGTGGGTATCGCGGGTTGCGTGACTACTACCGGGCTCTCCACTGGCTCGCGACTGGGAATCGGCGGGCGGGGTTCGGGATGCTGACGCGCCTGGCCGCCGACCCCGAGCTCGGCTCGATCGCCCAGCTCGACCGGCTCACGGCCGATGGTGACTGGGATGGCGCGCGTGCCTTCGCCGAGCTCCGCCTCGCTCGTGAGCCGGGCTCGTCGTTGTCGTTGATCCCTCGGTACCTTCGCGCCCTCGGCGAGCTCGGCGAGCTCGAGACGCTGGTGGCCACGCTCGAGCGTGCTCGGCTGGGGCTCGGGCAGAAGCCACCCTGGCTGCTGAACGCTCTCGTCTTTGCTTTCGCCTTCGGGGGCCGCGCCGAGGCCTTGCGCGAGCTCTTCCGCGGGCCCATCGGACGCATGGACGACGTCTCGCGCGAGCTCTGGCTGGCGACGGCCGAGCTCGCGGCGGGGGACACCGACGCGGGCGTCACCCGCCTGAAGACTGCCCGGCAGCAGGCCGATCCGGTGCAGGTCGAGCAGATCGATCGTCGCCTCGCGGGGAGAACGGGGCAAAACCCCAGGTTGGAGACGCTCGAACGCGCCCTGGATCGGCTCGCCCACACCGCCTCGGCCCTGGCCCGCGCCGTACCGGGGTACGGTTCGCGCTGCTTCCCGGTGGCGACGGCACTCCTCACCACCGCGGTGCTCGCCGGCTTCCTCGCCGAGGAGCTCGCCGGTGGCAGTACGCGCGCGGTCGCGCTCGAGCGGCTGGGTGCGCTCGAGCCCGAACGGGTGGCGGCTGGAGAGTGGTGGCGCGTCTTCACCGCCCTCTTCCTGCACATGGGGCCGGTCCACCTCCTGATGAACCTCGTCGGGATCGTTTCGATCGGCGTGTTTCTCGAACGCCGCCTCGGCGCTCCGCGCACGCTCTTCGCGTTGGTCGTCAGCGGCTCGCTCCCGATGTTGGTTCACGTCGTCCTGTGGGCGTTTGGCGGCGATGCGACCTCGTCGGTGGGGGTGTCGGGATCGCTGATGGGCGGGGTGGGGGTCGCGGGAGCCATCCTGCTCCGGGGCGTTCTCGACGATCGCCTGCCGGAGGCTCGGCGCTTCCTTCGGCTTCTGGTGTCGCTGGTCGTGGTGCAGTCCCTCGTCGACCTCGCCGTCCCCATCGTCGATCTGCTCGGCCACTCGCTGGGGCTCGTGGTGGGGTTCCTGGTGGGGGCTGCGTTCGTTCGACTGGGGTGGCTGCGAACCTTGGCGTGCGCCGCGCCCGCGCTCGCGCTGGTCGTGGCCGGCCAAGCGAGTCTTCCTCACCTGCCCTGGCGCAAGCCGCCCTGCGGTCCAGGTGAGGTTGTGGTGTGCGAGGCGGCATGCCGGATCGGCATGCTCGAGGCGTGCGGCGCCCTGGGCTACAAGCTTGGCGTGGGCGAGGACCTCCCCGTCGATCACGCGCGAGCGATCTCGCTGCTGAAGCGGGCGTGCAAGGGTGGCGTGGCGGAGGCGTGCAACAACCTCGGAGCGATCCGTCGAGGGCGGTTCCGGATGGGCCACGGGCGCGACCGCACGCGGGAGGCTTTCGAGCGCGCCTGTGTACTCGGATCGCCGGTGGGTTGCCGCAACCTCGGGCAGCTGCTGGCGTATGACGTGGAGGATCCCGAGCAGGCCGCCCGCGGTCGCCGCCTGCTCGCGGAGGCCTGCCGAGCGGACGACGGTGAGGCCTGTGAGGTGCTCGCGGCGCTCTGTCGCGGCGGGATCGACGAGGCCTGCACGGTGGAGCAGGACGGCGACCCCTGATCTACCTGTGCCGCTCGGCGGAAATTCGGTCGGACCGATGTCTGCTCGACACGGCGACTCGAGCACCGGTCAGGTTGCCAACAGCAACGGCGCCGCTGGAAACGGTCCCATGCCCGGCGAGGGTACGTTTCCAACGGCGCCTCGGGCGAGATCCGCTGCCGGTTCGGTGCTCCAGTCCCTCAGCAGCACGATCTTGACCGGATCTGGCAGAGAAGAATTTCAATGTTCTCGTGGCCATCAGCAATCAGGCGTCAGCGATCAGGGTCTCCACGTTCTACCTGACCGCTGACCGCTGACCGCTGATGGCCTG
>JAFGBI010000133.1 GCA_016933275.1 Polyangiaceae bacterium | reverse complement strand
TAGTTCTGCGCGCGCCGAACGCGGACAAGGCTCGAAATCTGCTTCGGATTCCAGCATGGCGTCCGTCGTCGGCGCGAAATCCAGGTTGAATGGTACATCATCGAGGACTCGTTCCACACGATGCCGTTCAATACGGGCGATCCCCCTAGCGGCACAGCCGAAATCGACGGGGGTACGTGCAACCTCGTGCACCGCACCACGTCAGGAGCCGGCGGCGATCGATGCGGCGGCATCGGGAGCTGGAGCCAAAATTACAGCATTCGGATGCAGGGCAAGCAGTGCGGGACCGTCGCCGTTTCCGACCACTTTGGCGTGTGGGCCGACAAAGGCTGGAACCTAGGGGATCTGGTAGAGGTCAGGATCGCGGCGGAAGCGGCGGGTGGCCAAGGAAGGGTTGATTTCCCAATAGCCAACGTGACCGTGACGAGCCCGTAGCATCCGGACACTCACGACAGCGCGACCCTCGCCCGATCTGTGACCATGGTACAGACAGGCTGAACCGCGTAGTGATCCCCGAGGCTCGACTCTGGAAACCAACCTTCGAATTGGGTGCTGTCCCCGAATTCCCGAAGGAACCACGATTCTTGCCCCGAGCCTTGGGGCAGGGGGCTCCGGCTTGTTCACCGCACCTCGTACACCACCTCACGCTCCACGCCGCCGCGGCGGATCGTCAGGGTGAGGCGGGGGCTGCGCGCGAGCTCGGCATGAGCTCGGACGATCGCGTCGAGCCCGGAGAGCGGGCGGCCTCCCACCGCGGCGAGCTCGTCCCCAGCGGCGAGCCCCAGGAGCGCCGGGAGCGAGCCCGGGGGAACCTGCGAGAGGGCGTATCCGCCGGTCCCGAAGCGGCCGCGGACGCCGTGCAGACTCGGCGTGAGCTCCTGGCCACCGCCCGCGGCGAGCTCGAGCAGGCTGCGATCCACCCGATAGGTCTCGTCGTCGATGCGCTCCACGAGGCGCGCGACGTCCGTTGGGGCGGAGCCGGGCATCATCGTTCCGCTCCTCGACCCAGGAGCGGTCACGCCACCGCGGGGTTCTCGCGTCCTAGGCGGCGGGGGAGCGGAACGACCGAGCAGTACCTGACAGAGCGAGGGACCCTCCGTGAGCCAGACGGCGGGGAGCCGCTCGATCGGATTTTCTCCCACGTAGACCACGCGCCGCTGGCCGACGCTACCGCGGTACCGTCGCGCTCGGGGGCTCGCGTCGCTCGCGCTGCGGAGGGTCGCCAGCGAGAGGTCGGGGTCGCCGAGATCGCTCACGGCAGTGAGTATCACGTCGGGGCAGAGCTGCGCGTGGAGGGGATCGGGGGCGGGCAGAGCGGCGGTTGGGGCATGTCGAGCAGGGGTCCCCGACGCGGGTTCGACCGGCGAACGCCCGCGAGCGGCGGGGTCCACCGGGGACCGGGGGTGGCGCACCTCGCAGCGCGCCCTCGGAGCGAACGTACCGCTCGCGTCGGCGGGCGCGAGCGGCTGCTGCGTCGTCCAAGCCGTCACGGCGAGCGCGCTCAGGGCGCCGCCAACCAACCAGGGCCCGAGGGGGGAGAGATCCATCCCTGTCGGCATTGCGAACTCCGTGCCGAGGATGCGCTGGCGAGGGAGCTGCGGGATCTCGCGACGAATCCCGGCGAGGCTCGAACCAGCGGCGGGGACCGATGACAGGTTGACGGACGGTGCTGCTACCGGGTGCCAGCCTGACAGCGACCACCCGAAGCTCACCCGACTCGTATGCGGTCCGGAGCGCCGTCACGACGTCGGGTGGCGCCCCCAGTCCGGGGGCGAGGACTTCCCCCGCGGGCAGCAGGCCAGGGACATCGTACCCTCAACGTCATCATCGACGACTCCGGCTCGACCGCCTTCCTGGGTCGATACGGCTATGGCAGGACGCTGATGCCGGGTACCGTGGTGCCGGAAGGGAACCTCCCACCCGCGTCGAGCACGCTCAGCGGGCCCACGATCTTCGTCAACACGAACCACCCATCCAAGACCTGGAACGGCACGGGGGTCGTTGACCAGCCAAAGCCAGACACCTACGGCGGCGAGCATTGGGTCGACCCGGCTTCCATCACGAGCGCGATGCCGGCCTTCGACGGCGCGTACGTCGATGCGACCGGATCCTCGACCTTGTCGAGACCGCTTGAGTGCTACCCTGGACCGACCGCGCCCGTGGCCGTCACCGATCTGTTGGAGCTCGAGGCTTCAACGTTCATCCATCCACTGGGCGCGTCTACCGCCTTCACCAATTCCAGCATCATTCACCACGATGGTCCCCGGGGGACGGAAGGGACTGGAGGCGCCGGCGGCAACGCAGATCAGAGGACCGAGACGCCGCCGAGGTCCGACCCGGAGAACCGGATCGCCACCGCGCCGCGGGCCGAATTCGGCGGCATGTTGACGCCGCTCGCCTTGCCGCGGATGCACGAGAGTACGCGGCTGACCTCTGCGTCGACCTCTGCCTGGGTTGCGGGCTTGTAGGTGTCGCGGTTGATGAGGTCCGAGGTCGGGTACATCGAGGTCCCCTGGACATCCACGCCAAGCAGCCCCGTGCCGTTGAAGCGGACCGTGACCACCGGGCGGATCGCGAACATGCCGTGGCTCGGTCGGGTGACCTTCGAATAGAGGCAGGAGTCGAAGCTGGTCGCATTCACCGCATGTCCGATCTTCCAGGCGAGCTCCTCGGTGGGCTGCCCGGCGGAGGCGGTCCCCGTGGCCGTGCCGCTCGCGCTACCCTTGCTGGCATCGCTGGTCGGTGGGGTGGGCGCCGGGGCAGTGGCGGTGACCGGTTCCGTGCGGGTTGGGGGAGGCAGCGCGGCCCCCGGGGTGGCGCCGGGCGGGGTCGCGGTCTCGTGTCCTGCGGAAGCCGGGGCGGCCGACTCCATGCTGGGAGGGTTCGCGGTGTCCGACTCGGGGAACGTGGGAACCGGCGCCTTCGACCCGTCGATCGCGACCGCGCTCGGACGAGGCGGCGAACGCTGCAGGACAACATAGGTCCCGATCCCGAACACGATCGCGACGACCAACGTGATCCCCGCTGCGACCAAGCAGCCCGCAGCCGCGCCGAACGACGCGCCGGCGAGCGATGCGCTGCCCGGTCCGACGGCGAGGCGGGCACCCGAGTTGGTCGTTCCCCTCGTGTCGGAGCTCCTCGAGGTGCCCGCGGTGCCGTCGGTCCAGCCGACGTACGATGTGGAGCCCGTCATCCTGCCGCTGTCCCAGCCCGCCTGGGACGTCGAGCTCACCCGAAGCTCACCCGACTCGTACGCGGTCCGGAGCGCCGTCACGACGTCGGGTGGTGCCCCCAGTCCGGGGGCGAGGACTCCCCCCGCGGGCAGCAGGGTCGCGAGCGCCACGAAGGCATGGTGCGCGTCGGGGAAGCGAGCGGCCGGCTGCCGGTGCACGCACCCCGCGAACCAGGCGTCGAAGCCTGGGGGAACCACGCGACCTTGCTCGGCCGCGCGCACGGAGGCCGGGGGGATCGGCTCGAAGAGCATCTCGTTCATCAGCTCGACGATGCTCGACGCCGTCGTGGCCCGGGCCCAGAAGGGCGCACCGGTGAGCAGGAAATACGCGACCAGGCCGAGCGCCCACACATCGGTGGCCGGCGTGATCTGGCCATGACTCGCCTGCTCGGGCGCGAGCCAGAGGGGCGAGCCCACCGCCGCGGTCTGGTTCACATCTGCCGAGAGCAGCTTGGCGATCCCGAAGTCGAGGAGCTTCACGGTGCAGGCTGCGTCCGTACGCTGGGTCCTCGCCAGAAACACGTTGAGCGGCTTGAGATCGCGGTGCACGATGCCCGCCCGATGGGCCGCGCCGAGCGCGTGGCAGATCTGTTCGGCGACGACGCGCACCTCGGCGGGTCGGAGCGGACCCTGGCGGCCCACCAGGGTTTCGAGGGTCTCTCCCTCCAGGAGCTCCATCACGAGGTACGGCAATCCGGTGTGGCGGTCCACCCCCGCTGCCTGAACCTCCACCACGTGCTCGCTCGAGATCCGCGCGCCGATCTGCGCCTCCTGCTCGAAGCGACGGCGGGACGACTCGTCCGCGAGGAGCCGGCCGTGCATCAGCTTCAACGCGCGGAGCTTGCGCGTGGAGAGTTGCTCGGCGACGTAGACGGCCCCCATCCCGCCGGCGGAGAGCAGCTGCACGACGCGGTAATCCCCAGCGAACAGAGTGCCTGGTGGAAGATGAACGGACACGACCCCCTCAGCCTACACTGGAAACCGCCCGGGTTGAGGCCGGTTTCCGGACGACCAGCAGGGACCCGCGGACGAAGCTCGGTGTTCCTGCGCCGTCCGGCTGGGGGACGACGGGGCGAAGTGGTCATCAACGCGATCGAGCGACGGCGTAGCCGTGCCTTCGCGGCGCGAACCCGCGTGTGTCGCGCGACCCTGACGGCGTCGAAGGCAGGGAGAGGCCGGCGTCGTTGCTCGAGTTGCCGCAGGCGCGCGAACTGGACATCGCATCTGGCGACGCCCTCGCTCCTCTGCTCGGGGATCGGTCATTCGGGACCGCCCAGATCGGTGCGTTTCAAGGAGGGGAGTCGAAGGCGCCACGGGGTGCCAACGCCGGCTCTGCTGGATCCCCCGCCGCGAGAAAGTCACCGCTCACCCAGCGGAGGGATCACCGATTCTGCGTCAGCGGTGCCCGGCAGATCGCGATGCCCCGACCTGAGCGGGGCCGAACGAGCGACCGTCCACTCACCTTTCGAGCGCCACCGTGACGACGGACCGGGCTGGGACGCGCAGGATGCCGGCGGCCGAGAGGTCGCCGAGCTCCGCCGAGCGCTCCACACCGTCGAAGACGGTGCGTGTCACTTCCGAGGCGGCCATGGATTCCTCGCCGAACTCGAGCTCGGTGGCGATCTCGGAGAGGCCGGGATTCACCAGCACCACCGTCAAAGCGTCTTCCGCTGGCGAGCTCCAGGCCGAGGCGAGCAATCCGTCCACATCCGCGGTCGCTGCGACGCGAACCCACCCCGGGTCGGTGTGGATCGCGTAGTGGCGCATGGCGAAATAGGGGTCTTCTACCGCGAAATCCTGCGCCGTCAGCGAGATGAGCTCCTCGGAGCCCGCGGAAGGCGGATCGGTGCCCACGATTTCATTCTGGAGGTAGGCCGACGCCCCCTCGACGACGAGTGCGTAGTGCATGAGCACCGCCGTGCCGAAGCCGTCCGCCGTCATCTCGGTCTGGAGAAGTGGTCGCCCATGCCGCTCCCCGAGCTCGCCGAGCGCTGCCAGCGCGTCCACGTCCACGGCGGTCGGGTCGGCTCCGTAGAAGTGGTGGGTGATCGCGGCCACGTCGGAGAAGTCCAGGCGACTGACGTACTCGGCCACGTACTCGACGGCGGTCACTTCGGGCGCGACGATTCCGGGGACGGAGGCGAGGCCCTCGAGACGCCCGGCCACGGCCGTGATCGCCTCCGCCAGACCGGGATACTCGACCTCGACGAAATCCCCGCCGACCAACGCGGGCGCGGTGCCTTCGGTCGGGAGAAACCGACAAGCTTCGGTTGGCTGCCCCGTCGGTGGCACCCAATTCGGGTTGTTCTGGACGCCGATGAAGACTGGCTCGATGCCCGCTTCGGCGTAGGCCTCGAGCGAGGCTCGCCAGTGGTCGGCGAGGCCCGCGTAGTCGAATTCGCCTCCCGCCGCGCGAGCGAGGGTGCAGGTGTCCGGGTTGCCCTCGCACACGATCGAGCCGCTCGCCTTCAGGTTCGGGGGTGGGCTCCAGGAGGTCAGCATGATGGTCGGCTCACGACCGAGGCCCTCGGCGGCTGCCTCGACGAGCGCGATGGTGTCCGAGAGATCCTCCTCGCCCGCGAAGCCGACGAGGTTCTCCAGGCGCAGGACGTCGATGCCCGACTCGGCGAACATGGCGCTCAGCAGGGCTGTCTTGCGGGGGTGTCGCGCGATCTCGTGCTGAACGTAGCCAATGGCCGCGCCGAAACCGACCAGCGACTGGTACCGAGTCGACGTATCGATCGTCACGCGTCCGGTCGGCTCCGGCAGCGGACTGCAGACGCCAGCCACGCAGGCGGTTCCGTCGGGGCAACCTGCGGCATCGCAGGACGGCAGACAGAAGCCGGGGCTCGAAGGACGATCCCCGCCGCAGAGCGCGATGGCTCCCCGGTCATCGGCCGGGACGCACGAAACGCTGCCGGAAAGGCTCGCGCAGCTCTCATCGGAGCTGCAGGAACGCGTGCATGCCCCGCAATGGCAGGCGAGGTCCCCGCAGTCCGCGTCGCTCCTGCACGCTTGCAGCCAGTTGGTCTGGCTGCCGACCCGAGGCCCGCCTGCGGGGTCGCAGGCGACGACCACCCCGGCGAGAACCAGCGGAAGCGCCCACGGCCTCCGCAGTGCTGGTTGATTGCTCAAGCGCCATCCTCCTCTTCCACGAGGTACTGGCCGCAGTAGAAGGTCACCTTGTACGTAGTGTCGAGGCCGTTCACCCGGTTATAATCGTCAATTTCCTGCCACAGCGAAATGACTTGATTGCGGGTGGTCGCCAGGAGGCGTCGAACCTCCTGTTCTTTCGGGTGGCCGGCGCACAGATCGAAGGAGAGGGTGGTCCCCCCCACCTCGTCGTTGGCCGCGGACACATGCTTGCCGCTCACTACCTTGGCGGCCAGGGCGTTCAGCACGGCCCGATGGTGATCGACGATGGCCGCCTCCCAACCCGCCGCTTCCCCCACCGGGATGAGGCAGTGCTCGGTTGCGTAGTACACACCGTCCGGACGTGACTCCATCCGGATCCGCTCGTCAGCGACGAGGGAATCGATGGCGGCGTCGAGCACCGCGACCGGCAGCGGTAGCAGCTTCGCGAGCCGATCCTTGCGCAGTGGACTCGCGCGATAGACGTGCACCCAGACGAGAGCCGCGTTGGTATCCAGCGAATTGGCGGCGGCCGACGCGCCGAGCTCCTCGAGCTCGTCGGCTGTCGCGACCCGGTATCGGGTGTCCTTGCCATGGCCGCTACGCAGCACCAGACCGCTCTCCACCAGGTCGTTGAGGATTCCGCGCACGGTGCGCTCGTCATCGTGCTTGAAGTGGTCGAGGAGCTCCACGCGCTTCGCAGAGCCGTGTTCCGCCAGGAACGCGTGGACGGCACCCCACAAAGTGACCCCTCGTGTGGTTGCGGACTCACTCAAGCGCTGGACCTTCTGCCGATAGGACCGCAGCGCGAGGCCGAACATGTCCGCGATCACCTTCTTGCCCAGGCCTTGGCTCTCGAGCTCGCGGACCAGGCCGACGAACACCTCGTCCGCCACGTGCGAAAGCGGCGAGCGAACCCCATCGACCGTCGATAGCTGCGCGATGAGGACCATCGTCTGGCGGACGACGGCGTCGATCAGTATTTGTGGGTTCATGCGACGAGGATATTCCTAAAAAAAGGAAAGCACCCGGATCGCTCGTTGGCAAGGAAGCGAGGCAATCTTATCTGTGGCCGCGAGCACCCGCATCGGCCATCGCTTCCCAGCGGGAGATTTTCGTGGCGGGACGCGAAGGGGGGAAATGGACTTCCCTCACCGACGCGCAATTCGCCTTACGATCGAAGGAGCCGGACGAAGGGAACTGGGCGAAGCAGGGGGGAATCAGACCTCCCCCCGAGCTTGGAATGGTTCAAGCCTAGCGCTGGCGGGGCTCGCAACCCGAGCAAAGTGGCGGATCGCTTCCGCGCTAGAACACCGATCGGGACGCCACCAGCAACGGCGCCGCCGGCAACGTACCTGTCCTACCGGTGGCCGCCGGTCAACCGCCTTTTGACGAGGCGGCCGCGCGCGTCTTCTGACGGCCGGTGACCCATCGCCCCTTCCCGGTGCCGGCTTCGCCGGACAGGGGTAAGCTTGGCCACTACCCTGCCCGCCCGCGAAAGTCGTATCCCGCCGCCTCGACCGCCTCCTTCACCCTCGCCTCGTCGACGGGGCCCGACACGGTGACGGTTCGCTCGGGGAGGGATATCTGTGCCGCGATGCCGAGCCGCTCGAGCGCCTTCCTGACCGATGCCGCGCAGCCGCCGCAGCTCATTCCTTCGACTATGAATTTGGTATCCATGGCTTCTTCCTATCTTGCAGCGCCAATTCGAGCACAACCGGCGCGGAGAAGGCCGAAAGACGCGAGGAGCGCGGCATGGTGGATCAAGAGGCGCGAAATCCAGGATGATTGCGGGTCACGATCGGCCCGGCCTCCACCGCCTGAGCAGCAGGGCATTGCTCAGCACCGACACGCTCGAGAGGGCCATCGCCACGCCGGCCACGACGGGGGTGAGGTACCCGAGCGCCGCCAGGGGGATCCCGACCACGTTGTAGGCAAAGGCCCAGAAGAGGTTCTGGCGGATCTTGCGCAGGGTGGCCCGGCTCACGGCCACGGCGTCGGCGACGAGGCCGGGTTCCGCTCGCACCAGGGTGATGCCGGCGGCCTGCACGGCCACGTCGGTGCCCGTCGCCATCGCGAAGGCCACGTCGGCCGCCGCCAGCGCCGGCGCGTCGTTGACCCCATCGCCCACCATGGCGACGACCCCTCCCCGCGCCCGCAGCGCGGCCACCTCGCGCGCCTTCTCTTCGGGCAGAAGCTCGGCCACGACTTGCTCGATACCGAGTTCGCGGGCCACCGCCGCGGCCGCCCGGCGGTTGTCTCCGGTGAGGAGCACCGGCGTGATGCCGCGAGTGATGAGGCGCGCGACGGCCTCGGCTGCCCGCGCCCGCACGCGGTCGCCCACCGCGATGGCGCCGACGAGTCGTCCGTCCTCGACGACCCACACCACGGTGGCGCCCGCGGCCTCGTGGGCCTCCGCGTTGCGGGTGAGCGGTGTGCGATCGACCCCTAGCTCGTCCATATGGCGCGGGCTGCCGACGCGCACCTCATGCCCGTCCACCGTGGCCTCGATCCCCCGCCCCGGGAGCGCCTTGAACCTGCTGGGCACTTCGACCGCGATTCCTCGCTCGGCTGCCGTGGCGAGGATGGCTTTGGCGAGCGGGTGTTCGCTGCCCCGCTGAGCTGCCGCGGCCAGGGCCAGGAGTCGATCGGCATCGCCATCGACCGGGATGAGCTCGCGCAGCACAGGCTTCCCCTCGGTCAGCGTGCCGGTCTTGTCGAAGACCACCACCCGCACGGCGTGCGCGCGCTCGAGCGCCTCGGCGTCGCGGATGAGGATGCCGCGCTGCGCCGCGACGCCGGTGCCGACCATGATGGCAGCGGGCGTGGCGAGGCCGAGGGCGCAGGGGCAGGCAATGACCAGCACGCTCACGGCGTGGATGAGGGCCGCCTCGCCCGTCGCGCCGGCGGCGAGCCAGCCCGCGAGGGCCACCATGGCGACGCCGATGACCACCGGAACGAACACGGCGCTCACGCGGTCGACGAGGCGCTGCACGGGCGGCTTGCCGGCCTGCGCGTCCTCGACCAGATGCACGATGCGGGCGAGGGTGCTCGCGTCGCCGACCGCCGTCGCGCGCACTCGCAGCAGGCCTTCGCCGTTGATCGCGCCCCCGATCACTCGATCCCCCGGGGCGCGCACTACGGGCAGGCTCTCGCCGGTGAGCAGGCTCTCATCCACGCTGCTTTCGCCGGCGACCACTTCGCCGTCGACCGGCACCCGTTCACCCGGCCGCACCAGGACGATCTCGTCCGTGCCCACGGCGTCGGCGTCCACTTCGATCTCGCGTCCGTCTCGTTCCACGCGAGCGAGCTCGGGGCGCAGGGCCCTGAGCGAGCGGATGGCCCGGGTGGTCGAGCGCTTGGCGCGCGCCTCGAGCCACTTGCCGAGGCGGACGAGGGCGATCACGCTCGCCGCGGCCTCGAAGTAGAGGTGCTCGTTGTCACGAGCGAAGAGCACGATCGACAGCCCGTAGGCCGCCGTGGTTCCGAGCGCGACGAGCACGTCCATGTTGGCCGAGCCGCCGCGGAGGGCGCGGAAGGCGCCGCGGTAGAAGTGCGCTCCGGCCACGATCTGCACCGGGGTGGCCAGCGCGAGCGCCAGCCAGCCGGGGAGCACGACGTGCAGTCCGAAGGGCGCGAGCCCCATGGGTGCGACGAGCGGCAGCGCGAAGAGCCCGCTCCCGAGCAGCAGTCCGAGCTCGCGGCGTGCCCGAGCGGTCTCGGCTCGCTCGTGCTGGGCGCGCTCCTCGGCGTCGCTCGGTGCGCGGCTCGCGCCGTAGCCTGCGGTCGCGACGGCCCCGACGAGCGAGCCGAGGCTCGCCACCCCGGGCAGGTAGGCGACGCTGGCCGTCTCGCTCGCGAAGCCCACGTTCGCCGAGGCGACGCCGGGTTCGCGGCGGAGCACCTGCTCGATCCGCACGGCGCAGGCGGTGGAGGTCATGCCGGTGATGGCGAGCCGCACGCTCTCGGACAAGACGGAGTAGCCTGCCCGCTCCACCGCGCCGACCACGTCCGCGGGGCTCGCCTGCGTCGGGTCGTATTCGACCGTGGCGCGCTCGGTGGAGAGGTTCACCCTCGCCGCGCTCACTCCCGCGACGCGGCCGAGCACCCTCTCGATGCGCGTGGCGCAAGCGGCGCAGGTCATCCCCCGTACTGGCAGCGAGAGCTCCCGGCCGAGGCGCGCGACGGTCGCGGGACCGGGCGGCGAGGCAGAGGTGTTCACGGCGGCGCTCATCCCCCTTTCATAGGGCCGCGCGCACCGGAAACGTCAAGGCCGACGTGCCCGCTATTCCCCGGCTCCCGGCCGTCACCGTCGTTGGCCGCGTCTCGGTCGGGTGCAGCGGCGCCGAGGATTGCTACCCCCCGTCCGCGGTCGATGCCCCGTGAATCGCCGAAGCGTCGAAGAGCCAGAAGCGGCCGCGGTGGCTCACGAGCGTTACCCTCTCGCCATAGGCGCCGAAGGTACGCCACCGCGGATCGCTCGCGGGGTCCTCGTCCGGGGAGCGGACGAGGACCCAGGGGAAGTACGCCGCGTAAGCGGCCCGGGGATCGTAGCGATCCGGGAGCCACTCGAGGCCGGACGGAAAGCGTGGCGGAGCCTCGCCTGCGTCGCGGCGTCGCACGGGGAGACTCGCGTAGCGCGTGAAGTCGAAGGCGATCTCGCCGCGCCGGCGGACGACGAAGTAGGCGAGTTGGTGCACCCACATCTCGCGCCACACCGCCGGCGCCGCCGAGACCCCGTGCATCACCGCGATCACGCGGGAGCCGGCAGGGATGTCGTCGATGATCGCGTCGGCGTCGCGTGCGTCCGGGATGCTCGCGAAGGCGCGCGCCGTCGTGATCGAGAGCGCGAGCCCCGCAGCGACGATCGCTCCCCGCACGAGGCGCACGACCGCACCGTCCACCCGCGGCGTCGCGGCGACGAGGAAGACGAGCCAGAAGAGGGGGAGCCGCTCGAAGATCCACCAGGTGCTCATGAACACCCTTGGCGTGATGAGGTAAAGGAGGAACCAGGTGAGCGCGAGGGCGGAGATCTCGCGTGTGCGTGGCGCGGTCGGGGCCGGGGGCATGAACGCCGCCACGACGAAGAGCACCGCGATGAGGCCGAGGGACAGGAGAAATATCACGCGGTCCGCGGGGCTGCCGAGGTTGCCGACCGCGAAGCTCGAGAGGTTCCAGAGCTTCTGCCAGGCGGGGACGTCTGTGCCGTCCTTCCAGGGCTCCCAGTAGATGTGCGGCGCCCTGCGGTGCACGAGGTAGACGACCACCGCGTAGGCAGCGGCCGGCAGGATGGGCCACGGCGCGGACAGTAGCTCGCGGAGCCACCGGCGGACGCCGACCTCACGCGGCCATTGCCGGGCGACGGTCGCCACGCCAACGCTGATGCAGAGGCAGAGCATGGCCAGGACGTGGGCATAGGCGACCGTCAGCGCGCCGCCGATGACCCAGCCGATGACCCGCCGCTCACCATCTCGCCAGCGCACCCACCAGGCGAACGTGAGCATCGCGACCGGTGCGAAGAGCGCGTAGTTGATGAACCCCCAGCCCACGATGTAGCTGTAGGAGATGGGGAGGACGAACGCCGCGTACCAGCGCGGGCGTCGAGCGACATCCACGATCGCGAGCGCGGCGCTCGCGGTCAGCACCGGCACCAGCGACAAGAGGAGCTTGCCCGCGATCTCCACCGGCACCACCAGCGCGAGCGTCGCCACTAGGACATGGAACAGGCCGTTATAGGTGAGGAGCGTGGCGACGTAGGTGGCGTGCTCGGGGGCGGCCGGATCGAACAGACGGCGGAGGATCGCGCCGAGGGCGAGGTGTTGTGGGTAGTCGATGCAGGGTGGAAACGGCGTCAGCCAGTAGGCCAGGGCGAAGACCCCCGCCGCGGTCCAGAAGCTCGCCGTGAGCGACGGCGTCTCTAGCTGTGCCCAGTCGAGCCGGTCGAGCCAAGCTCGCCGCCCAACCGGGGGCGCCTGCGCAGGGCTGGCTTCGGCGGGGTCTGCAGGCCGGGGAGCTTCGGCTGCCTCGTCGGTCATCGGTGTCCCCATCCGTAGCGGGTCGAGGCCGGGGTGGCTAGACCCGCGCGTGGCGGCGTCGCCAACGGCCGCCGAGACCCCTTCGCACTCAACCCGGACCGCGCCGAGGAAGATGGGGGCCCGAGAGACCGCAGAACCAAGGAGCTCGCGGATCTGCGTGCTGGCTGGCTCCTCATCCCCTGCGCGGAGCAGTAACGGTCTCGAGCGAGCCGACCTCGACGCTCGGCTGGCGCCTCACCATCGATCCTGACGTCTTTGAGCGCGGGGCACCGGGGGGAAAGGGCCGCCTCGATGGCATCCGAGATCGAGACGGAGGATCCGCAAGCTACCGTGACCCGTCCGTGCCCGCCCCGGGCTCGAGGTTCGAATCCTTGCTCGATGCCGCGGGTGCCTCGCCCACATCAGAACCGTTGTCGATCGACCCCGGCGGGTTGGTCTGGCGGGTTGCGGCGAGCCACACCGCGAGGACGATCCCGAGCACCGTTAGGCCAGCAGCCAGGATCACGGCGCCCGAACGCAGGGGGATCGGTGACCTACGTGGCCCGGCGGGCGGAGCCTTCCGGTGGACGGCCGCGGGTGAGCCTCGACCGCTCACCGGGACCCTCCTCCCGTCGCGCCGCTCCCGCGCGGTCAGGGCTGCTGCTGGCGCGGCAGGCGGCGCAGCAGGCGCCGGTACGATCCGTGGCACCGCACCAGCCTCCGGGGACGCTGGCGGGAAGGTGATCAGTGGGCCGCCGCACCGGAGGCATTCCGGACTGCCGGCGGGAACCGGTGCGTTGCAGTTGGGACAACGGGTCGGCAGTGGTGTTGACATCGGCGCTCGGGTTCCGCCTGGGATCGAGCACATCTTCCGCCGAGCCGTGATCGTCGGCAAGTCCGTCGCGCAATGGAGAGCACCGAATGGTCGGCGCGGTGGCGGTGAAGACCGATGGAGAACGACCGATCTGCGACGGTGCTGTCGTCCCGACGTCTGGGCGATTCGTCACGGCTTCTTGCCGGACCATCCCCGGTCGTCGCGCGGGGTCCGCCGCACGGGCCGTTCGGCGAGCAAGCGCTCCAATGGGGCGACGATGCCGTCGCAACTGCCCCCTCGCTCGGGAGCGAGTGGCTGCCGACCCGCCGAGCCGCTTTTGCTCAATCGGATACGGGGGCCGGGCGAGAGCATGGGCTGGCGATGCGGGTGCGGAATGCCCTGACGGATCCCGCCGTCTTGCCAGAAGATCCCAGGGCATGGCGAGGCAACCCACGATCCTGGCTGACTCGCTCAGTCTGGATGCGCCACTCTCTTCTGGCCTCGGGGGACGCTCAGGGGATGGGTCATCGGGTCCATCCGTGCTGCGTCTCAGGACCTCTCGGATGAAACGGCGTTCAACTGAACGCGTAGAGAAATCAGGCTGCATCGCCCATCTCCTCCGCTAGGTTGGGGGGATCGGAGCCGGGGTGACACTCGCGGCAGGTGAGCGCAGGGTTCGTCTCGATACGCTGTATGCGAGCGAGGCGGCGGGCGGCGGCGAGGGCCGGGGCAAGGGCGCCGGCGCGGTCGAAGAAGACCTCGTCTGGGGTGGCGCTGCGGAACGCCCTGTGTGGCATCACGCGGTTGGGCGCGAGCGAGCGCAGCGAGCGATGAGGGTTTGGCCTCGGCGGAGGGAACACGGGGCAGCGGTTGTCGGAGGTCGAGGGTGCGGAGCAGAGCAAGGAGCAACCGCAACATGGCGCGGAGGCCCAGGACACGGCGCTCGAGGCGAGCGATGCCGGGCTCGGGCTCGAGCAGCCGCTGCGCGAGCGGTGCGTCGGAGGCTCGGACCGAGTCGAGGGTGACGACCTGGCGGGGTCCACGGCAAAGCCAGGCTCTGGCCGTGTTGCGGTCGACGCCGAGGCGGACGGCGAGGTCGAGGCTACGGGTTTCGCAGACGAGGTCGCGGAGGCGGTGGTCGTAGGTCCGGCGCATGGGGGTCCGGCGATAGGCGCGAGGGAGGACGGCGACCAGGTGACCAACGGTTGGGTGGGTATCCAGGCGAGGGTGCCGGGCCTCCGTGGCGCCCGTCGGCGGAAGCAGGCACGGCGAGGCGTGGGGAGTTGGTCGGATCAAGAGCCGATAGCGCCGCGCCTGCGATAGCGTGACCGCGCGATGGCGAGCACGAAGCGTCCTGCGAGCGAGACTCCGAGCGAGACTTCGAGCGAGACTCCGAGCGAGACTCCGAGCGAAGGGGCGAGCAGCGAAGAGAGCGAGCGCGGCGAGACGAAGGCAACGGATCCGCACGACAAGGTCTTTCGGGAGGCGATGTCGAGCCCGAGGGACGCCGCGGCGCTCTTGCGGGCGGCGCTGCCCGCGGCGCTCGCCGCGGAGCTCGACCTGATCGACGATGGCCGCCTCCCACCCGGCCCGGCTACCGAGTGGGATCACGCAGCTGTCGGTGCGGTAGGTGAGCGTTGGGCCAGCACCTTCCTCAGCGACGCGACCGTCGGCGAGGAGGCGGCCGATGGCGGTTTCGACGTCGTCGAGCTCGAGCCGGAGCTGTTGTGCGAGCGCTTGCAGCCCGATGGGCCCCTCACGGTACACGGTGACCCAGACCAGGTTGGCAAGCGTCTCGACGCGATCCTCCTCGGCCAGAGCGTCGAGCTCCTCCGGCGCCGCGCGGCGGAATAGGGTGGCGTCTCCGCGACCGCTCCGAAACACTAGCCCGCTGGCGACCAGGTCGTTGAGGATGCCACGCACGCTCGTCTGGTCGTCGTGACGGAAACGCCGCAGCACCTCCGCCCGGCTCACCAACCGTTGGTCGGCCACGAAATTGGCGACGGCGCCCCAGAGCGTGTTCCCACGGTCGGTGGCCGATTCGCTCAAGCGCTGCACCTTCTGCTGGTACGAGCGCAGCGCCAGGCCAAACATGTCCGCGATCACCTTCCTGCCCACCCGCTGGCCCTCAAGCTCGTCTACCAGATCGAGGAACACCCGGTTGGCGACATGGGCGAGGGGTGACCGTGCGCCCGCCGTCGTCGAGAGCTGGGCGATCAGGACCATGGTCTGCTGCACGATCGCGTCGATCAGGAGCTTGGTGTCCATGGGCGCCCTCGTCCTCGGTTCTGATGGCCAAGGACTCGCAGCGGTAGCGCGTTTTTTCACGCCCCTTCGGCCCCGGGGCGAGTTGGGGGCACCGCCGCCTGCCCCGCGCCGAAACCTGGGCTCTCGACGGGTTCCCGATCACCTGGCGCACCCCGGGTTACGAGCAGCGTCGGAAGCCGCCATGGCCGGAATTGCACCGCTACCGCCAAGTTTCCGTCGGCACTGCTCGGGCCGGATCGACCTTGGAGTGGGTGGTAGTCTAGCACGAACGCGTGGGCTGCCCCCGGGAGAGCTGCATCAGGATCCGATCGGCCTAGACCAGGATGGTCGACCGGTGTTGCGTGAGCCGAGCCCCAACCACGACTCACTCACCAGTCTCGCGCGTCCGATCGCACGTCGCCTCCGCGACGGCCTCGCCTTTGCCGGCGCGGAACGCACTCGTGTGATGTTGGTCTTCGATCGGGCTGGCGCCTTCCCGAACGAGCTCGTTGCGCTGCGCGACGCCGGGTTCGAGTTCGTGACCTACGAGCGCGGGCCGTACCCTCAGCTGCTGCGCAGCGCATTCGACCACGAGCTCCATTGCGGTGACGAGGTGCTCCGCTATACCGAGCCGGCGCAGAAGAATCTCGGGGCCGGTCGTGGTCGCGTGCGTCGCATCCACGTGCTGACCCCCGAAGGCAAGCAGCTCAACGCGCTGCGCCACTCGGTGCTCTACGTCTACCGTGGCGACGGGACGCCGCTCTGGCAGACGGCCTGGGCGTCGAGCGCGTCGAGCAGCCCCGAGCACGGGACGGTGCGGATGTGGCCGTCGGCCGCGGTGGGCGATCTGGACGGGGACGGCGGCACCGAGATCGCGGTGAGCGCGCACCCGGACGACGCGGGGTACAACGTTGCGGTCTACGACCACGAGGGCGAGCTCCTGCCCGGATGGTCGCGGGCGTTCGGTGACGCCGAGGTGCGGAGCGTGGCGGCGGCGGACGTGGACGGGGACGGAGCGATAGAGGTCCTGATCACCAAGCAGGCGGACGGCCCGGCCACCGCCGTGTTCGAGCTCGACGGCTCGCTCGCCACGGGGTGGCCGCAGGTGGGGGACTGCGCGGCGCCGACGGGGGACTGCATCGACTACGGAGGGTTCAATCAGAACATCGGCGCCGGGGATCTGGACGGCGACGGGGTGCTGGACGTCGTCTCCACCTACGACGCGATCGGGTTCGGGGTGTGGAGCGGGGACGGGACGAGCTTCCCCACCGATCCGAGCTTCGCCGACGCGTGGGTGACGGGGGTGGAAGCGTACCACGACCTCGCCCTGTCGCGGCAGGGCTGGGGGACCGGGGATCGCTCGGAGTTCACCTACTCGCCGCCGGTCATTGCCGACATCGACGGTGACGGTGCGCCGGAGGTGGTGCTGGTGGGGGACCATGAGCACAGCGAGTCGACTGAGAACCAAGGCAACACGACCTGGGTGCTGAACCCTGACCTGACGCGTCCGGTGACGGTTACGGTCTTCGTCGACCCGACGAAGAAGCCTGAGACGATCTGCCGGCTCGTCATCGGCTGTTGACCGTGAGGCGGTATACTGCGGAGTCTCTGGTCGCGATCCAGGGCGAGCGCGCCCGAACCCGAGCATCATCCGCGTGACGGCGCTAAGATGAGCGTCACCTCGGAGCGGGGCTCGTCACCAGCGAGATGTTCGGCCGACCCCGACGGGCTGACATGGGTGGGAGGCCCCGCGCGGAGCACGAGCGAGGGAGCTCGAAGCGGTCCCGAACCGAGTGCGTTCTCGATTGGCGGATCGCGACCTGCCGGGCTGAGGCCTTTCCGGCGTCGACGAGGGGTGCCGCCGAAGCCTCAAGCTTCGGGGGACACGGCGCGCGGGGTGACGCGGACACCGTGGCTCTTACGGTGACGTGACCGTGAACCGCGTCGCAGGGCGTGGCACAGACCGAGCGCAACCAGGGCCCAGGTACCTCGTCGAGCGGGTGACCCAGGCAGCGTGCAACGGCAGCTCGATTCGCCCGGGTCGTTGCTGCCGGTCGTGAAGGTCGGGCTCGTGCCAGCGGCGTTGTGGCCGCCCGTGGTGCCGCCAACGGGTCCTCCAACGACATTGCCCGTACCCGCGGACGAGATCGCTCCGGAACCTCCGGTGGACGACCCGCCGCCGGTAGCGCTTCCACCGCTGCCCGCTCCACCGGAGGACGGCGTCCCGCCAGCGGTCGCGACGGCGCCGGTGCCGCCCGAGCTGGGGTCGTTTCCCCCAACGCCCGCCATCCCTCCGAGGCCGCCCCCACCCATGCCATCGCCACCAGTTGCCGGACCACCGCCGCCAGAGTTGGTACCGCCGCTCGCCGTGCTGCTCCCGGTTCCACCGGCAAGAACGCCCCCGGCTCCGCCGCTGGTGGGCGCCGGGGCGCCGCTGTGTCCGGCGCCCCCGTTTGCTCCGTTCACCGCCCCGGCAGCTCCGCCGTCGCCGATGGGTTCGATGGTGAGGGCCCCGTCGGCGAGGGGGGCGCCGAAGTCGGGTGTGCCGTCGCTGTTCCAGGCCAAGGGCTGAACTCGGGTCGCTCGATTGGGATCGTTCAGGGGATCGCCATCGATCCGGTCATAGTCGCGACCATGATAGACGAGCAGGTCCACGCTGCCGTCGGGCGTCGTCGTGAACTGGTTGTGTCCGGGGCCAAAGACCCCATTGCCGCTGCGAAAGATCGGCTGCACGGATTTGCTCCACGAGCTCGGCTCCAATAGATCGCTCGTGTCTTCGGCGGTCAGAAGCCCCATGCAGTAGTTCGCGTCGGTGGCCGAGGCCGAATAGGAGATGAAGACCTTGCCGTTTCGCTTCAACACCGCCGGCCCCTCGTTGACCGCGTACCCCACCGTCTCCCAGGGATACTCCGGCGCCGAGATGCGCACCCCGCGAGCGGCCAAGGTCCAGGGATCGCTCATGGGTGCGATGTAGAGGACCGTATTGACGTTCAAATCCGGGTCCGACTCGGCCCAAACGAGATACCGCACTCCCTGGTGCTCGAAGGTCGTGGCGTCCAATGCGAAGAAGGCTCCGCTCGGCTTGGGGCCGTTGGTCACCAGCTGACCACGCTCCTGCCAGGCACCGTCCAGCGGATTGGCCGAATCGTTGCTCAGCACGTACACCCGGATGTCCCAGACATCGCTCGAGCTGCCCGCGGCGAAGTAGATGTACCAGTTATGGTCCACGTAGTGGATCTCGGGAGCCCAGATGTGGGCGGCCATCTCGCCGCCGGGATGGGCGCGCCAGATCACCGCGGGAGCGGCGGTGTTCAACCCCTGGATCGTGTCTGCGCGGCGCAATTCGATGAGATCGTAGGCCGGCACCGTCGCGGTGAAGTAGTAGTACCCGTCGGTGTGGTGGTAGATATCCGGATCGGCGCGCTGCAGGACGAGTGGGTTCGTGAGCTGAACGGTTTGCGCCGAGGTCGCGGGGGCCGCGAGCACCCAGCCTAGAACGAGGGCGGCGGCCACCTGCCTCGCCGCCGAAGGCGGCTTCGGTTTCCAGCGCGACCGTGCGCGCGCCGGGGCGGAGCGAATCCCGGACCGAGTGCTTTCGCCCATCTCGCCGGTCAACTATGCCACGCCGTCTCTCCCTCGGAAACGGGCACCTCTGATTGGCGAGCCGGGTCGGGAGCGGGAGCGGGAGCGGCTGTTGGGATGCGGGAAGCGGGGCTGGCCTGGCAAGCAGTGCTGCCAGTGGTTGCCAGGGGACTGGGACGCGGGAAGCGGGCACCAATTCGCGGTGGGTGCGTTTGGGTCCGGCGGGAGCGGACGAGGGATGGGGCTGACGGTCCGATGGTCGGCTTCGGTGGGATCTCCGCCGGATGCCGCACGCCCCACGCCAGCGCCGTCAGTCCCCTACGGGTGAGGTCTTGGCCAGAACGGGCAGAAGTATCGTGCCATCTGCCGCGGCGGTCAGCGGTCAGGAGTCAGCCATCAGCTAGTCCTCGAAGTTGCGCAGTGCGGTCGAGCGCCCTACTGTACGGATCAAGCCCAAGCACGTTGGTGGCTAGCGCTGTCGAAGGGCGCCCCCGGCCGCGGAGCAGCGGGGTAACGTTGCCTGGCCCCGGCGAGCCTTGCTCCCGGGGCTGTCCCTTTCTAGGGCGGGAACTCGGCGCGCTTCTGTCGGCAGGCGGTGAGCCATTCGTCGCGCGTGACTGGATACGCCGAAACGCACGTGAAAGCGGCACCGGGGTCCGGTCCAAGGACGACCCGAAGCCAACGGCCGTCGGCAAGTTGGGGACCGTACAGGACTCGCTTCTGGCGAACCGGGGGCCCGCCGGACTCGGGCACCGAGACGGTGGACAGCGTAGCCGCTCGCAGCACTTCGCCCATGAGTCGGGCTCGTTCGATGCTGAATCGGCGAATCTTTGCTCGGGCCCGCTTCCCGGTAGGTGCGGACCCCCGGCTGCCCACCACCCGCGCCAGCGCGAGAAGCCGACGCCCTGCCTCCGGGGAGGCCGAGCAGATGGCGTCCAGCACGTCGAGGGCGAGCTGCCCCAAGGGCTGTTCGGCGATCACGGACCGCACGAAATCCAGCGCCCCGTCGCGGTCCACCGACTCGCCCCGCGCCGCGGACCGGCAGCTCGGAGGCGCCGTCGGCAGGCGACGCCGTGGTCGTCGAGATCGCGGTTTCTGGCGTCATTTCCGACCCTTCGATTGAGGTGCTAGAGTTTCGACATGGCTTTAGCCGCCCCGAGGCGTGCCGACTATGCCGACGTGCTCGCTGCGCCGCCGCACTTGGTCGCGGAGGTGATCGATGGCGAGCTCCGTTTGCACCCGCGACCCGCCAAGCCGCACAGCATGGCTGCGACCGCGCTCGGCGAGGAGCTCGGTCCGCCGTTCAAGCGGGGGCGTGGTGGCCCGGGCGGTTGGATCCTGGTCGACGAGCCTGAGCTCCACCTCGGCGAAGACATCGTGGTTCCCGACCTCGCCGGGTGGCGCCGGGAACGAATGCCGGTGGTGGTCGCGGACGAACCCTATTTCGAGCTCACGCCGGACTGGATCTGTGAGGTCGTGAGCCCAAGCTCGGAGAAGTACGACCGGACCGAGAAGCTGGAGATCTACGCGCGAGAGCGTGTCGGCTGGGCCTGGCTCGTCAATCCGCTCACCAGGACGCTCGAGGTCTTGGAGCGAGCCGACAGGGGTTGGCTCATCCGGCACGTCTGGCGCGACGCCGCGCTCGTCCGCGCCGAGCCGTTCGATGCCATCGAGCTTGACCTCGCCGTGCTCTGGGCGGACGTGATCCTGCCGGAGCCGTGATGCTGTCGCTCGCCTTCCAGGCGAGCAGGGTCACGGCGTCGAGCGTCTCAAGCTCAACCAGCTCGATGGGCGCCACGTCGACCTCGTTCCCGACGACGAGGAGATCCCGAATCCCGCACGGCGACGCCTCGACTTCGCGATCACAGTCGCGCGCCGGCAGGAGGGAGAGGCCCGGCGTCGCATCGAGACATTCGAGCCCGGTGACGCGCGTCGAGCGAAGTGGGAACAGGAGCTTCAGCGTGTCTGCTCCCTCCCGGCCGAGCCGGTGAGGCAGCGACCAAGCATCCCGAAGCGGGTGCTCGTCGGTGAGAGCGAGCTCCCTGGAAAGCTCGTCCTCGCCTCGAAGGCGTTTCAGACCCTGCCGATGGACGCGAAGCCGAGCTGACGGAGTCTGCCACGCCGTGTTGCAGGGCAAGAACCGTTCGGGAAGCTCGCGCCGGAATCTACTTCGACACCGTGGCGGTGACGACGACCTGGCGGTCGTTCTTGACTACTGAGAGCGCGCAGCCTCCCTCGTGGCACACCCGGGCCAAGCCCAACATCGCTCGCAGGCCCCCGGCGGTGGACCGCCGGATCTCTTCGAGATAGACCGCGTCCGAATCGGCTTCGAGGCGCTGCACGCGTTCGACGAGCACGGCGATTCGAGACGCGACGGCCTCGTTGGACACTCGGACCTCCAGTGTTCCCGGGGTTTCGGCGACCTCCACCCCCACCTCGCCTGCCACGGAGCCATACGCCAGCGCATTTGCCACGAGCTCGTACGCCGCCAGGGTCACGCGCTGCGCCAGATTCGGGCGGAACCTGAGCTTGAGGTAGCCCTCGACGAACTTGTGGGCGACATCGAGCACTTCGGTTCCGGGTTGACATGCGAAGGCCAAGAGCTGGCGTCGATTCGGCGGATCGGAGCGAGTCATCCCGAGCTGGTAGGCGCGCTCCGCGACGGGCCCGGGGTGTCTGGGCGCACCCGAGACCAGCTCGCCCGACCGCGACGCCGCCATCTTCGGCGCGCTGGAGTGTCTCACCATCCCATACGGGGATTCCGGGAAGGTCTTCGGCAAGGGCATGGGGAGGTCACCAGCGACGTTGGAGGCCCGATTCTATTCCTTCTGCTCGATCACCACCGCGTCCTTGGCGAGGAAGGAGAGGGCCGCAAAGCTCGTGCGTTGCCACGTGACGGAGCGATCAATTCGGAAGTGGAGCGCGTAGCGGCGAGCGTTCCCTTCATTCTTCACCCAGGTGGTCCAGTCGATGAAGAGGCGAATCGCCGAGGAATTGACGAACGAGAGCCCCGAGACGTCGACCGTCAGCTTCCTCGCCTCGTCCGCCAGAACGGCATCGTGGACCTCCCGGAAGAAGGGTCCGAGCCGTTCGTTCGCGTCCTTGAGCGTGATCGTTCCCGAGAGCAGGAGGGTGTCGGGCGGCTCGATCAGGATCTTCACGCCGGGAAGCTCGGGGGCCTTCACACCAGTGAACCGTTTCATATCGACCCCCTTGCGGTGATGCGAATGCGGCCGTCGGACATCTCGCCGACCGAGAGCTCGACGCTGCCCTCGTAGCGGATGCGGGCAAGCCCGAGGCGGGAGGGGCTGTCGGGGCACGATGCCGCGCGCTCAAAGGCGGCGAAGTAGGCCGACTCGGGATCGGCCTGGCTCAGCCAGGCGATCTCCTGCTTGAGCGTATCGAGGTGGGCAGGGTCGGGGAGGCTCGACACCGAGATCTCGATGTGCTCACCCTCGGCGAAGATCGACAGTTCGAGCTCGGACGACGGGCCGGGAGTCGAGTACTTCACGGCGTTCTCGAGGGTCTCCTGGATGATGATGCGGGCGCGAGTCGCGATTTGCTCGTCGCGGAACGTCGTCTGGCAGAAGAACCGCCCGAACTCCTGGATGCCGTCTATGTACACCCAGGCCGGACGGAAACGCATGAAGACCATGGGGATTGCCTGGCGGACATCGCCTGGGTGGCTGATTGCCTCGGGAGTTACCATTCACCCCCCTCCTGGTTCTTTCGTAGGAAGGTCCGGCGGTGCATGGCCCGTGCATGGGGCCGCTCGTCCAATCCCGGAAGGAACGGCCCGTTCGCCATCGTGTTAAGGTGTCCTGGGTGCTCGTTCCGGGACCCGGTTCGCGTTTCCATCCCAGGGGGAGGTTCCCGGTCTTCAATCGCGATGAGCCTGGTCGATTGGGTGCCAGAAGCGATGGTTGGACGGTTGCGCACGGTTGGCTTCAAGCTCGGGCTCCTGGCGGGGATCCCCGTCCTTGGGGCGCTGTTGCTCGGGCTCGCGATCATGACCCACGCCATTCGCCAGGCACAGAGTGCGGAGAGTCTGGGCTCGGTCGAGAGCGTTGCCGAGCTCTCTGTCGCCCTGAGCCGGGTCGCCGGAGCGCTCCAAGCGGAGCGTGCCGGCCGCGCCATGCTCCTCGGTGCGACCCGCAGGGAGCTCGACCTCGGTGGCGGGGCCCCCGAGCCGGCAGGAGGCGCGCGCGCCGCACTCACCGTCTCTATTCGAGCTCAGCTGGCAGCCAGGGACCGCGAGACCGACCTGGCGCTCGAGGAGCTCGACGGGTTTCTGGCCGACCGCGACCTCTCCCGGATGCCCACCCGGCTTCGTGATCCGCTGCGCTCGGCGCGCGCGCAACTGCAGGAGCTTGGCCAGATCCGGGATGTTCCGCGGAGCGAATCAGAGCTCAGGGTGCTCGGAGACTTCTATGGCGCCGCCATCCAGCAGCTGATCGGAGCCACGGCTGCGCTCACCGAACTCAGTGACGATGGGGATCTGCTGCGGCTCTTCACCGCGCTGGTGTCCGCCCAGGACTTGAAGGAGCGCGCCAGTCGAGAGCACGCCCTGCTCGCCTACGTCTTCGCGCGCGGGAGTTTTCCGCCGGGAGCGTATCGCTCCTTGGTCACGGTGGTCACGGAACAGGACGCCTACGAGGGGGTCTTCCGCACCAACGCTTCCCGGGACCAGACCGAGCTGTTCGAGTCGCGTCTCACTCCGGCCGTCCTGGTTCCCCCCCGGGCCCTCCGTCAGCAGGCCCTCGACGCCACCGACGAAGCGGTCGCTGGCGATCCCGCGCTCTGGTTCGAGAGGCAGCAGCGCAAGATTTCGGGGCTTGGGGCGGTCGTCGAGGAACTGAACGCCCGAGTGCAGGCGGTCGCGGCCGCGAAACGCCGCGAGACTGTCCGGGTCGTGGCAGCGAGCTCATCGCTCGCCGTCGGCGTGCTCCTGTTGAGCGTGCTGCTCGCCTTGGTGATTGGCCGCGGGATCTCGCGGAGCGTCAGTGATCTCCGGAACGCGACGCAACGCGTTGGCGAGGGTGACCTTGCGGTTCGGGTCACCGTGACCCAGCGCGATGAAATCGGCCAGCTCGGCACCGCGTTCAACGCCATGATCGAGGAGATCGCGGACGCCCGTTCCGCCCAGATCGAGCAGGCGCGCCTGTCGAGAGAGGTGGAGATCGCCGCGTCGATCCAGGGCGCACTCTTGCCCGCTGCCCCAGAACACGAGGAATTCGAGTTTGCCGGTCGGATGGTCCCGGCCGACGAGGTCGGGGGGGATTTCTACGACGTGCTCGCCGCGGACGAGAACCTGTGGCTGGCGATCGGCGACGTGTCCAGCCATGGGCTGTCCGCCGGGCTCGTGATGCTCATGGCCCAGGCCACATTTGCCAGCTTCTTCTCGAGCGATCCGACGGCGGAACCGGACCGGGTGATCCGAGGCGTCAATCGCGTGCTCCACACCAACATCGCGGATCGGATGCACCAGGACAAGTACCTGACCGCCCAGCTCTTCGCCTATCGTGGCAGGGGCCGCTTCGCCTGCGCAGGTGCCCACGAGTGGCCCATCGTGTTTCGAAAGCAGACGCTCCGCTGCGAGATCCTGCCCGCGCGGGGGCCCTGGCTTGGCATCCTCCCCGACCTGGCCGAGGTGCCTGTTTCGGAGCTGACCCTCGAGCCAGGGGATGTCCTCTGTCTTTACTCCGATGGGCTCACCGAGGCTCGAGACGCGGCCGGTGAGCAATTCGATCTTTCACGATTGACATCCTGTCTCGAGGCCCTCCTTGGCGAAGGGGCTGCGCTCGAGAGAGTGTTGGATGGGGTCTACGCGGAGGTGCGGGCCCACGTCGCATACCAGGACGACGACTGGTCGATGCTGCTGGTGCGCCGTCGGGGGTGAAGCATGGTGGCATCGTCGTCCCCGTCGATGCACCAATGCCCGCCGACCGATGCGATTGACAGCGCCGGATTCCGCGGGGAGCATTCCTTCTTGGCCGCTCGGTACGAGCGACCGTGGAGGTGGGGCGTGCGGCAGCCAAAGATGCTGGGCATGATTTCGGCGTTGGCCATCCTGTTGGTCGCTGCCGGCACGACCGCGGAAGGGAACCATGCGGGTGAGATCTGCGTGGTCGTGCATCCGGGCAACGCCAGCGCCGCCGGCGACCGAGTGGCGCTGCGCCAGGTCTTTCAGACCAAGGTCACGCGATGGTCGAACGGCGAACGGATCACCCCCCTCAACCTCCCCAAGCAGTCACCGCATCGAGGCGCGTTCGACCGCGCCGTGCTCGGCCTGTCGCCGGAGGAGAGTGAGCGCTACTGGATCGATCGGAAGATTCGGGGCGGGGCTCCCCCCCCGGCGACCGCCCCCGAGCCAGGAGCCGTGGTCCGGGTCGTGGCACAGTCCGAGGGGGCCATTGGGTACGTACCCGCGAGCAGTCTTGCCTCGAACGTGAAGGTCATTGCCAGGATACGCGACGGAAAGGTGGTGGAACCGTGAGCGCTCTGCCTCGGCCTTGCCAGGAGGCCCGATTCGGCTCGCTGTCGTTTCGCAAGAGGGTTCGAGCCCCGTTGCCCGCGGTCATCGCGGGCCTGGCCGTTGCGCACCTCGAACCTGCTCTCGCGCAGCCCCGACCCGAGGACCACCCTGCCCCCTCCGTCGAAGCGGTCCCGTCCGCGCCGATCGACGGGGACGTCGACCGGGACCCGCCGCCCCCGGGGGACGCTCGGGAGGGGTCCGGGGCGACCAGCGCGCCTTCACCCGCGGTCGCCAGCCAAGAGCTCGCTGCCTTGCGCGCGGAGCTCGACACCGTGAAGCGAACGATGGCCGAGCAGGCGCAGCAAATCAGCGATCTTGGCGCGCAGTTGGTGACCGACGTGGGACCGCAGACCGAGCTGGCGTTGGAGCACACCGTGCCGTTGCGCATCTACGGTTTCGCCGACGTTGGTCTGCGCCGCAACTTCGTCCCGGAAGGCAACCGGTTCGAGGCAGTGTGGCAGCGTGGTATGACATTTATGCTGGGGAATCTGAATGTCTATTTCGACGCGCACCCTCACCCCGATTTCCGCACGCTCGCCGAGGTTCGATTCAGCCAGTACCCACATTACGCGCAGTCACTGACGAGCCTGGACGGCGAGTCGACCGCGGTCTACGACAGCGACAGCTCGACCGGTTCGAATCAGGTCATCTGGTCGGGGATCGTCCTCGAGCGCGCGCACCTCGAGTGGACTCGCTTCGACTTGCTCAACGTGCGGGCCGGTTTGTTCCTCACCCCCTTCGGCATCTGGAACGTCGACCACTCGATGGCGGTGCTGATCACGCAGCGGCTCCCCCAGTTCTTCTCGCGCGAGTACTACCCGACGCACCAGATAGGGCTCGAGGTCTCGGGGCTGAAGCCGCTCGGCTCGACCGAGCTCGAGTACCATGCGTGGCTCGGCAATGGCCGCACGCGAGGGGCCGATGTGACGGACAACAAGATGGTCGGGGGGCGGCTGGTGCTGGCCCACGACGGCGCGGTCCGCGTGGCCCTGGGTGCCTCTGGGCTCTACGGGAGGAACGCCTTTGCTCGACGTTCCATCACCAGTGTCGCCCCGTTTGCCACGGATCTCAGCGTCGCCGTCGAGTACGACGAGTTCGCGGGCGGGGCGGACCTAACCTTCGACTGGAAGGGGCTGCGCCTCCGCTGGGAAGGAGTGATCGCCCGCGAGCAGTACCTGGCGGGACGCCGCGATGAGTTCGCGCCGGGAGCGTTTCGCCCGGACCGCACCCGAGCCGACACCTACGGTCTCATCGCCTATCGCCTCCCCTGGGCCGGCCTCGAGCCGTACCTGCTCTTCGAGCGGGACATGTCCGCTGTCAACGCACCTTCGAGCATCGGGAGCGTTGGAATCAACGTGCATCTTCGTCCGAGCATCCAGCTCAAGGCGAACTACGCCAACGTTCGCTTCGACGCTCCGGACGACGACCTCGACTTCTCCTTGATCGACGTGCGTTGGGTCTCCGTCTTCTGAAAGGCAACGGGATCGCCATGAGCCAACCATCGAGCGTGATTCATCGGATTCGTGCCGTCGTTCGGCAGACGTTCTGTCTCACCGCGGTGTGCCTGGGCGCCGGCAGCGCTGGTGTTGGTTGCAGTGAGGATCTCCAGTGTGGCGAGGGGGAGGAGCTCAGGGATCGCGCCTGCGTGCCCGTCGCCGCTCAGGGCGGCGCCCCTGCATCTGGTTCCACCGGGGGCACGCCGTCTGCCGATGGCGGCCGCGGGGGTGACGCCGGCATGGCGGCATCGGCCAGCCGTGGTGTGGCGGGGGAAAGCGCTGCCGGCGCGGGTGGCGTCGACACGGGACCCGCCATCGAGTTCGGGGCGGTATGCCTGACCGACGAGGAGTGCGGCGACCCGGCGCCCTTCTGCGCTGTCCAGCTCGGGGCGACGACCGGGATCTGCACGGCCACCGGATGCGCCGACGATGCGTCGGTCTGTCCGTCGGGATGGCATTGCCTCGATCTATCCCAGTACGGCGCGCCCGACATCTGCGCGGAGGACTAGCCGGAGTCGAGGCCTCGGAGCTCGGTGGATCGCGGTCGCCACCGGCGCCGCGGGGTGAGTCGGAGCCCAGCGAGCCTCGCGAGGATCGCCAGCGGGCGGCGCGTTGACGCGGCGGTCCCCTCGCGGCATCGTCCGCGCCAGAATGCCCTCGTGGAACCGGCTCCCGTCACCCGCGCTTGCCCCTGCGTTCGCCACGATTCCCATGATCCGCGCGATCACGCCCGCGGCAGATCTCGAGGCGGCGGTCCGGGCGACCGGGGCCATGGAGACGAGGTCGGCTGCCAAGGCGGACGCGGCGACCGCGGGCCAGGTCGAGTGAGCGCGCGAGACTCGAGCTGGAGGCGGGCGTGAGCAGCCGCGGACGACCCTACCGGACCGTGGTCATCGATGGTTTTGAGGTGCTCGTCGGGCGGAGCGCCGCCGACAATGACTACCTCACTTTCCGAGTGGGCAAGCCCCGTGACGAGTGGCTGCACGTCGCTGGCGGCACGCCCGGGAGCCACGTCGTGATCAAGAACCCCGAGTCGGTCGAGATCCCTCGCTCGGTCATCGAGCAGGCGGCCCAGCTCGCGGCCTGGTACTCGAAGGCGCGGGGCGCACCGCGGGTCGAGGTCCATGTCTGCCGGGTCGCCGACGTCTCGAAGGCGCGCGGAGCCCCCGCGGGGCAGGTGCAGCTCAAGCGCTTCGCGCGCGTGAAGGTGATGCCCTCCGCGCTCGGGGTAGGGGAGCAGGAGGAGGAGTGACCCCCCGCCATGCCCTCTCCAGGCCGCGCGCTGGCCATCGGCTCGCTTTCGGCGTAGGGAGCAAGGCCTCGGCTTCGTCGAAGGGCACCCTCATGGCAAACCTTACAAGAAACCCTTTCCCTCTGGTCCTCCTCACTCCCACCGCGCTCGGCCTCTTCTTCGCGGTCGCTGGGTGTGCCGGCTCCCAGCCTCGTGCGCAGGAGCTGCCGGACGGAACCCTACAGCTTACCTGCGGCTCCGAGCTATCGGATTGTGTGCGCAGGGCCGAGGAGTATTGTGGCGACGTCGCCGCCGAGGTCCTCCACGGGAGCACCCGCGACGCGGGCGTGGGCAACGGCGGTGCCACGAGCGAAGGGACGGCCGGCACGATCGCGGAGGTCCAGTTCGTCTGCGGCCGGGGACTGAGGATCCTCCCCGAGCGCCTGCTGCCATCGAAGCGGCGACGAGGCACCCAGCCGCCCCCCACTGCGGCCCCAGCGGCGCCCCCTCCTGCCGCCCCGGCGGCCCCGCCGCCACCGGCTTCGCCGGTACCCGCGCGCGCGTGCGTGCCTGGGGCGACCCAGGAGTGCGTCGGACTCGGGGCGTGCCGGGGCGGTCAGGCTTGCATGGCCGATGGTTCAGGGTTCGCTCCCTGCGAGTGCGCGCCCGCGGCGGCCACCGACACGGTCAAGTAGGCTGGGCATTGGGGTGGGGTGGGTCGACGCCTCCTTGACCGCTGTGCGCAGCCGGTCCCGAGGTGCCGCGGGAAGTTTCGGATTCCGTGACCGTGCCGACACTCGCGAGGAGCAGACTGGCCTTGCATGTCACAGCGAATGCCGAGCGCTCCCCAGCCTGTCGATGCGGGGATGGCGGCGAATACCTACCTCCCTGCGTCCGTCTCTCGCTCGGATCCAGCGTCCTTTGCGAGCACGTTCGCTGCCGCCCGGACGTTCGCCGAGCGCGGCTGGCCGAACATCTCCTCGCGCCTTCTGCTCGAGGCTCGACTAACGCAATGGAGCGCCCTGCCGACGCGTCGCATGCGGACGCGATCGTTGGGCGCCGAGGTGCCGGGCGCGTACGTGGTGGCCACCAAGCGCGGCCTCTATCGCGTGGCTGGCGGCGAGATCGAGCTGCTCTCCCAGGGGCAGTTCTATGGAGTTGCCAAGACCGGACGCCAGCTCCTCGCGTTTCGAATGGGGCTCCGAGCCGGCGCGGTGTGGGCGGTAGACCCGCACCCCTGGCGCGGCTGGCGTGCCGTTTCCACGGTGGTCCGCCATCTCTCGCGGGGTGTCCACCAAATCGATTTGGGAACGGGCGGGCTCTACCTGTGCGACACGTACAATAACGCGCTGCGGGTCTTTTCGACCGTGAACCCGGAGTACGGGCGCGCGGTCTTTCCGCGGGGACGTCTCGATCACGGGCGAGGATCCGAGAACTACGCTCACCTCAACTCCGTCTATGTGACGCCGAGTCGGATCTATCTCGTTTGCCATAACGAATCGGCGAAGACCGGGCGTCCGAGCGAGCTCCTCGTACTCGACCATCACTTCGCGTTGGTCGATCGGCGGCCATTCAATGGCCGGAGTGTGCACAACGTCGTCCCGACCGCGAATGGGCTTCTCTATTGCGACTCCCTCGGCGGGCGAGTGATGCTTGACGACCGGCCAATCTACGAGCCAGGCTGGTTCACGCGGGGGCTCTCGCTCAGCGAAGAATACCTGGTCGTTGGGGGCTCCGACTACGCCGGTCGGGACGAACGCGTCACCGGAGCTGGCTTTCTCGCCGTTCTCGACCGGAAGACGCTCGCGGTCCGTACCGAGATTCGGTTTCCGGCGATGGTCCAGGAGATCCGTCGGCTCGACGGAATCGACCTGGCCGCATCGGAAGGGTGGTTCACGGCCGCGAGTTGTCGGGTCGGGAGCAGCGAACCAGTCGACGTTTCCGAACCGGTGTTCCCGCAGACGCGTGGAGAGTACGCGCCCCGCGGTGGACCGGCTCCTCACCCGTCCCGGCTCGCGCAAGGGCAGCCCGCCTGAGCGGCGGCCGTCAGCGGCTGCACCTCGAGGCTCGTCGGGTCGGCGGTGTTCTCCGAGGTGAGGTGGGAGCGCGACGTGAGTCGGGGGCTGTGTCGCCGAGGAGCGAAGGTGTCGGTCTGCGGATCGAGGGAAGGCGCTGGCACTCGCGGGAACCGCGGGAGCTGGGCTACCATTCGGCGTGGACGCCGATCTCACCGGATCGCGTATCGATCGCGAGGAAGCTGCGGCGGCCGTCCTTGCACGTGCCGCTGTTCAGAAAGATCTCCCTCCCGTGATCGCCGCGGGTGAGGACGTGCGTATGTCCGGTGACCACCACGTCAGCGCCTCGGTCTCTGGCGTGCGCGATCGCTGACAGCTGGAAGGCGCTTGCCGGGACTGCCGTTGGTTCGCTCGACCATGCTGCTTCGATCCGCTCGGCCCAGCGGTACACGAGCTCTAGCCCGTGGCGTCGGAGCCAACCACCCACCGAAATCGCAAGCTCGCTCAGGATCCGCGCCCGCCGGTGGATCCACTCGTACTGGTGGCCGTGCGTGAAGAGGAGCCGCATCCCATCGGCTTCGAGCAGGAGGTGGTCCGGGGCGCCGGCGAGGCGGGCGGCGACCAGATCGTGGTTCCCGTGCACGTAGCGGTAGGTCTTGCGGGAGAAGCGCTCGGCGATCAACGGGTGCGCCGCCTGCGCCCGACGGAATTCGGTCCCTGAATCACCATGCCCCCACCGCCGAACGGGACCGCTCAGGGTCTCCCAGATGTCCCCGAGCAAGACGATCTGCTCGACCTCATGCTCGAGGAAGTCCAAAAACCGTAGAAAATCCCCGTCGTCGTGGCCGAACGAGTCATCGGCGCCTCCGGTCCCGAGGTGTAGATCCGAGATCACCGCGATTCGCATCGACAACGCCTCCATTGGGGGTGGAGAAGACCGCCCCCCATTCCTGGTCCGGCGGGGCCGGACCAACGCCGACACTGGGCTATCGACCGTGGGCGGTCAGCCGTCGGCAGAGGGGAGCCAGGCGAGCGGCGTTCGAGCGGATGGCTGACGCTTCGCCGCTCGCGTGTGGGGATCGATGCGCGACCGCCCCGAGTGGTTTCGACGGTGCTGAAGCGTCTCCTCGATCAGGGCCAGTACGGCCTCCTGCACCTCTCGTCGCCGTTCCGCATTAACGGCTCCGCCACCCTTCTCTCGCACGCGAATCCGCTCCAGGCGGCTGCCCGGAGACACATGGGACTCGGCGAGCAGCACCTCGACGCGCATCTGGAAGAGCGTGCGAACGAGCTCCATCATCATGGTGCTCGGACCGCGAGAATGGACCTCAATGGTGGACAACTCGCCCTCGGGGGCCTCGACGAACTTCACCGTGGTAGTCATGCGCCGGAGGATGAGCTGCGCTCGTGTGCATCACGAGGCGGGGGAGCAACCGTGGGGTGAACTCGTTGCGGGCAGTCCGTTCGGTCCGCGGACGCGCGGTCCGGGCAGCCCCTCCCGAGCTTGGTAGCGGCCTCCGGTGGCACGCGCTCACGCCCTCACCCACCCTGCTGCGCAGTGCGGGGCCCGGAGGGCGCGGGTCCGTTCGCGCAGGCGCAACCCTCGGCCGCTCCTCCACTCGTGCGCCGCTCGTGCGGGACTCGGCGTTGCAGGTCTCGCCAGCGGAGCGGATCTCGGTTGGTCGTGACCAGATCGAATGGCGTGATCGGGAGCTTCCGGAGCGTTCCCTGGCTGGCATCGTTATGTCACCAATTTGCGTCCAGAGTCTCCAAGTTCGACACCAGGACGTCACTGAGGCCCTTCAGGCTGCACGCCATCGAGCCTCCAGGACCGTCGGCGAGCGATCCCGGTCGAACCCTCGCATCCACCGACCCCGATACACGAGCGACTCTTACTTATTGTGCGTCTGTTTCGTTCTCCAAGCTCCTCCTCCGTCGCCGACGTCCTGGGCTCGACCTCTGCTCACCAACGTTCCACCTCCTGTTCACGCCGACGTCACCCGGGTGCAACGAAGGTGGGCGACAAGTCACCAGCCGGCTCGGACGGCAAGGTCCTTCAAACCGAGTGGCGCTCTCGCAGAACCCCCGATCACGCCGGTGCGCACCGTTCCCCCCCCCTATCGCTCCGGCTGGCACTCAAGGAGATAGATGATGAAGCATAGAGCCTTGTTCGTTCGGCGCCTTGCGCCGCTGGCGACGGTCGGCGCGGTGTGCGCGCCGATCGCGGCCCAAGCGCAGGAGGCCGGCCCCTGTGAAGACCTCGATCAGGTCGTGTACGTCACCGGCTCGTCGGCCGCCAAGCCCTTCGTGGCAGCGATCGCTGCGCGCCTTCAGGACGTGAACGTCGTCTACCAAAAAGCTGACTCCTGCGCTGGGGTGAACGCGGTCGTCGCCGACACCAAGATCACCGGCACGGCGTCCACGTTCACCTGGGACGAGGAGACCGGCAAGGCCGTGGAGAACAAGGACGGGTGCACGTTGCCACTGGCCGGCGCGACCGTCGACATCGGGATCTCCGATGTATTCGCGGACAGCTGCCCCAACGTGGAGGACGTTCCGAACGACGTCGAGGACTTCACCGGGCCGGTCCAGATCATGGCCTTCGTCGTCCCCGTGGACTCGACCCAGACCGTGATCAGCGCGGAGGCCGCGTACCTCACCTACGGGTTCGGGGCCGACGGCGAGGTAGATCCCTGGACCGACGACAACCTGATCCAGCAGCGTTCTTCGTCGTCCGGGACCCAGAACATGATCGCCAACGCGATCGGGGTCCCCGCGGCGCGCTGGGTGGGGGCCGCCAACGCGGGCAGTGACGAAATGGTCAACTCGCTCACGGCCGCCGCGACCGCGGGGAATTCCGAGGAGTCCCTCGGCATCCTCGGAACCGACCGTGCGGATCTCATTCGAGACTCCCTGCGGGTTCTCGCCTACCAGCACTACGGGCAGAGCTGCGGCTATTTCCCCGACTCGTCGGCGACGAGCTTCGACAAGCAGAACGTGCGCGACGGTCACTACATGATCTGGGGGCCGATCCACCTGCTCACTCACGTCGATGGGGACGGCGATCCCGTGAACCCCGACGCTCGGATCGTCCTCGATCTCATCCGCGGCGTGAGCGATCCTGACTTCGACCTCATCGAGGTCTTGGCCAAGGTGTCCCTCGTGCCGGACTGCGCCATGAGGGTGTCGCGGACCACCGAGGTGGGACCCCTCGCCAGCTACATGCCAGACCGTTCCTGCGAGTGCAAGTTCCTCGCTGAGGCAACCGGCGAGGTTCCCGAGACCTGTGCGGAATGCAATGACGATGGCGACTGTGAAGACGACGCCCCCAAGTGCAACTACGGCTTCTGTGAGGTGCAGTGATGAACCGGAAACCCCTCTTCTCCCTCCTCTCGGGCACCATCGTCGCCCTGACCCTGCTCGTGAACTGCAAGGACGACGGCGACGAGCCGGAGCCCACCGTCGTGGTTGGTACTGGAGGCCACGCCGGCGAACCAGCCTCCGCGTCCGGCGGCAACGGAGGTGATCCCGTGACCGGAACCGGCGGCGTCGCCGGGGAGCCCACGACCAGAACCGGCGGCAGCGCCGGCGAGCCCTCGACCGCGACCGGTGGGAGCGCGGGCGAGCCCACGACCAGAACCGGCGGCAGCGCCGGCGAGCCCACGACCGCGACCGGCGGCAGCGCCGGCGAGCCCACGACCACAACGGGTGGCTCGGCTGGAGATGGCACCGGCGGCGGCCCAGTGGACTGCGAGGACGCCGAGAACGAGTGCTTCCGGAACGTCCCCGAGTGCGTTCCCGATGAACCGGAGGAATTCATGAATCGTTGTACGGACTCGACATGCATTCCTTATGACAACAGTACCCTCTCCCGGTTGGTGGACGGGGAAGTGCCAGAGCTTCCCTGACCAGTCGTATCCGTTCACGGAGTCCTGACCTGAAACGACCGGCCGAGCTCCGCTTTGCTGGAGGGGCCCCGCGCTCCGGGACCCAACGCGGGCCTGGGCGCGTTGGGGAGAGCGTGGGGGTTGCTCCTGCGCTCCGGTGCTCGTTGCGCCTCTCCAGCGAGCCGGCTTTCGGCCGGGGCGCTTGGGGCGTGACCGTATACGACCATCCCGTCACGGCGTTGGAGCGGCGTGCGATCCACTGGGTCGCGCGCCGCGCCTGCAACTGGCTCCGTTTGGTGACAGAACGTCGGCGATGTCTACCGTGAATGTGACAGTTAGTCATTAGATGTGTGCCGCAAACGCTCGATCCCTTCGTTTCCAGCCGCCCTCTTCCGTCCCGATGCCGCTCTGCCTCGTTTCCATTCCGGCGCGCCAATCGTCCGTTCGCCTGGGTGCCAGTCATCTGGTGCTGGCCATCCTCCTTTCGGGCGGCAGGGCCATGGCTCAACCATCGGTGACGGACGAAGCCGTGGACGCGGAGATCCCCGCCGCTGGGCCCGAGACTCCAGCTGCCGCGCCGGGGGCTGCCGCGCCGGGGGCTGCCGCGCCGGTGCCGGCTGACGCGAGCGTCGCCCCGGCCGCGAGCGTCGCCCCGGCCGCGAGCGCCGCGCCCGCGCCGCCGTCGGGGTCGTCGGACCCCAAAGCCCGGCGGCCGGCGGCGACGGGCTCGACGTCCCTCGCCGCGGCACCCGCGACGCCGGTGGAGGAGGCACCGTTGGATTTGCCCCCACTGGCGGTTCCCCCACCGGCGGCCGCCGATCCCGGCGCCGCCGCCGTCAGCCGTTTCCTCCAGGGTTTGACCCTGCGTGGGTATGTCCAGGGGCAGTTCGAGGTCCATCAGGACTCCTCCAACGAGCTTCAGCAGGGTGGCGCACCTTGGAATCAGGATCGGTTCCTCGTGCCGCGAGCTCGGGTCGAGTTCGGTCGTCGGTGGCAATACGCAGCCGCGCTGGTCGAGCTCGATGGCAACACCACGAATGGTCCGGCGATGAGCATCCAGCGCGCCGAGGGTTCCGTGTTCTATGCTGCCGAGGACGCCAAGGTGCCATACGCGGAGTTGACGCTCGGTGTGTTGAAGGTTCCCTTTGGGTACCAGCAGCCGGAGTCGTCCGGGACGCGCTGGTTCATGGAGCGCACGACCGGAGCTCGCGCGCTCTTTCCTTCCGAGATCGACGCGGGCGGTCGCCTCGCCGGTGGATTCAGCGTCTTTCGTTACGCCGCCGCGTTCGTCAACGGCGAGCCGAAGGGGGAGAAGTCCGGGTACCAGCTCCGCGATCCCAATCGCGCCAAGGATCTGCTGCTACGCGTCGGTGTGGACACTCCGTTCAGCCCGTCCACGGATCTCGCCGCCGGGATCTCGTACCTCCGGGGCAAGGGGTTCTCCCCGGGAAGCGAAGCCACCAAGAACCTCGTCGGCTGGCGTGACCTCAACGAAGACGGCGCGATCACCAACCTCGGCGAGCTCGTGGGCAACCCCGCGGCGGCTTCCCTGGCCTCGTCATCGTTCGAGCGCTGGGCCATCGGCGCGGACGCGACCGTGCATCTTGGCTCGCCCATTGGTAGGACGACGGTTCAGGGTGAGTTCACGGTCGCGAACAACCTCGACCGTGGCCTCTACGTCGCCGATCCCGTCCTCGTCGGCTCGGACTTCCACGAGCTCGCGTGGACGGCGGGACTGACCCAAGAGATCCTGGGCTACGCCGTGGTTGGGTTTCGCTACGATTGGTACGATCCGAACTCCGATCTCCTCGAGGCGCGCCGGGGGAGACTGCTCCCGTACGACGTGACGGTGAGCACCGCCGCTCCGCTGGCCGGCGTCCTGATCGGTGACTACGCGCGGTTGCTCTTCCAGTATAGCTTCGTGCGCGACCACCTCGCGCGGACGACCACCGGTGTCCCCACGGACCTGAAGAACGATTTCTGGATCCTTCGCCTGCAGGTGAACCTGTGACCTCGCGCGTCCCAGGGCCAGGCACGCTGCTCGCCGCCGGTCTGCTGGTGACTGCGTGCTACTCTCGAACTGAAACGGGAGCGGGAGAGCCGTTCAGGGTCCGCGATGCCCAATTCTTTCCAGGGTCGCTCCCTGGCGAGGACGCCGCCTCCGGTGGAGCCGGCGCGGAGACGGCGGGTGCGGAGGTTGACGAGGAGCCAGCGCTCGCGGCCTTCGATACCGCGAACATCGTGGTGTTCCAGGGCCAGACTGGGAAGAAGTTCTCTGGGCGCGTGAACGAGAGCGCCGTATCGCTCGGCATGCGCCTGAAGGACTACGGATCGGGCTACTGGATCGTTCCGGGCACCACCCTCGACCCGCAGACGAATCAACTCGTGTGGGGGGCCGTTGCCGATTTCGATCGCGCCATTCCCACGGGATACGCAGACCTCGAGGTGGTCGCGTTCGACGCTGCCGGTCATGCGGGCGTGCGGTCCGTCCGATCCCTCTGCATCACCGGGCGAGTTCCAGACTTCCTCAACGCTTGCGAGCCAACCATCGATCCGCCGCCTGCGGTCATCAGCCTCACCTGGGACACCGGTGTGGACCTCGATCTCGAGATCATCACTCCGGCGGGGCGCGTCGTCACGCCCAAGCGCCCGCTTGTCGTCCCCCCTGACGACGATGGCAACCTCCTCGAGGACGCCGGCGGGATCGATCGGGACTCTAACGGCGGGTGCTGGATCGACGACATCCGCTTTGAAAACCTCGTCTTTCCCAGCTATCCGAGCGGTACGTATGGGGTTTACGCGAACCTGTTCGACGCGTGCGGCAAGGACAGCGTCCGCTTCGAGGCTTCCGTGTGGGTCGCTCGCGAAAGCGGGGAAGACGAGCGCGAGCTCGTGAAGGTCGCTGAACGCGCGGGGATCCTGCTCGCCACCCAGGCGACGGGCGGTGAGAGCCGCGGCCTGTTCCTCTTCGAGTCAGAGTTCTAGTTTGCGAGGTCGACCATGATAGTAGAGAAACTGCTCCAAGTAGCCCTCCTGGGTTCGGAATGGGTCATGTACCTCATGCTCGCGCTGAGCGTCTTCTCGATCGGCGCGATGCTCGAACGGTTCTGGTTCTTCGTTCGTCGGAACCAGGATCCCGATGAGATCACCGAAGCGGTCGTCAGGCTGGTCGAGCAAGACCAGTTTGCCTCGAGCGTCGCCTATCTCAAGTCGAAGGCGAAGCGCTCCTTCGAGGCGAGCGTGGTGCTCCCCGCCATGCGCTATTTCGACGGTGGTCCAGCGGCCTTCAACGACGCCGTCGAGGCCGAGTTCATCAAGACGCGGCAGGAGCTCGAGCGGAGCTCGAACCTTCTCGGCACCCTCGGCAACAACGCCCCGTTCATCGGGCTCTTTGGCACCGTGATCGGCGTCGTGATCGCGTTCCAGCAGCTCGGCAAGACCCAGGGTGCTGGGAATATGGGTAACGTCATGAGTGGCATCGCGGAGGCGCTGGTGGCGACCGGCGTGGGGCTCTTCGTCGCCATCCCCGCGGTCGTCGCGTACAACATCATCCAGGGTCGCATCGGGTTCATCGAAGGGAACGTCACGTCGCTGACCAAGAAGATCACCGCCGTGATGAAGGCGAAGCGTGACAACCCGGATTGGCAGCCGGACTGCGATCCGGCCGACGCGGCGACACCCGCGCCCGCTGCCCCGGTGAACGATCGCGAGGCGTTTGCCGCCGAGCCCGCCGAATGAACGGAGGTATCACCGATGGCTGGCACATCCTCGATGAGCGGCAGCCGCCGCGCCCCGATCGTGGGCATCAACGTCACGCCGATGGTCGATGTGATGCTCGTCCTGCTCGTGATCATGATGGTGTCCGCGGTCTATATCGTGTCCCAGACGCTCAAGGTCGAGCTACCGAAGACCGCCAATTCCGACGAGCCTGCCCAGACCCCGCTCAGCGTCACCGTGATGAAGAATGGGGACTACCTCTACGATCAGAAGCCCATCGACGAGGGAGGACTTGCCGATGCCTTCCGGGTGGCCGCGGAGCGGAACAAGGAGGCCACCCTGGTGGTGACCGCCGACCGCGAGAGTCTGCACGGTGACGTGATCCACGTGGTGGACGTCGCCAAGAGTCAGGGCATCTACAAGTTTGCCATCAACGTCGAACGCCAGTGAGTCAGGCCCCGTGAACGTCCTCCCTCGCCGAAAAAAGCGCCGCTCCGCGGTCTACATGGTGAGCGTGGGCTTCCACCTCCTGATGGGGGCGGCGATCGCGTTCATCCCCAAGGAGAAGCTCGAGGAAGTGATGGCGATCGCCTTCACCGAGGCTCCGAAGCCAAGGCCCGCCGCGGAGCGCCCCAAGACCGAGCAGCAGGACAAGCCGCGACCGGCTCGACGCGGTCCGGCACGGGGGGGCGCGCGACCGGTCGCGGCGGAGGTGGCTACCGAGGGCAAGAGCGACGGGCCCGCCTTCACCAACCTTGGCATCGCGCTCGACGCATCGTCCCTGGGTGGCATCGCCGTCCGCGCCGCTCCGGCGGCGGTGCCGGTGAAGGCGGTGGCGCCACCCCCACGGGTCGAACGCCCCAAGGTGCTGGTGGCGGCGCCGGATCGCCGGTGTACCGAGCCCGTGGTGAAGGGGCGCCCTGACAAGGTGGTCACGGCGGACTACACGGTTCAGGCGAAGGTGGCGGGTATCGAAGGCCGGGTGCGGCTTCGCCTGATGATCGACGAGACGGGACGAGTGACCGACGCCGCGGTGCTGAGCGGGCTCGGGTATGGTCTCGACGAGGCGGCGCTCCGGGCTGCACGCCAGATGCACTTTCGTCCGTCGACCCAGTGCGGGAAGCCGGTGGCCACGCCGTACATTCTCTCGTTGCGCTTCGTCCTTGGCTCATGAGCTTCCCGAAAGAAAGGCTCTTCTCGCTCTGCCTTGCCGCAGCGGTCGGCCTCTGCCGCGTCGCGGCGGCGCAGCCCGCGCCACCTCGTGCCGAGAGTCCGCCCTCGTCAGGCGACCACCGGCTGACCAAAGCTCCGAGATTGCTCGAGATGGTCGAGGCCGACCTCCCTTCGGGGACCGACCTGCCGGAGGCCGCGATGTCGGTGAACCTGGAGCTCGACATCGGTCCCGATGGGGCGGTGGTGGATGCTCGCGTCCTAGAGTCGCGGGGTGAGCCTTGGGACTCAGCGGCACTGGGGGCGGTGAAGCGATTTCGCTTCGAGCCGGCGGAGATCGACGACGTCCCGGCTGGGGTCACGGTGAGCTATCGCTACGACTTCGTGGCCAAGCCGCCCGAACCCGCGGCGCAGCCCGTCCACGCCCGGTTCGAAGGGCGGATCCGCGATCGCAGGACGGGGGAGGCGCTCGTCGGGGTCACCGTCGAGCTCGACACCGGTGTCCGAACCGTTACCGATGCCAACGGGCGCTTCTCGTTCCATGACGTGCCTCCTGGGACGCGAGCCGTGACCCTCAGCGGCTCCAGTTTGACGCCGACCATGACCGAGGAGAGCCTCGAGGCCGGGCAGACCGTCACGGCTCAGTACGATCTCGAGCTGGCTGAGGCGGAGGTCCTCATCGAACAGGGCTCGGACTTCGAGCTCGTGGTCCGCGCGCCCCGCATCACCAAGACCGTGTCCGCGACGACCGTCTCCTCCGAACAGGGGACCAAGGTGGCCGGTACCGGCGGCGACGTGGCGAAGGTGGTGGAGAACATGCCGGGGGTGGCTCGCTCCTCGGTCGGCTCCGGCGCGCTCGTCGTTTGGGGGGCAGCGTCGCAGGACACTCGCGTCTATGTCGACGGAGTCCACGTCCCCGCGCTCTACCACGAGGGCGGCTTCCGCTCGGTGGTCCACTCCGACCTCGTCAAGAGTGTCGAGCTCCAGCCCGGCGGCTATGGCGCGAATTATGGACGCGGTCTCGGTGGCCTGGTAACGGTCACCTACAAGCCCCTCGAGGCGGACGGCTACCACGGCACCGTCGGGAGTGACATCATCGACTCGGCGGCGAGCTTGCGTGGTCATGCCGGGCAGAAGTTTCGCTTCGCCGTCGCTGCTCGGAAGAGCTACCTCGACTGGATGGTGAAGCAGTTCACTTCACGCGACGTCGGCGAGTTCGTACCCATTCCCCGGTACTGGGACGCGCAGGTCCGCCTCGCCTACGTTCCCAGGGAAGGGGAGTACGCCGAGGTCGGCGGGCTTGCAAGCTCGGACGACATCGAGCGCCGCGTGAGCTCTGCCGATCCGGCCGAGGTGAAGAGCGAGTCGAAGCACTCTGAGTTTCAGCGGGTCTACCTGAACTATCGGCGCGATCTCGACGACGGTGGGGTGGTGCGCGCTACTCCGTACTTCGGGCTCGACCACACGCGCGTCGACAACCGTGTTGGCAGCATCCCTGCCGAGCTCACCGTGGACACTCGCACCTTCGGCTTCCGCAGTGAGTGGCAAGGTCCGGTGGCTCCGTATGCGGTGGTCAGCGTGGGGCTCGACGCAGAGGTGGTCGTGTCCGACTCGTCCCGCGTCGGGTCCTTGACGACTCCCCCGCGGGAGGGGGACCTTCGGGTGTTTGGTCAGGTGCCGAGCAACCAAATCAACGCCGACGATTGGTCAGCAACGGTCGCCTCCGTGGCGCCCTTCGTGCAAGCGGATTTCAGCGCGTTCGCCGGTGCCCTTCACCTCATCCCCGGCCTCCGCTTCGAGCCCACGGTTGTGCGCGCGAGCCGGATTGCGCCGCCGCAGGGCGCGCTCCCCGCCGTGGGCACGACGCAGATGGACGGTCCGCTCGAGCCCCGCGTGGCTCTCCGCTGGGACGCGACCTCCAGGGTCGCTGCCAAGGCGGCGTTCGGCATCTACCACCAGCCACCCTTCGCCGAGGACCTGAGCTCCGTCTTCGGCAATCCGACCTTCATGCTGGGGACGGCGAATCACTACGTCCTGGGCGCCGCGTACCGGCTCACGGAGCCGGTTTCTGCGGAGGTAACGAGCTTCTTCTCGCACTCGGACGACCTCGTGGTCCGTAACCCGGCAGCGGCCCCCGCGGTCGCGGAGGCCCTGGTGCAGACCGGCCGTGGCCGTGCCTACGGCACGCAGTTTCTCATTCGCCATGACATGACGGGCCGGTTCTTCGGTTGGCTCAGCGTCAGTATGGTCCGGAGTGAGCGTGTCGATCCGCGCACCGGGGCATGGCGGCCCTTCGATTTCGACCAGACGTTCGTGGTCACGGCGCTCGGATCGTACGACCTCGGACATGGCTTCGAGGTTGGCGCTCGCGCGCGGTATTCCACGGGGTACCCGCGGACGCCGGTGGTTGGCGCCACCTATGACGCTCGCCTCGATGCGTACCAGCCCATCTTTGGGCTTCACAATTCGGTCCGCATCCCACCGTTTTACAGCCTCGATGTCCGGGCGGCGAAGGAGTTCGAGTTCAGCGATCGCTCGAACCTGGAGATCTACCTCGACGTCCAGAACGTCACGAACCACAAAAACCCGGAGGAGATCGTGTATAACTACGACTACTCGCGGCAAAGCTACATCACCGGGCTCCCGATCCTGCCGGTGTTGGGGGCGAAGCTCACATGGTAGGGTGGCGGGGGGGCGGGCTTGGGTTGGCGGGGGTGCTCTCCCTCGGCGCGGCTATGTTCGGCTGCCGGCCTTCCATCGAGGGTCGCCCCTCCGAGGTCGATGCCCCGCGCATCGTTGCCGTGCGGGCGGATCCCGCCGAGGTGCCGGTTTCGACCGAGGTGGCGCTGCGCGCGCTCGTTGCCTCGCCGGATGTCGCCGACGACGACACCGTATTGGATTGGAGGCTCTGCAACGTTCGGAAGCCGCTGGCGAGTCCCGGGACCATTGCCGGGGACTGTCTCGAGGCGACGCCGCCGGCCGCTGCCAGCGAGGTCGTCGGCAGCGCGCCGTCGGTCGCAGTCACCATTCCTCAGAAGGCGTGCGAGGTCTTCGGACCGACCCCGCCCGCACCCGAGCCGGGCGAGCCGATGCTGAGGCCCGCCGATCCCGACACCTCGGGTGGGTACTATCAGCCGGTGACGCTGACGTCACCCGCGGTGTCCGAGGGGGCGCCGGCCATCGGCTACGTTCGCCTGGCCTGTGGGCTGGGCGCGGTGACCATCGAAGACAGCGTCGAGTATCGCCGCCGCTACCACCGGAACACGAACCCCGAGGTGGCCGAGCTTGCCATCGAGCGCGCCGATGGGGAGCGGACCGTGGTCGAGCCAGGTGGGGACCCCGTTCGGATCGAACGCGGTGAGGCCCTCTCCGTGGAGGTCAGTTGGCAGGAGTGCCCGCTCGCAGACACCTGTGACGACGGCGTCTGCGGCGTCACCGAGGTAGCGGGGGAGTGCCCGGAGGATTGCGGCGATCCGGTGAAAGCGTGCACCGGCGCCGAGGGCTACCTCTACTACGATCCGGGCAGCCGTGCCCTGGTCAACGCCCGGGAGGCGCTACGCGTCTCCTGGCTGGCGACGGCCGGCAGCTTCGAGCGCGACCGCACCGGACGCACCGCGAGCGAGATCGCGGCCGACTCGAGCAATCGATGGATCGCCCCCAGCGGGTCGGGCCCGGTGAGGATGTGGATCGTACTGCACGATGATCGGGGTGGCGTCGGGTGGCGGGCGGCCGAGCTCCAGGTTGACTGAGCGCGCCCGCCGCGCCAAAGGAACGTGACGCGTTGGGCGCGGGATCGTTCCTGAGTCGCTACGACCCCGTAACATTCCTTTCACGCCCGCAGGGTACAACAACCGATCGAGATGGCGCGAATCCTGGTCATCGACGATGAGCCATCGACCCTCTCGATCCTGGACGAGCGGCTACGGGAGGTTGGCCACCACATCGTGGCCTCTCGTCGAGGGACGGACGGGATACGTCTCGCTCGCGAGCTCCACCCGGATCTGGTGCTCCTGGAGCTGAGCCTGCCCGATCTGAGCGGCACCGAGGTGTGTCGGACGCTGCGCGACGATGAGGCGACCCGGGGTCTGCGCATCGTCATCTTGAGTGCCCGCAGTGAGGAGATCGACCGTGTCGTAGGCTTCGAGCTCGGGGCGGATGACTACGTGGTGAAGCCCTTCAGCATCCGCGAGCTGATGCTGCGCATTCGCAACGTATTGCGGCGCGGACAGCGGGTGGAGCCCGGGCCGAAGGACAGCTACGACGCCGGCATCATCCGGGTAGACCGGGAGGCCCATCGGATCCGGGTCGCGGGCAGGGAGGTCCAGCTCACGGCGCTCGAGTTCCGGCTGCTCGTCGCTTTGTGCGAGCACCCGAACCAGGTAAGGTCACGGGAGGTGCTGTTGAAGACCGTCTGGGGGTATGGCTCGCGGACGACCGCGCGTACGGTAGACACGCGCGTCAAGCGCCTCCGGGAGAAGCTCGGCATCGCCGCTGACTACGTCGAGACCGTTCGCAAGGTTGGGTATCGCTTCGCACCCGCCGGGGCGCCACCTGGGGTGGGCGACCGAACCGCGTCTCCGGCCAGCGGGGCGCGCTCGGACGAGCTCGTGCCGTCCACGCCTTCGAGCCCCGGCGGCGTACCGAGCGAGATCCCGCTCCCCAGCGGACCTGGACCAAAGGCGAGCGCACCCCGGGTTGACGTTCGGTCTTGTGAACCACGTATCCTTCGCGCCTGTCCCCCTGGCGAAGACCAGGTCTACCCGTACCGGCGGCGGGAGGGTGGGATCTGATCTGAAAGGCACCTGCGCCACGACCCCTGCCGCTCCCTTGCCTTTGCCAGAGGTTGGCCGTTTCACGGTGCCGAGCTGCCCCCCGGAGCTGGCGCCCGCGAACGCGCCCGAAACCCTCTTCCCGGTGGTGCGGGACCAGAGCGAGGTGACGCTGATCTGCTTGGTTGGAGACTTCGCGCGTCACGAGCGGATTCTCGGCAGCGCGGTGGATGCAGCGCGGTGGATCGGCGCCGGAGGCGCCCGCCGCTCATCCAGCGGCGAGGAGCCGCTTACCGAGCGACACGCTGATGGCCTTCGCCGCGCCCGGGCAGATCGGCCGCACGCTCCGCTTCGAGTTCGAGCCAGTGGCGCCCGGTCGAATCGCCGGCCGCATGTCCTACCGTTGGGAGGGCCTCTACGACGGTCGGTCCTCCGAAGGAGTGATCGAAGCCCACCGATGTCCTGTTCGAGGGTACGCTCGAGGCTGGTGGCGCTCGAGTGCTTCGCCGTGCGTGCGGAGTACTCGATTCCTTACCATCCAGTCCACTTTCCCCTGGCCCAGTCGGGGTCGCCTTCGAAGGCACCAACATCGGAGTCGAAGACCGCGGCGGTGGGGGTCGCCCGCATGCAATCCGCGGCCGTGAACCCCGGATCGCCAGTGCCATTCCTGGTGCCCTCTTGGAACCAGGCGGCGTCGTCGAGACCGCCGTCGTCGTCGAGGATCGTGCCCGGGGCCTCCTCTTGGTCCATCGCCACATCGGCGACGAGGATCGAGTTGGCGATGGTGATGTCCGAGAGCTCGGCCTCTGAGCCGGGCTCCGCACGAAGGTCGACGCCGTAGGGGAAGCCAACCGCGACGAGCTTCTCGATCTGTCCCGCGACCCCTCTGCGCAACACCATGGCGTAGCCGGTCTCCGATCGATCGTCCGCACACATCGTGGCGTTTCGGAGTGTGACGACGGTGTCGATTCGCGCGTTCGTGTCCGTGGTGCCGTCCCACTCCAGTCCGTTCGGGTCCGCCGAGTCCTGCTGGCCGTGCTGCCCGAAGACGTAGCTGATCGTCCCTTGGTATCCGTCGTCTGTGTCGAACATGTCGTCGCCGCTGTTGACGCAGATGAGGTGATCGGCATCGACCGTGCCGCCGAACCACTCGAAGCAGTCGTCGAGCGTGTCGCGAACCATGACGTGGTCGATGGTCGTGCCGTTGCCGACGCCGGCCAAGGTCAGGCCGTTGATCTCGTTGTTCAGGCTGAACTCGACCCCGGAATATTCGATCCGGACGTACTCGAGCGTCCCACTGTCGTCGTCCGGGTCTTCTCCCCCATACTGGTGGCGCGGGTCGGGCGCCAAGCCCTCTACGTTGACGTCGGAGCCGAGCGTTACGGGCGCGCCGCCGAGGATCAGCACCCCACCCCAGGAGCCGGGTTCGTCTGCCCCATCTCTCCCAGTGAAGAGGATCGGCGCGTCCGGATTGCCTGCTGCCTCGATGCGACCACCCCGAGTGACGATGAGGGTCCCGAGGCTGTCTCGATCGCCCTCGATGCGAGTGCAGGGTGGAATGGTGAGCGTCTTGCCCTCCAGCACGTACACTACCCCTTCGATGACGTAGACATTCCCAGGATCGAGCTCGCCTTCGATGTCGCCGGTCAGCAGCACCTCCTCCCTGCCCTCGCGGGCGAGGCTGCAACTTGGATTGGGCCCACCGCTCTCGCCAGCCCCTCCAGCCTCGGCGCCGTCGCCATCCTCGTGGCCGCCGATCGAGCTCCCTCCTTCGTTGAGATCGCCCCCGGTTCCCGCGCCGCCCTCGTTCGTGGTGCCGCCGGTGGCCGTTACGGAATCGGCCGCGCTATCACTCGTGCACGCCACGAAGCCGGCCGCGACGAGACCTCCAGTGGAGAGAAGCACCCTCATCATTTGGTTGCTCATTTCCTCGGCACCTCCTTGCCGCTGAGGTATGCCCAAGCTCTCCGTGGAGCGTGTGACACTTGAGGCACTACTTGGTGAATCCCTCGCCTCAGCGCGGGCCAGGCCCGCAACCCAAGCACGGCGCCGGATGGTGCTCGCGCTAGGTTTCTTCTTGGAGGGGGAGGCGAGCCCTCCCCCCCATCGGTCGCGCCCCGCGGCCTTTCCCTCCTCGCCGCTGGATGAGCGGCGGGCGCCTCCGGTGCCGATCCACCGCGCTGCCGAAGATCCGCGCGTGGCGCGCGGATTGTTCGATCTAGTAGATCAGTGGGAGTACGAAGCGCCTGCGAAGACGACTGCCCCGTCGCGATACTCGAGCCGAGTGTTCCCCGATTCCCTGCGGCTTCCCTGGGTGACCACCGCTTTGGTATCGAACAGGTCCTCCACGCCCACCCTGATGGCGACGTGCCGGCCGATGGCCTGCGACGCGGTGACGTCAACCAGATGCTGCGGCTGCTGGTAGGCGTCAGGCAGTCCGAAGGCGCCCACCTCGACGATACGTCGTCCGGCCACATAGTACGAAACCCGAATTCGGGTGCCAGAGTCCTCGTTGTCGTAATCTAGTGCGAGGTTCGTCACCCAGGGGGCCTGATTGACCATGGGTCGGTCGAGGCTCGTCATGGTGTCATCCCCAGTTTGCTCGACCTGGATCCGCGATCGAGTGAGCGTCAGGTTGGCAATCAAGGACAGCTTGTCCAGCGCCGGGCTGAGGAAGCCGAGTCTCGTTCGGCTCTCCAGCTCGACCCCGTAGACGTAGGCGCTGGGAGTGTTCTGATAGGTCACCATGTAGCTCCCCGCTGCCGGTACCAGGACCGGCTCGATGGGGTCGGCGAACCGTTTGTGGAAGACGCTCACCGCGGCGACCTCGCGCAGGGTGGGGAAGTGCTCCAGGCGCAGGTCGAGGTTGGTGATTCGGGTGAGGTCGAGGTCCGGGTTGCCGGCGGTGAGATGGCCCTGATAGTAGTCGCTGAACGCGAAGGGCGCGAGCTCGCGCAACTGCGGACGGGCCAGGGTTCGCGTGGCGGACGCCCGCGCCTTGGTGTTTTGGTGGAGCGATAGCACGACGGCCGCGCTTGGCAGTAGGTCCACCGCATCGACCCTGGCCTGCCCGGCGCTGCCGGTTCCGAAGTCCCAGGGCTCGATGGCTTGGTGCGTGGCTTCGACCCGCTCGCCCAACACGATGCGTACCGGAGCGGCGACCGTGAGGTCGGTCATCAGATACCCAGCATACACATCGAGATCCGACCGGTAGCCGTCAGTCCTGAATGTCCCCTCGTCGAGTTCGATGGTTCCCTCTTCGATGGCGGCCGGTTGGTACGTCTGGTCTGGGCACTCCGGCCCGAACTCGGCACTCGTGCAACCGGCCGGAGGCGCGCCCTGCGGCGGACCAAAGCTGAACCTCCGGGCGCCGAAATCTCGTCGCCGCCGGCTGAAAGAGGCCCCGAGCTTCGCCCGCTGACGGTTGCGGAGATCCAGGGGTTGCATCCAGTCAACCGTGCCCGCGACGCCGTTCTCGCTCAGGTCTGAGAAGAAATGGCGTCCATTCTCGGATTGACCGGTGGTCTGGAAGGGAAGGTCCGCCGATCCACGGTGAAGGTACCCAACATCGCGGGTGTCGGGTTCGTTCCGGCTGGCCCGCGATAGCAGCGCGGTCCACGCGAGTCGTGCGCGGCCGAGCGCCTCGACTTGGTGGGAACCGGACAGCTTGGCCAGGTCGAGTCCGCGGCTGGCGTATTGGAGATGGACGCCACTGACCTCGCTGTCGACTTCACTGGCGAAACCCGTGAAGACTCGAGTGAGATCATTGGCGAACTGGCTGTGGAGCACCACGAGCTTCAGGCCGTGCTCTGTCGAAGGTGCGTAGGACAGGCTTCCGAAGGCTCCCCAGTGCACGGTCTCCTCGCCCTCGTCGACCTGGTAGTCGATTCTTTCGGTGAAGCCACGCGGAGAAGCCGCTGCAGGGTCGAATTGTCGCACGACGGCTTCTCGAAGCTCGTAGCCGTGACCGTAGCTGAATGACGCGACTGCGCCGAGGCGCTGCTCGCCGGGCAGCCGCCAGCCGTTTCCGAGAACGAGGCTGGCGCTGTGGTTTGGGGGAGTGAATGCGTCCGTTCGCCACCGCAGGGATGAGTTCAATAGTGGTGCGTAGCGTCGGACGTCCGCCGCCGATACCTCCGTGCCGTCGGGCCGATACGCTCCGGCCGACACCGGGAAGTCATCCGGTACCCCGTCGGGGAGCCGTCGGAGTCCGGAATCGAAACCGAGCCAATCGGTACTGCTGCCCTGATGGTCCAGGCGATCACGGAACGTCGCGTGCGTGTTGTAGCCGCCGCTCACGCTTGCGCTGGCGACGAGCTCGTCCGGGATGCTTCGAGTCTGGATCTGGACGGAGCCGCCAGCAAAATCACCGGGTACGTCCGGCGTGGCGGTCTTCGCGATCGTGATGTTGTCGATGACGTCGACAGGGAACAGATCGAGTGGTACTGCGGCGCGGTCGGGTTCGGGACTCGGGAGCGGCGTCCCGTCGAGGAGCGAGTTGGTGTACCGCTCCCCTAGGCCGCGTACGAAGACGAACCGACCTCCGATCACGCTCGCACCCACGACGCGCTTCGCCGCTTCGGCAGCGTTGCTATCCGGTGTCTTGGCAATCTCGGCGCGGCCGATGATGTCGCCGGTCGCGGCGGAGCGTTGGCGGGCCAACAGCTGCCCCTCGAGCCGTTCCTTCTCGATCTTGGCGATGATCTCCGTCTCTTGCACCAACCCCTCGAGTGGCGTGAGGCGCGCGCTCGCGTCGAGTGTTTGGCCAACGGCGAGAATGAGTCCAGTCGTGCGTGCCGGCTGGTGGGTTCCCTCGAAGTATCGAACCTCGTAGGTGCCGGGCGGCAGCTCGAGGCGAAAGCGGCCCTCGAGGTCGGTCAGAGTACGATGCGCCGTGCCTGGAACGGAGATCTTCCCTTCGAGGATCGGATCTCCAGTTCTCGAATCGATGAGACGTCCGACGATGACGCCGAGGTTCCTGGCCGGCGCTTGCTCGAGGTCCACCGTGATCCCCTCGCTGCCGGGCTCCTGTCCCCCGCCGAGGTCGGTCGTGTCGCCGAAGGAGTACTCACCTTCCGAGAAATCGTCATCGCCCGTCACCACCGATGTCTCCGTGGGCCGGCTTCCGGGTTGTGCGTACAAAGTCCCGGCCGCGCACACCCAGGTCAGTCCGGGTCCCAGGATTCCTGAAAGAAGATTGCGCATCGAGTCTCCTGTCGAGTCTTCGGCGGATCGCTCCCCGCGCTGCAGGTGCGGAGCGCCCGGTGTCTCGTGGAATCGCTCACGGAGGTCTGGGCCGTCCTGCGCGGCGGCTCACTTCACGATCCTCGTTGTCAGCATCGCGATCGTCCGCGCGCCGCCCTGCCGTGCGAGGTCCATTGCCTCCACGACCCGCCCGTAGTCGATGGAATCGTGGGCGTCCACATAGAGGACTCGGTGGCGCTTGGCGGCGAGCATGCGCGGGAGGCGTGTCTTGAGCTCGTCGGGTCTGAGGATGGTCGTGTTGACGCGGATGGTACCCGCAGCGTCCAACGTCATTACCAGGGGCCGGTCATCGCTCTCCGCGGGTCGCTGCTGGTCGTCTGGCTTCGGGATGTTCAGCCAGAAGGTCTTGGTCATCATGGGCGTGACGATCATGAAGATGATCAGCACGACCAGGGTGATGTCCACGAGTGGAGTGACGTTCATCACCGGCGCCGGACGTTTCGTGTTTCGGGCGTCGATTTGGAAGGCCATGGCTCAGCTCCCAGCGTCCCCCGTTGTCTTGCGCGCGATCACCTTGAGCTGCACGCCGCGAAAACCCACTTCCTTGAGGAGACCGAAGTGCTCGCGGATCCGCTGGTAGCGCACCGTCGAGTCGGTCTTCAGCATCAGCTGGCGGCTGGGATTCGCGCGGTGCAACTCGACCAGCCTCGCCTGGAGCTCGTCGGGCCGGATCCGGTGCTGCTCGAGGATCACCGTGTCCCCTGCGAGCGTCACCTCGATGGGGTTGAGGTCTCTCGGCCTCGAATCAACGGCCTGGACCTGGGGTAAGGACACTTGCTCACCCTCGTTGATGGCGGGTGCCAGGACCATGAAGATGATGAGGAGCACGAGCGTCACGTCCACGAGCGGCGTGACGTTCATGTCCGGCTCAGGCGGCCTTCTGGGAGCGCCGCGGACGCGTCTCGGACCTGCCATGCTCGTTCTCCAATTCGTCGAGGAGTTCACCAGAGGCGCGTTCCAGCGCTCCTTCCACTGCATTGGCGCGCGCCATGAAGTAGTTGTAGGAGAGCACCGTGGGGATGGCGACGAAGAGGCCGAACGCCGTCTCTATCAGGGCTTCGGCGATCCCGGCAGAGACTGCGCCGAGTCCGCCGCCGCCCGTGGCGGCGATCCCCTGGAATGCGCTGATGATGCCGAGCACAGTGCCCAGAAGGCCGACGAAGGGAGCCGTGGAGCCGATCGAGGCGAGCACCGACAGGCCGCGGCGAAGCTCCTGACCGATCCTTTCCCGCTGTCGTTCGGCCTCGTTGCGTGCCATTTCAACCGGGCTCCAGAGTTCTGTGGGGCATGCTTGGGTCAGGTGATGGACTGATCTGATTCCGTGGGGTTGCGCGGCCGGGGGTCGGTCAAGC
>JAFGBI010000132.1 GCA_016933275.1 Polyangiaceae bacterium | reverse complement strand
GGAGCCGCTCGCGCCCTCGCCCTGGTCGCCCCAGCGTCACGCTGCGACCGAACCAAGCCACTAACCTGACGCAGTAGTGCTAGGCCGGCCGACGACAGCCGGTCCCCGGTCACCCCTCGGAGGACACGGGCACGAACGTTCCGTGGATCACGCGCTCCGCGGTCCCGTCGGGAACCACCCCGGGCCAGACGGTCACCTTCGCCTGGCCGACGACCTGACCACGAGATTGGATCCAGCGGTTCCTCTCCGCGACGAAGGCGAGCACCGCGGCTCGAACCTCCTCCGTGATGGCGCGGTCGTCGTTCTGATCGACGACCTCGATCTCCCCTGAGAAGCGATAGACGACCTCGATGGGCCGGTTGGGTTCGGCGTGGGCCGCCACGACTCGTGCCTCGGCGACCGCAGCCACCTCGGCGAGCTGCCGTTCCCTCTGCCGCCGCTGCGCCTCCTGCTCGCTCGCGCGGTCCAGCGCCTGCTCCAAGACCCGCTCCTCCTCATCCAGCGGGCGGCAGCAGGCCTTGAGGTGCTTGCTCTCCTCCGGCGTCACTTCCTGGGCAAACACCCCCAAGACATCCGTGTACCTGGGGCGAGCGACGAGCCAAGCTTGGGCCTCGTCCATCGATTCGAAGACGCGGCGCGAACGTTCCCCCGACCGAAGATCGCGGACCTGCAGACTCGGATTCCGCACCGCGTCCACGCTGGTTGCCGCGACCTTTGGTGACGGGATTGGGTGTCCGAGACGGACGCTCAGGAGCGGCGAACGGCTGCTGTGGGCATCCTGGGAGGTGCCGCGCCTCCCATCCGTGTAGAGACGCTCGTGCTCCACGACGGAGAACCCTGCTCGGTCGAGGATTCGTCCCGTCGGTGATTCCGGAGCGGCGACGCACCAGACGTTCACCGAGTCGCTGACGTGGGAACGGACCATGTCGAGGAGGAGCGCGACCGCCTCACACCCCTGATGAGTCAGCGGAGCCACGAGCTCGCAAATCTGGTACCGGCGGCCGTCGATCCACGGATACGACCAGCCGAACACCCCCGTAACGAATTCCCCACCCTCCTCCACCGCCGCGAAGCAGGCCTCCGGGCCTCGAAGAGCGAGGTGCTCGAGGTAGCCGTGCGCGGCGTGGTAGCTCCACGCTTCGGCCGGCGCCCACTCGCGACGGAGGCGCAAGAACACATCGGTCAAGCGGGCGACATCGGCCGTTTCGATGAGGCGGGCTCTCATGTCGAAGGACCCCCAAACGGTTGACTAGTCGTTGCCAGGGGAATGCCCTAGCGATCCGAAGGGCGACCCCCGGGAGGCTTGGCCCGGCCGCGCCGCCCCAGAAAGAGCATGGTCGCCCCAAAGACCACCAGCACCGCGCCCCACGTGAGGTTGATGTTGTAGTTGCCGGAGCGCGCGTACATCTCGGCACCGTTGGTCATCATCCCGTAGCCGACCAAGAGCACGCCCAGCGCCAGGAACATCGCGCCGATCGGGGTGCGGATATCGAGTCCCATGGGGTCCTCCCTGTCCTACCAGAAGATGGCGTTGAGGGCGACCACCATGGCGATCACCAGGACCCCGAACCCGCCGGGGGTCTTCCACCAGGGAACCGATTCGTCCGTCGCGCGCGGCGTGAGCGAGTAGACCAGGCCCTTCAGTGCCTCGTCGGACTGCCGTTGCCGCGTCGTGACCGAGATCAGAATGGTGGCCGCGAAGCAGACGCCGAAGGCCCAGATGGCCGTCCAGAAGTTCTGGGCCATCTCGCTCGGATAGCCGTGCAGCGGTTGCGCTGCCAGCAGCCACCCGCCCTTGATCCCCGCGTCGGCGCCGAAGGGAAGGGTGAGGCCGTGGTGCACGGTGGCCGCTGCCGTCCCCAGCAAGAGACCGAAGAAGGCACCGTGGCCGGTCGCGCGCTTCCAGAACATACCCAAGAGGAAAGTGGCAAACAGCGGGGCGTTCACGAAAGCGAAGACCAGCTGCAAGAAATCCATGATATTGTTGAAGCGCGAGGCCAGGTACGCGGTGGCGACCGACAACAGGATGCCGACGACCGTGGTCATGCGCCCCATCCACAAATAATGAGCGTCCGATCCGTCTTTCTTGAGGTAGCTCTGGTAGATGTCGTAGGTGAAGACGGTGTTGAACGCCGTGACATTGCCCGCCATGCCGGACATGAAGCTCGCCATCAGCGCCGTCAGCCCCAGCCCGAGGATACCGGGCGGGAAGTAGTGCCCCAGCATCATGGGGATGGCCATGGTGTAGTCGTAGGTGCCGTCGGCCATCTTGGGCAGCGCGAAGCCGGCTCCGCCCTGATAGGTGAGCGCGATGGCGATCATCCCCGGGAAAATGACCAGGAACGGGAAGAGCATCTTGGGCACCGCGGCGATGAGCGGCGTGCGGCGGGCCGCCGCCATCGACTCCGCCGCCATGGCACGCTGGACCACCAAGAAGTCCGTGCACCAGTAGCCGAACGAGAGCACGAACCCGAGCCCCATGATCATACCGAACCACTCGACGCCCATGGGGTTGGCCTGCGGACTATGAAGGTGCGCCCAGGAGTCGGTCCAGGCTCCGGGCGCGTAGCCTTGACCAGTGGCCACCTTCTCGAGCCGGCTGACCAGCCCCGACCACCCGCCGACGTCGCGCATCCCCAGCCAAACCAAGGGCGCGAACCCGAGCACGATGAGGAAGAACTGAAGGACCTCGTTGTAGATGGCAGAGGTGAGCCCGCCCAAGTAGATGTACACGAGGACGATCAAAGCGGAGATCCAGATGCTGAGGTTGAAGTTCCAGCCCAGCAGCACCTGAAAAAGCTTCGCCAGGGCGTACATCGAGATCCCTGACGAGAAGACGGTCATGGTGGCGAAGGAGATGGCGTTGAAGGCGCGCGTCTTCTCGTCGAAGCGGAGCTTCAGGTACTCCGGGACCGAACGGGCGCGCGACCCGTAGTAGAACGGCATCATGAAAACACCCACGAAGACCATCGCCGGGATGGCACCCACCCAATAGAAGTGACTGGTGGCGATCCCGTACTTGGCCCCGGAAGCCGCCATGCCGATCACTTCTTGGGCGCCCAGGTTGGCGGAGAGGAACGCCAACCCCGCCACCCAGGCGGGGATGGATCTCCCGGAGAGGAAGAAGTCCTCGCTGGTCTTCTGGTAGCGCCGAAGCGCAACCCCGATCCCCAGAACGAACGCGAAATAGACGATCAGAATGAGGTAGTCGATGCCGCCCAGTTGAATTCCTTGGTCCACGCGTTACCTCCATCCGACTGCGCCCGCCCGCGGAGCGAGGCCGAGCTCCGACGCCACCAGCCGCCCAGGCTGGCCGCGGACCCTACTTGGCCCAGAGCTTCTCGATCTCCTCGAGGGATTTCCCCTTGGTTTCGGGGATGAGCTTCCACACGAAGACCGCCGCGAGCACCCCCATGACCCCGTAGATCCAGTAGGAGAAGCCGTGGTTGAAGACCTCGGTCAGGTAGCGGTTGTCGTTCAACATGGGGAACGTCAACGAGACGATCCAGTTGGCGATCCACTGAGCTGCGACCGCGATGGACATCGCACCACGGATCGAATTGGGGAAGATCTCCGAGAGCAGCACCCAGGTGACCGGACCCCAGCTGATCGCGAAGGAAGCCACGTAGGTCAGCATGCACACGAGCGCCACGATGCCCATGCTCTTCAGGTAGAACGCCGTACCGAGCGCGAACATGCTCGCCGCCATGCCGATGGCCCCGATGATCATGAGCGGCTTCCGGCCGAACCGGTCGACGCTCATGATCGCCACCACGGTGAAGAGCAGGTTGACGGCTCCCACGATGATCGTCTGCAGCAGCGAAGAGTCGGTGCTGGCGCCCATATTGCGGAAGATGTTGCCCGCATAATAGAGCACCACGTTGATCCCCACGAACTGCTGGAAGACGGAGAGCATGATGCCGAGGAAGATCACGAAGAAGCCATAGCTGAGCCACGGCGCACTCTTCTCGTGGAGCGTCCCCTTGATCTCCGCGAGGATAGCGGCCGAATCGGCCTCCCCCGCGATGCGACTGAGCACCGCCTTTGCACGCTCCTCCTTCCCCTTCATGACCAGGAACCGGGGCGTCTCCGGCACTAGGGTGAGGAGCACCAAGAAGAGCACCGAAGGGATCACGCCGGAGAAGAACATCCAGCGCCATCCCTCGGCCACCAACCAGTCCTCGTTCCCCTGCCGGGCGATGGCGTAGTTGACGAAGTAGATGACGAGCATCCCGAAGATGATGGCAAACTGGTTCCAGGAAACCAGCCTGCCGCGGATCGCGGCCGGGGCGACCTCGGCGATGTACATCGGGGAGATCATGGAAGCGATGCCGACCCCGACGCCGCCGATGATTCGGTAAACGACGAAGGAATAGGCATCCTGCACTCCGAAGAAGTTGAATGCCTCGGGTCTCCAGGCGCCGACCCCCGACACCGCGAAGGCGACGGCGGCGATGATGAGCCCGTTCTTGCGGCCGAACGAATTGGAGATGAACCCCGCCGCTGCCCCGCCGATGACGCATCCGATGAGCGCGCTGGCGAGCACGAATCCCTTGACGGTGTCCGCCGTGTTCTGTAGCTCGACGGCATCGGTGGGTATCCCCCTCGCGACGAAGCTGACCACCCACACGGTGAGCGCCGCGATCGCGATCCCGCTGGCAACGAACCCCCTGGTCTTGCCGACCAGCTTGACGATCTGGGCGCAGACGATGGCGAATACGACGTAGAGCACGATAGCCATCAACACCTTGTACTGGGTGATCATGGACATCGCGTAAGCGTGGTGCGCCGGGTCGGTGATCTTGGCGACGTAGAACTCTACCAGGGACTTCTCTGCCCCGTTCACCACGGCGGTGTCGTAGCCGAACAGCAATCCGCCCAGCGTGGCCACGAGCGTCAACATCATGACATAGGCGGGGCTGCCCTTTGCGGCGCCAAGGTCGGACGATTTCGAAGAAACGTCTACAGACGACATACGGTTTCCTCCTCAAACGCGAAAGAGCTCGCAAACGTAACCCTGGCGAAAAGCGCAGACGCCTCTTTTCGACGCACCGTTTGGGACACTTCCTTCTAACGAAGTCGAAATGGCACGAGCCCTCGTGTCGAGAGCCCGCGCCCAGACCTCTGAGTTCGTGATTAGAGATACTTGTTGATCAGACTCTCGTACAGCTCTTGCTTGCCGCTCTTGGGCGTGATCTCGCCGTTGCGAACCGCGATGGCCTTCAGATCCTCGAGGGACAGTTGACCGGCCTCGAACTTCGCGCCTTCGCCGCTGTCGAAGGAGGCGTAGCGCTCCTTCCGCCACTGGCGATACGGAGAAGACTGCAGGATCCTGTCCGCCACGACGAGGCTCCTGGCAAAGGTGTCCATGCCGTTGATGTGCGCGATGAAGAGATCGCTTTCTTCCGTGGAGTTCCTGCGCAGCTTGGCGTCGAAATTGATCCCGCCCGTGGTGAAGCCGCCCGCCTCGAGGATCACGAGCATCGCCTGGGTGACCTCGAAGAGATCCATGGGGAACTCGTCGGTGTCCCAGCCGTTCTGGTAGTCGCCCCGGTTGGCGTCGATGCTGCCGAGCGCGTTGGCGTCGGCGGCCACCTGGAGATCGTGCTGGAACGTGTGTCCGGCCAGGGTGGCGTGGTTCACCTCGACGTTGAGCTTGAAGTCGCCGAGAAGGTCGTACTGACGGAGGAAGCCGAGCACCGTCGAAGCGTCGTAGTCATACTGGTGCTTGGTGGGCTCCATGGGCTTCGGTTCGATGTAGAAGCAGCCCTTGAAGCCGTTCTTCCGCGCGTAGTCCCGCGCCATGGTCAGGAAGCGCCCGAGGTGCTCCTGCTCGCGCTTCATGTTGGTGTTGAGCAGGGACATGTAGCCTTCGCGACCGCCCCAGAAGACGTAGCCCGCACCGCCGAGCGCGATGGTCGCGTCGAGCGCGTTCTTGAGCTGCGCCCCAGCCTGCGCGATGATGTCGAACTCGGGGTTGGTCGCCGCGCCGTTCATGTAGCGACGATGGCTGAACAGGTTGGCGGTCCCCCACAGCAAACCCACGTTCGAAGCCTGCTGCTTCTCCTTGGCGTACTCCACGATGGACGTCAGCCGCTTCTCGGACTCGGCGACCGTCGCGCCTTCGGCCACCAGATCGAAGTCGTGGAAACAGTAGAAGGGTACCCCCAGTTTGGTGATGAGCTCGAAGGCGGCGTCCATCTTGTCGCGGGCCTTCTGCATCGGGTCGCTGGCCGCGAGCCAGGGCCAATCCTTGGTGTCACCGCCGAACATGTCCTGGCCCGCCCCGCAGAGCGAGTGCCAATAGGCAACGGAGAACCGCAGGTGCTCCTTCATGGTCTTGCCGGCGACCACTCGGTTCTCGTCGTAGTGCTTGAAGGAGAGGATATTGTCCGAGCTCGGGCCTTCGTACTTGATCCGGTCGATGCCCTTGAAGAACGGCCGGGAGCCCGTCACCAGGTTGATTTCTTTTTTGATGTCACTCATCGTGTTTGCCCTTCCAGAAGCGAACTCTGTGCGGCGGTTTGCGTGTCGTGTCGAAGTCAAGAATGCCGCTTCGGCGCGGTTGGCCTTCGGTCGTAGGCGAATCGTTAGAGAGCCAGTTCTGCCCTGTGTCGGTTCGGTGGTCGAAGGCTATGGGCGCCGCCACCGCCGCGCGAACTCAACCCATCGAGCACCACCGGGATCTGGAAGCGTCGCTCGACCCCGTGCGGCCCCGCTTTCTGGCTGACCCCTTCCGTCGTCACATGATCCTGCACGGTGTTGAGCTGCTCCAAAGGCTACGGCTGCCTACCAGAAACTGGTGCGCAGCGGAATCCGTGAAGACCTGCGAAAGGCCTGGACTCGGGCCGGCAGGGGCAGGGGCTCGACGCGCCCATTTCTTCCTCGCGCACGTGCGGCCGTCCGGTCGCTTTGGAAAACGCGAAATCGCGCTCTCAATGCAAACCGGAGCGCTTCCTCGGTGGCGCCCGCCCTCGCTCGGCTGAGCGCGGGTGCATGTCGTGAAGAGACGACCGCTGATCTGTTCCGGTTCCCGACCACCCTCCGCGCGGCCAGAGTGCCGAACGGCCGGCGGACATTCTGGACTCCGCCCTGGAGTTCGAACCGCAGGAGGGGGAATCAGGTTGGGCGGCGCACGCGGAGCAGACCGAGGACCAGACCCACCGCGAAGAGGACCCATTGCGCCGAGCGCGCCTTCCTTCCAGCCACGGTCACGGCGCAGCCTCCATCGGTCTCGGTGGACTCGGGCTCTGCCGCGGAAGCGTCCTCGTCTCCGCTTGCCGTCGAGGGCTCGCTGCTTCCCTCGGTGCGCGCTTCGGTGGCCTCCATGCTCGAATCCTCGGCCGCCGCCAAATCGCCACCTACCTCCACGTATCCCTCGAGAGCGCCGATGATGCCCGCAGGAAGACAGGCCAGGTCCACCGCTGCCCAGACCTCGGGCGCGTCCGCGTTCGGAACATCATAACAGAGCCAACCCCCAGAGCAGTCCCCGTCGCTGGCGCAGGGGATCGGCTTCGGAAAGCACATCCCGTCTTCGGTGGTCATCGTGGTGCAGACCGGCTCCGAATCGCAGGTCTCGCCTGGCATGCAGGAGGATGCGGCACATTGCTCCGCGACCTCGAAGATGCACTCGTAGTCGCCCGGGCATCCAGCGTCCTCGGTACACTCGATGAGCTCGAAGGTGCAGAGCCGATCCACACAGGTCGAAGCCTCCGGACAGTCCCCGTCCCCACCGCAGGCCATCGGCTCACCCCAGCACTCACCAATCGAAGACGATTCGACGGGGACGTCCGAGCAGTCGCTACCGGAGGCACAGGCTGCCTCCGCGTAGTCGAACTGGCAAACCTGATGCTCGCCGCAGTCGGCGTCGCTCGTACAGGGGAGCGGCGCCCGCTGGCATTCCCCGACCACCTCTACCGTCGCCGCCGCACCGCCCTCGGCGCCTGCTGCCGGACCGGGATCCTCCGCCGCCCCGCCCGCTGGCTGCGGCTCGGCGCCCCACGAGCCCCCGACGCCGGCGCCTCTGGACCCGACCGGCGGCAGCTCGCACGCGTAGCCGACCCCGCAGTCCGCATCGGCCAAGCATGGATCGCCCTCGGCGGCGAAGGCAACGGACGCGGAGGTGAAGACGACGCAGAGACTGGTCAGGCGGCAAACGGTGAAGCTGTGGATCATGGGTCCCCTGGTCGCCGGGATCGGCCCGGCGACGACGAGTTCGATGTTGCTCCCTGGCCGACCTTCGGGAAAGGACCACTTCGCACATTTCATCGCTGGAATCGCTCGTTCATGTGCGCATCAGATCTAATCCGGCGTCCGAAGCCACGGGCTGCTCCCGCACCTTCGATTGTGCGTTCACGCCCCCCTCGACCCGGCCGAAGGACCCTTCGCCGGCTAGCGCAACGAGCACGGAAGCGCAGGAGCAATGACGCCAGAGGAGCGGATCTCGGCCGGTGTCCTCCAGTCGGAAGGCGTGGACGGCTACCCCTTTGGTCCGTCGCCCGACCCGAAGACCGTTCGCGTCGAGCGGCGGTCTCCGGCCCCACAGGAATCACCGACGATGATTCAGTCGTCAGCAACCCTCAACGCAGCGGAGCGAGCCCACACGGCTCGTTGGCATGGATCCCGATGGGCCGATCGAGCAGCAAAGGCGCAAGATGCACGCAGGATGCGTGCAACCTGCATCCCGCTTCCTGCTCCGCCCGTTTGGCGAGCGACCGCGCCAGCGCAAGCATGCCCTCAGGACCTCCACTGCGGTCCGTGTCGCGGGCGGGGCACCGGTCCACCCATGAGCAGGCCAACCCGCCAGGCCCTTCTGCCCGAGCCACCGAAGACACCGCGCGCCTGGCGCGGGCTTCAGAACTCCAACGCATACGGCATGGTCGCCAGGATGTGCTCACCTTCGAGGAGCGGCCCCACCACCGCGCCGAAGCGACGGAGTATCGGCGGGACCACCCGAAAGAGCTCCCCCCGCCGCTGGTGGAGACGGGCTACCGCATTCTCGACGTCCGCCGAGCTCGCACCCTCGCTGAGACCGAGCAGCTCGAGCAACGTCTCGCCCATGCCTTCGACCACCACAGGCACCTGCGCGTCCAGCTGGGCGAGTTCGCGCGCCACGGCGATGGCTCGGGACACCCCGCCGAGCTCGTCGACCAGGCCGCGTTCGTGCCCCTGGACGCCGCTGTAGATCCGCCCCGCCGCGAGCGCGCGCACGCGTTCGAGCGGCAGGTGCCGTCCCTCGGCGACCCGACGGAGGAAGAGGTCGTAGACCCCCTGCATCTGCACCCGCACTCGCTCGCGGGTGGCATCGTCCCACGCCGTCAGCGCGGACTCGTAGCCGGCGCGCGCGGCCGCGCCGGGCTCAGGGCTCGCCGGGAAGGTGACAGCGTTGACCCCCAAGGCAGCCAGCCCCTCGTCGAACGTCACCTTGCCGCCGAAGACCCCGATCGAGCCGACGATGCTCGTCTGTTCCGCGATGATCCGGGTGCCAGCACAGGCGATGTAGTACCCGCCGCTCGCCGCCATGTCGCCGATCGATACGACCACGGGCTTCTTCGCCCGGAGGTCGGTCACTTCCTTCCAGAGGACGTCGCTCGCGAGCGCGGAGCCACCGGGCGAGTCGATCCTGAGCACCACGGCCTTGACGGCCTCGTTCTTCGCCAGGCGCCGGAGCGTCTTGGTCATCGCGTGCTCGCTGATCCCTCCTCCCTCGAAGAGCCCACCGCTCGAGCTCATGGTGATCGAGCCGAGTGCCGGCAGCAGCGCGATGCGTGGCCGACCGCCCCGGCTGTCGTCCACCCCAGAGAGGATCCGGATGATCTCGGCGATGTCGATCGACTTCGCGGCACCCTCGGGTCCAAAATGCGGTTTGACGTCACTGGCGCTGCCATGCGTCTTCGCGTCCTCGATGGCGTCCACCTCGTAACCGATCCCATCGATGAGCCCGGCGGCGAGCACCTCCGACGGCCCGAAGGGACCCGCTTCTGCGAGCTCCCGACCCTTGGCGGTGGGGCGAGCCGCCGTGAGCCCGTCGAGCCAGCTCTTCCGAATCGAGGCGAGGGTCTCCGTGAGGTCCTTCCGCGCGGCGTCCGTGGGACCGTCCCGTGTGAACGACTCGATGGCGCTCTTGTACTCGCCGATCGCGACGAAGTCGGCGCGGATGCTCAGGCGGTCGAGCGCGTTGCGGAAGTAGAGGACCTGCGAGGCGATGCCGACGAGGTCGACACCACCCGCGGGGCTGAGCCAGATCCGGTCACAACCGCCCATCAGAAGCCAGGTGGAGGCGTTGTCGAGCCCGTGGGTGTGGCATACGACGGGCTTGCCCGCTGTGCGGATCGCGGCCAAAAGCCGTGCCAGCTCCTCGGACCGCGCCCAACCGAATCCGACCGTCCCGAAACGCACGACCACCGCGGAGGCCCGCTCATCCTGCGCCGCGCGCTCTAGCGCGTGGACGAGCCCCGAGTACGTCCGCGATGCTGGGAGCGGCAGGAGCCCTCCCTCCGTCGCCTCCGGCGCCCCGGCGGTCAGGTCGATCTCGAGCACCTTCCCCGAACTCGTCGGGAAGGCGCCGAGCAGTGATGGCGTCGCGACCGAATCGCTCGCCGCTCCTCGGGGACGACCCTCGCAACCCACGGCCAGAGCCGCCGCGAGCAACGCCATCCGCCACCCCCACCTCATGGGACGGTCCCGGGAAGGTCGGAGGTGTCGATCTCGGCGGCCTCCGGCGCGGTGGGCGCAGGAGGAGCCGGCGGAGTGGCGCGTGGAGGCGAGGCGGAACCTGACCCGGACGCGCTGCGTGCACCCTCCGCGATCCGGGTCGCGGCATGGCGCCCGTAGGTGCCGTCGGTGCCCACCTGGGACACCACGCGCTGATAGAGCGCGAGCGCGCCCGCACGATCACCGGCGGCCCATTTCTGATCGGCCCGCGCCACGATCGCAGGGACGTATCCAGGGTTCTTCTCGAGGACCTTCTCGTAGAGCTCGGCCGCTTTCGGATCGTTGCGCTGACGTGCCACCTCCGCCACTCCAGCCAGCGCCTCGGTGTTGCCCGGCTGCTCGAGGAGCACCGACCGAAAGAGGCGCTCGGCTCGATCGTACTCGCGGATCCCGAGCGCCGCGCTGGCGAACTTGAGGCGCTGGCGAAAGTCACCAGCGCCACCCCTTGCGTCCGAGGCGGTGCCGGGCGCGTCGAGCCCGCGGAGTGCCTCGGTGTCCACCGTGGCCAGACCGGCGTCCGCGTCCCCAGCGGCAGCCGCCGCACAACGCTCCACGAATCCCTTCAGATCCTCGGCGAGCGGATGATCTGCCGAAGCGGAAGAGAGCTGCGCGAGCTCTCGCCGCGCTTGGACGATGTCGCCCGAATGCGCGAGGGAGTAGATGAGCAAAGCGCGTGCGCGCCCAAGCCCCCCCTCGCCCACCGCCGCGACGCGCAGCCGGGCGGCCGCACTCAGAAACGCCTGATTCGCCTCGGCGAGATCGAGCGCCCCCAGCACGTAGGCGGTGTCGGGTTCGCTGGCTCGGTCGGCCAAGGGCTCGACCAAGGAACGAGCCTCGCTGACCTTGCCGCTCAGTCGGAACAGGTCGATGCGAAGGCGGCGCGCGAGCGGCTCTGGCACCGCCGGCGCGGTGGCGGCATCGACCGCGGCGCTCGCTCGGGCGATCTGGCTGCCAAGTTCGCGATGCGTCTCGGCCACGCGCTCGGTCCAAGCTGGATCGAGGAGTCGTAGTCGAAGCCAGGTGAAATCCGCGCGCAGGACCTCCAGCTCGGCCACAGCCGCGAGAGCCCCGGGGTCGTGAGGGCTCCGCCCGAGTGCCCTCTGGAACGAAGCCCCGGCCGCCTCGAGATCGCCCGCTCCCAATGCCGTCCTCCCTCCTTCCACGAGCTTGACCAGCTCGGGATCGACGGAGGGCGGAGGTGGCGTGGCGGAGGCACTGGCGGACGACGCCGTCTCCCGGAGGTAGGATATCCCGACCGTCCCCCCGATGAGTCCCAAGCCTCCGACCACCATGATCCCCAGGATCCATCCAGTCCGCGCTTGGCGTGAACGGCTCGGCGGGAGATAGCGCGAATCGGACTCGGGTTCCGCCAGGGAAGCAGGGAGGCTTACCACCCGAGGGGGCGGCGTGAAAAACTTCTCCGCCGGCTCGACCGAGGGTGCGCGAGCCGCCGGCGCGATCGCCGCTCGAGCTCTGCCTGGAGTGTGTCCAGGCGATGGCTCCGCGGGTGGCAACAACGTTGACTCGACGTTTGCCGCGGCCGAAGCCGGCTCGGCCGACGGCGATGCGGGAGCGGTGGGGGGGGGAGCCGGGACGGGGATTGGAGTCGCCGCTCCGCCGCTCTTGGGCCTGCTCGCGGGAGCAGGCGTGGGTTGGCGACTCGCCTCGGGTCCGGCCTCCGAACGGGCGGAGGATCCAGGTGCCGAATCGGCGGAGACCAGGGTCGTCGCCATTGGTGGTTCCCGGCGTTTCGGTCGGGGAGGCGGTCGTGAAGGGGGAAGAGCGACGACCGGTGGCACGGGACTGGCTGGGGCTGACTTCGAGGTCTCCCTCGTTCCCGTATCGCCCACCCTTCCCGGCCCGCGGGACCGAGAGCGCGAGCCTTCGGTGGTTGGAGGCGCCGATTGGGGAGCAACCACCCGCGCGGGCGCGGAGATGACCTCGGTGGGGGCAGGCGGCTGGGGGTCCGAGACGGCGCCCGGAACAGGAGCTTGGGCCTGGGCGCTCGAGGACGTCCAGGCAGCAGCAGACGCATCGGCATCGCCGGCAGGAGACGCGGCGATCCCCGACCGGGGCGCCGGTGGTGAGGGCTCGGGAGCGGGTACGGCAATGGGAGGTTGCTGGGGCGGTCGGGTAGTCTCGACATCGGTGCCCAGCGGACGCGAAACGGTCGGCGGTTCGTCGCTCACCGCTGAGGAGACAGCTGCTGCCGCCGCCGGAGTCAACATGGGAAGCTTCGGCGCGGTGGTAACGCGAGACCGCTGGTGCGGCGAGCCGGTCGTCCCGTCCGGTCCTCGATGATGGTCGGGATCGGAAGGCTCCTGACCGCGAAGGGCCGCTGCAATCACATTCGCGGGCGGAGCCACCCCGGTGAGTGTCCGCTTGGTCTTGTTCTGGGGACGGGGGGAACCGAAGAACGGCTCGAGCTCGGCGATCGAACGAAGCAGCCGCGGGGGCAGACCGGGGCGGATCAGAAAATCGTCGGGCAGCACCCTCCCCTGGGCGATCCCCCGCTGAAGCTCGCGAAGTGTCTGGTAGGTCACCTCGTCGCCAGCGGCAGAGCGCACGACCCAGTACCCGGATCCGGACGCCCCGGCCGGGGGATAGACCTTGAATTGGTGACCGCAGTTCGTGCACTTGACCGTGGTTCCGCGGTCGGAAACCAGGGCGTCGTCGAACTCGTACTCGGTTTCGCAACGCTCGCAGCGAACATCCATTTTCGGCCCAACGAAGGGTAGCCGAGAGAAACTACCACGGGGGAAGAGAGTGGGATCAGGTTTCGTGGACACAGTGGTCCGTGAACCGACCTTCACGGGCGCCCTCGAACGTGAAGCCAAACGGCGCCTGTCGCCACGGGAACCGCGGAAATCGGCCCGCGCCTTGTCTGGGGCACGTTGCTTGCTACGCTTCCCGCTGTCGACCCCATCGCCGGGGCCTGTGGGAGGCATCGATGAAGCGAGCCGCGCTGTTGGGCATCACCACGATCGGAGCGCTCGCGCTCCAAGGCTGTCCCATCTACCCTGAGGAACCCTCCTGCCACGACGACTCGGACTGCCCGTCCGGCTATTACTGCGACGAGCGCCGGGAGACCTGCGAATGGATCCCATGCGTGGACGACTCGGACTGCGGCTTCGGCTACCAGTGCAACCCCTCCACGAGCAGCTGCGAACGGGTCCCGGTCGTCACCACGGGCGGGGTCAGCGGCTACCAGGGAATGCGCACCTGTGACGCCCCGAGCGACTGCCTGAGCTCGGAGACCTGCAACCGGCTCGGCCTTTGTCAGCCCGGCTCCTGTGCCCTGGCTGGAAATGGTTGCGTGACGGGCTACGTCTGCCGCCTCGAAGCCACGGTGTGGCAGTGCGTACCGGACGAGACGGGTGGCACGGGCGGCATGAGCAGCACCGGCGGTGCGCAACAGGTTGCCGGCGCCGCGGGGACCGAGACCGGACTCGCCGGCCATCCTTCGCTCGGCGGAGCGGCTGGCTCGAGGCCAGCACCGGGTGGGACGGCAGGAGCCGTCATGGGCGGTGGTACGGCGGGCACGCCCCCAGCGTCGCCGGCCGGCGCCAGTGCCGGCGGGAGCAGCGCCGCAGGCGCGGCAGGGCTGCCCACAGCGGCAGGTATGACAGGGATGGCAGGGTCCGACGCCGGCGGGGTGGCGACAGCCGGGGGCGCGACCAACGGAGGCGAGGTCGGCACGAGCGCGTCGGGCGCGGGGGGTGCGAGTGGCGCGGCCGCCCCAGGCGGGGCCGCTGGGGCCAACGCCGGGGGAGAGAGCGGGGCCGCGACCGAGTCCAGCGTGAGCGGCGCTGCCGGCACTGGGTAGGCCGGGAACCGCGACTCAGCCAGCTTTCGCTGCTCTCATTTGACAACCCGCAACCACGAAGGCCGTCTCTTCCGATCGGCGGTCTGATCGACGTTGGGCTCGTCGGCTCCGCTGGTGGGGACGGCAGCGGTGTCGTCCTCGGGATGGGCGGCAACGCCCACGCCGTTCCCCCCCTCTTCGGCGGCACCTTCTGCCTCGGAGCTGCCATCATCGCCGAGGGGTGGCTCGACCGACGCGCTCCCGCCGCCATCGTCCTCGGCGGTCGCCCGGGGAGGCGCCGCCGGAGGCTCGTCATTGCCACCACCTACCTTGACGTCGGACCCGACCGCACGGAGGTGTTGGCGACGACCGGCCGGAGGCTCGGAGCTCTTCGCCGCGCCTGCCCCAGGACTCGTTGTCTTGGTGGTCGCCCCGGTCTGCGCAGCGACCTCCGGCGGCACATCGTCGGGCCAGACCATACCGCGGCCATCCTCGCCGACCAGCGCGTACACGGACGTCCAGGGGATCCAGCAGAAGAACGGGGAGCGGTTGAAGCTCAGGGAACACGAGACGCACTCGTCGTCGACGTTCAGGTCGCGGATCGGCACTGCCATGTTGAGGCCCACCTGGAGCACCAGCTGCGGCTGCTTGGCGAACCAAGGCGGGACCACGACCTGAGAACACCGAGGATCGAGGTGGATGAAGACGCTCGTCGACTCGAGCAGCGTCAGCATTACCTCCTTTTTCGGCGGCAGTCTCGATGGCATGGCCGGACCTTCTAGCGCCCGCGGCCGCCGAGTGCCAGAAAGGACCATTCCGTCGAACGGCGCGGCCTCGCCGCGGCTTCTTCCAGGGCGATGCCGCCCGAGGCGACCCTCCCCGTGGTAGAGTGCGGCGGGAATGGCGGCTCCCCTACCCTTCTCTCCACCCGGCACTGGCGCCATCTCCGCCTGGGCGCGAGAGCGCGGCTGCCGGTTCTCGCCGCATCCCGACGCGGCCTGGTTCGAGGCGTGGGAGCCCTTCGACACGATGGTGGCACCCGAAGCGTACTTCAACGCCCTCTCCTTCACGACGGCGGGGGCGAGTGTCACCCTTGCCGAGCCGTGGCTCGCGCCGATCGGAGGCGAGCCACTCGGGCGGGCGATCCTCGCCTACCTGCAGCACCCTGCCTTCGTCCGGCGGGCGGCCGCGCGCGGTGGGGAGCATTTCAATACCCGTGTGGCGTTCCTCGATCGGCCGCCGCCGCCGCGAGTCGCGGTGGGTGATCGCGTGTGGGACGAGCACATGGCGACCTTCGCCGCCTCGCCCAGCGAAGCGGCCGCCGCGTTCCCCGTAGCCGCCCGCCGCGTCCTCGCCGAGTGCGGCTACGCAGGCCACCTCGAGATCCGACCAGGAGGGGCGGTGCTCCACCACTCCCGTATCGTGCCGGAGCCCGCCGCGCTCGATGTCCTCGTCGCCCTCCTCCCCCGACTGGTCACGGCCTTCGTCTCGCGGTAGCGTCTCCGCTGGCATCATGGCTCAGCACGTCTTGGTGGTGGAAGACGAACCGGCGATCGCGGAGTCCGTCGCCTATGCCCTGCGGCGCGATGGCTTCACGACAACGCTGGCGTGCACCTGCGCCGAAGCCGAGGCGAGCGTCCGCCAGTGCGACCTCATCGTGCTCGACCTCATGCTCCCGGACGGGAGCGGTTTCGACCTGATCGGTCGCCTCCGCCATCGTGCCGTGCTCACGCCCATCATCGTGCTTTCGAGCCGCGACAGCGAGGCGGATCGCGTCGCCGCTCTCGAAACCGGCGCCGACGACTATGTCACCAAGCCTTTCTCGCCGCGCGAGGTCGTGGCGCGAGTGCGCGCCGTCCTGCGCCGGATGTCCACCGCCACCCAAGATCCGCCCATCGCCGCCAACTCCGTGCTCAAGGTCGAGGAAGCCACCCGCCGAGCCACGGTGTCCGGCCGCTCCCTGGAGCTCACGCGGGTGGAGTTCGATCTCCTCGCCCGCCTCCTCGAGAGTCCGGGGCGGGTCTACACACGAGCGCAGCTGATCGACAACGTGTGGGGAGATGGCTTCGCCATCAGCGATCGCACCGTGGACTCGCACGTGAAGTCGCTGCGCCGCAAGGTCGGCGAGGCCGGGGGAGATCCCGCGCTGATCGAGACCGTACGCGGCGTGGGCTATCGGGTCACCGACCGCCCCCCGGACGACGCCTAGGTTTCGGGAGAACGTCGTGACCCGCCTGATCATCGTCGCGGTCGCCGCGATCGGCCTGATCCTCTTCGTCGCGTTCGTCATCTCGCGTCTGGTCGAGTCGCGGACGCGGGGGCTCTCGATCCGGATGCAGGTGTTCCTGGCGCTGTCGGTGATCGTGGGTGCCTTCGCCTTCGGCCTCGGTGTCATGGTCGTCGACCGCATCGAGGCCCGCGCCGTCCGCATCGCCACGGCGGCTGCTCAGGACGAGGCGGTGGCGATCGCCGGCATCCTCGAGGGGGACCTGGAGCGCACGGGAGCGGGGATCCCCGAGATAGCGCAACGATTGACCCAGGAGGCCGCACGGGGCGCCGATCTCCGCCTGCGCCTGCTCGACGAGCGGGGGCGAGTCGTGTTTCCGTCTGACACTCGCGACCACGAGGAGCCGCCGGGTGAGGTGAGCGTGGACGCGCCGATCGTGGTTGGCGGACACCGTGTCGGTGCCGTGCGAGTGGTGAAGCCGACCGTCGTCGTCCAGCAGATGCTCGCCGATTTCGCGCCGACGGTTCTGGTCATCAGCCTCATCCTCGGCGCCGCAGCGGCGATCGCGGCGGGGTGGATCGGCAGCGCGATCGCCCGCCCCATCGAGATCCTGAGCCGCTTCGCGGAACGGGTCAGTGCGGGCCAGCGCACCGGGGAACCCCCGGCGGTGGGCGCCCGCGAGGTCGTCCGTCTCGTGCAGTCCATCGCATCGATGCGGCGCCAACTCGAGGGCCGTCCCTTCGTGGAGACGTTCGCAGCCGACCTGTCGCACGAGCTGAAGAACCCGGTGGCGGCGATCCGGGCGAGCGCCGAGGTGCTCGAAGAGGGCGCGATCGACGATCCCGAAGCGGCTCGCCGCTTCGTGGGGCGGATCCGCGAGGCGACCGTCCGCATCGAGCGGCTGCTCGGCGACCTCTTGAGCCTGGCGCGGATCGAGGCCCGGGGAGTGGAGACCTTCGATCCCGTCGATCTCTCACGGATCGCCCAACAGGTCCGCTCGGGGCTCCTCGAGGGAGCCGACCGGGTGTCGGTGTCTGCGGATGGGGACACCCGCGTGCGCGGCGATGGCGCATGGTTGGCGCGCGCGGTCACCAACCTGGTCGTCAACGGGCTCGTCCACTCCATGCCGGGCTCTCCAGTAGAAGTCGCCGTGTACCGGAGCGCGAGCGACATTGTCCTCTCGGTGTCGAGCCGAGGCGAGATCAGCCGACACATCCGCACGCGGCTCTTTCGCCGCTTCGTCAGCACCCGCCACGACCGCGGAGGCACGGGCCTCGGCCTCGCGATCGTGCGCGCCGTCGCCGAGTCGCACGGGGGACGTGCGGAGCTCGAACGCGAGGGGCCACCGACCGTCGAGTTCCGAATCGTCCTGCCCATGGCGTGGCACCATCCCCCAGCGAACGCGCGGTCGGGCGGTATGGTCGAAGCGGCGGTCGAGCACCCTCCCGAGGACGGATCACCCCCCCATTTCCCAATAGATTCAGGAGGCTGCAGCTGAGACCCCGCACCCGTGCCGGGGCTCGTCTCCTCGAAACCTCCACACGGGCTCCGCGCAGGAAACCGGCAAATGTGTCACCGTTTCTCGTCCGGTGGCGCATCCACCGGACCCGGACCTCCTTGACCAATCCACGTGAACGTCAGCTTCCCCGCCACGTTGCCATCATCATGGACGGCAACGGGAGGTGGGCCGAGTGCCAAGGCTTCGAGCGTGTGAAGGGACACTGTGAGGGCGCCCGTGCCGTACGCGACACGGTGGAGACCGCGGCTCGCATGGGTATCCCGTACCTTACGTTGTACGCGTTCAGCGTCGCCAACTGGTCGCGGCCCCGCAACGAGGTGGACACCCTGATGCGCCTGCTCGTGGATTTCGCGAAGCGCGAGCGGATGGACCTCCGTCAGAACGGGATCCGCGTCCAGGTCGCGGGGCACGTGGAGGAGCTGCCAACGGTAACCCGTCTCGCCGTACGTGAGCTCATCAATGCGACCCGGCACGGCGATCGGCTCACGCTCACCCTCGCGCTCTCCTATGGCGGACGACGCGATCTCGTCGACGCGGCGCGGGCGCTCGCCGAGAAGGTGCGCAAGGGTGAGATCGACGCGAGGGCGATCGACGAACAGGCGCTCCGCAGCGAGATGACCACCCGCTTGCTCCCCGATGTGGATCTGCTCATTCGCACCGGCGGCGAGTCGCGAATCAGCGATTTCTTGCTCTTCGAAGCGGCCTACGCGGAGCTGATGTTCCTGCCGATGATGTGGCCCGAGTTCCGCCCGGAGCACTTCCTGGCGGCGATCCAGGGATACATGGGCAAAGAACGGCGCTTCGGTCTCACCTCGGCGCAGGTGCGCACGCAGGACCAGGACGCTGCACGCGCCAACGGCCGCATACTCCGCCCCGTCGTCGGGTATTGATCGGGCGCGCGCCGCTCGAGGCGAGCCCCCCTCGACGCTCTCCTACATCTCGTATTCGACGACGTTGAGCGACTTGACCTTGTCCTTCCAGGTGAGGTCGAGAAGCTGTCGGGTCAGGCACTGCTTCAGAGCCTCGTTCTTCGTATCAAGGTCGATCCCAACGGCCTTGCCATTCCACACGGCAACCTTCAGCTTGAAGTGATCGTTGGCCGTTACCTTGCAGGGCTCGTAGAGCGAGGCCTGGGTCAAGGGGTAGCCCAGCGTCTCCTGGTCGATGTTGATGCGCTCGGTGCCCTGGGCGGCCTCGATCGCCTGCTGCACGCTCATCCCCGCGGCAAACTCAGGCTCGCCCCTCCGCACGGGTTCCTCGTTGCCGCGGTCGCTGTCATCGCCACCGCTAACGTCCTGATTCACCTCGCCATCGACGTAGTCGTCCATCGGCTCGAGCTCATGGTCCTCGCCGAAGCCTGGTGGCGGGGGATACTTGGATTGCCCGACCTTGTGGACGCTCGACCCGCCACAAGCCGAAATCGCGAGCAGAAGCGCGCTCGCCAGGGTCGCCGCCTTCGTTGTCGCGCCTGCCATGCCCGGGATGATACGACCGGTCCGTCGAAGGGGTCGAGGTCTTTCGAGACGCAGGATCGATGGGGGCGACGGTCGGAAACAGCCCCGCCGGCGGGGGTTGGTGACCAGACACCGAAGGGCCGACCGAACGCTGGCCCTGCAAATCATCGGTGCCATTGGTGCGAAGGCCCCCTCCGCGATCTCCGCGCTCCCGTGGGCACCGATCCTGAGCTAGGCTCCTCCGCGCCCGAGCCAGGCCCGAGCAGAGGGACTCCGGGTCGAGCGCCCGTAGCTCAGTTGGATAGAGCGGCGGCCTTCTAAGCCGCGGGTCAGGGGTTCGAATCCCTTCGGGCGTGCCAGGAAAGACGCCCGAGGAGCTTGCCGAGTCTCAACGCGGCGCCCCTCCGGGACGCTTGTCCGCCTGGATCCCCTCCAGGTACTTCTCCGCGATGAACCCGAACCAGGGCATCGCTCGGTACTGGCCCTGAACAGAATACAGGATCCCCATGAACCACGGGTAGATCAGGGGCAGATAAAGGACGAAGCCGATACCGCAGGTGATGGTGCCGACGATGCTGATCGGGATCGTGGCGACGACACAAGCGATGGAAAACGCCAGCATCTGCTTGGCGTGAAACAGGGCGAACGCGTTGTCGCGCTGTATGAGCGGGACGATCCAGAGCGGTGTGATCACGTAGCCGAGGAGCGCCCAGAGCTTCCCTGCCTCGACGTCCTCAGGCGGCGCAAACCCCGGCGACATCCCGCCAGTGGGTGCGATGGCACCCGGCGTCGGAGCGCTCGCGCCCGGTGCCCCGTAGCCTGGCGGCTGGCCGCCGGGGGGACCGCCGAACCCTGGTGGTTGCCCGCCGGGAGGACCGCCGAACCCTGGTGGTTGCCCGCCGGGAGGACCGCCGAACCCTGGTGGTTGCCCGCCGGGGGGACCGCCATACCCCGGCGGCTGCGCGCCGGGGGGACCGCCATACCCCGGCGGCTGCCCACCACCGGACGCACCGCCATACCCTTGAGGAGGAAAACCACCCGGCCCGCCCTGATTGTATTGGCTCATGACGGAAGGAATCCTACACGGCCGCGTTGGTTCCGGGAACCCAGCGAAGACATGGGGAGGAATCAGTGGTACCGCGCCGCCCCTTCTTCCGCGAAAGCCTGGATCTGGTAGGTCAGAATCGTGGCGTTTGGTTCGCGCCACGCATCACGCCTCGCTCCCGCCTTGCGCGAGAGATGCTCCAGAAACTCGACCGGCTCAGGTAGCTTCTCCCAGACCTGAGGTAGAAAGGTCGCTCGACAACCGCTCACCTCCAGTACGACCCCGTCGCGGTGGGGGGTGAGCATGCGCGGGATGTCTTCGGGCAGCGAGTGCCCGAGGGGAGTGGGAACGGTGAGCACGCTCACCTCGAAATCGAGCGCCGCCAACTCGCCCGCGGCAACGGGCAAGAAGCGCGGATCCCTGAGCGCGGCGGCGCGAGCATTCTCGATCACGGCGAGCGCCAACGGCGACTGCGGGAAGATGTGCCCGATGCAGCCACGCAACGCCCCCCCCAGCTCCAGAGTGACGAAGGCCGCCCGCGGCGCCCAGAGCTCTGGCGGGAGTCTCCGTGGTGACCGCAGGCGCTGGCCTTCGCTGACTGCTGCGGCGACGGAGCGGCGCGCCAGTTGCAACAGCACCCGGCCATGGTTCGGTCCCAACACCCCGCTGGTCAAGAAGGCCGCGGCCTCAGCGGCCGAAGGGCTCGCCTCGGGACCCGAATCGGGCGGCAAGCCGTGGCGACTGGACATGGCAGTAGCTCCCTCTCTCCCCTCGGCTTCGACTACCGCAATCCTCGGTTCGACGCCATCCCGCCGCTCCGACGACCCTATCGAGGGGGGGATCAATGGCGCGCCATCACGCCCACGAGATGGTCGAGGAGCCCGTCTAGCACGGGGCCGATGGACGCGAGCCGTTCCGGCGCCTCGGCCAGGATGGCGGCGGGCGACTGCTGGTAGTCCCCCCCGGTGATGTCGCTGATCGCGTGCTCGACGAGCGCCTGCACGCTCTCCAGCGTTAGCTCGACGTGGAATTGAAGGCCCACGACTCGGTCATGGAGCTGGAACGCCTGGTTCTCGCAGACGTCCGTCTCCGCGAGGCGTTGTGCGAGCGGGGGTAGGTCGAAGGTGTCCCCGTGCCAGTGGAGTGGGGAGAACTGGGCAGGGACGGGCACGTGAGCCGCCACTCCGTCGTCGTGCCGTGGGCCGCGCACGGCGAACCAACCGATCTCCTTCTCGGAAGCTGGGTAGACCCGGGATCCGGAGACGGCGGCGATGAGCTGAGCACCGAGGCAGACACCGAGCACGGCGCGGTCGGCGGCGAGGGCGGCGGCGAGGGCACGCTTCTCGGCCGCCAACCACGAACACTCGCGCTCGTCGTATACGCCCATGGGTCCCCCCAGCACGACGAGGAGGTCGTACGCCGCCGGCGGAGGCGCGGGCTCCCCGAGGTCGAGACGAGCCACGGCGAGGGCGTGGCCGCGGGCAGCAGCATACTCCGCGATCCGGGCAGGGCCTTCGAACGCAACGTGCTGAAGCACCTGGAATCGCAAGAGGAACCTCCCTTGGGCAACAACGGACGGGGACTAATCTCTCCTGTCTAGGACGGTACGGAAACCCAGAAATCGCAGGCCCGCCGCTGACGCGCGGATTCGCGCGGGTCCCGGGGCCCGCGGGTAGGTCCCGGTGGTAGGCTCGAGCCCCCACCGCCGTGCAGTCCACCGCTCCACCTCCGGCATCGTCCGCGGCCCCGTTCGCCCTCGAATGTCCCGTCGGGCTGGCGCTCGCGGCGCTCTTCGCCTATGCCGCGCGGTTCGCGGGGTTCTCCCTTCTAGCGGACGATGCGTTCATCAGCTTCCGCTACGCGGAAAACCTCGCCATAACTGGGGAGCTCGTCTACAACGCAGGCGAACGGGTCGAGGGCTTCAGCAATGCGCTATGGACCCTGCTCCTCGCCGTGGTCGCTCGCCTCGGCGGTTCGGTCCCGACCGCCGCGGTCGCCATGGGGTTCGTGGCGGGTGCGCTCACGGTATTGGGCGTCGCATACACGGCCAGCCGGCAACTTGGCAGCTCGCTGGTGGTGTCCACGTCCGTCGTCATGACGCTCGCGCTCTCGCCGAGCTTCGCCTTCTGGGCGGGCGGCGGGCTCGAGACCGCTCTCTTCGCAGCCCTGCTGCTCGCCACTTGGCTATGCATCGAATGTGCCACGCCGGGTCGACGAATCCCCGCCCTCCTGACGGGCGGCTTGGCCGGGGTCCTCGCGGTGACCCGCCCCGAGGGACATCTGCTCGTGTTGCTCGTCGGCCCCCTGCTGTGGACTCGGGGTCTTCCGTGGCGCCAGGTGGCAGCCGCGGTCGGGATCGCCGCCGCCATCGCGCTCGTGGCCGCTGCTGCGCGCGGAGCCTATTTCGGAGCGCTCCTTCCCAACCCGGTGCTCGCCAAGACAGCGCTCGCTCGAGCCTCCCTGATCCGTGGCGTCGCCTACGTGGGGGAGGGGTTGCGCGACGAAGCCCTCTACTGCCTGGTGCCGGCGATCCTCTGGGGCGACCACCGATCCCGCCGCCATCGGTCGCTCCTCCTGTGGTTCGGCGCCGGCTGCGCGCTGGCGGTGGTGGCCGGCGGCGACGGGCTCTATCGCTCGCGGCTCCTTGCCCCGTACCTCCCGCTCTTGGTGCTCGCGGCGAGCAGCGGCCTCGAACGTCTATGGGCAGGTGGACCGGTGTGGCGCACGGTAGCCCTCGCCGGTCCGGTCAGCGCGGTCCTGATCCCGCTCGCGAATCCCCACTTCTTCCGCAGCCATACCCTGGCGGACGTCCGCGAGTGGGAACAGCACTGGTCCGCGGTCGGCACGGCCCTGGCACCCCACCGGGTACCTTCGGCGCTGCTCGCGACCAACGTTGCGGGACGGCTTCCCTACAGCTCTGGGTGGCGCACGCTGGATCTCCTCGGCCTCGTCGACAGGACGATCGCCACGACTCCGATCACTGACGCCGGTCGGGGCTACGCCGGTCACGAGCGAGCAGCGCCCGCGTACGTGCTCGAGCGCAAGCCGGACGTCCTCTATCTGTCCGTGCTGGATGGCCTCCCGACCGAGATGCTGGCCGCACCCGGGGTGGCCGAGACGGTCGTCGGCCGGGGTTCGCTCTATCGCTACGCTCCCCTGTTCGCGGCCCCGGAGTTCTGGCGGCGGTACGCGCCGGCTCGCCTTCCACTCGACGACGGCACCGGCGCGAGCCTGTTCGTGCGTCGCGACGGGGTGCTCGGCGCGCTCGCGACCCCCCGGCGATCGGACCCCCACCGAGAGCCTGATCTCGGCCGAAGCGCGAGCCCCGTGGCTCCCGACCGGTGAGCTAGACGTCCGGAAATTATCAATAAATTCCTTGCGCCGCCCCTGCGGGCAGGCGATACTGTGAATCGCCTCACAGCGCTACTGGATTCACAGCCGGCGATGGTCGGGACACCACGCGGCGCATCCATTCCTGGGCCCAGACCGGTCAAGGTGCGGACACCATGGTGCAGCCTCACGCCATCGGGCGTCTCAGCCTCTACCGTCGCCTCCTCACCGACCACCTCAACCCTGGTACCCAGTTCGTCTTCTCCCACGAGCTTGCGACGATGGCTCGAGTGTCGCCGGCGCAGGTCCGGCGGGATCTGATGCACCTTGACTCTACTGGAAGTCCCAGCAAGGGATACCGGGTCGATGAGCTCGTAGCCTCCCTGGGCAACGAGCTCGACCACCCCACGGGCCAACTCGTGGCGTTGGTCGGCATTGGCAACCTCGGCCGCGCGCTCATGACCTACTTCCAAGGCCGCCGCGAACGGCTCGCGATCACGGCCGCCTTCGATCGCGATCCCGAGAAGGTGAACCGAGTCTACCAGGGGTGTCGCTGCCACCACGTGGAAGAGCTCGAAACCGTGTTGAAGCGGGACAACATCCGCACCACCATCCTCGCCGTGCCCGCAGCCGACGCCCAACGGATGGCGGACCGACTGGTAGCGGCCGGCGTGAGGGGCCTGCTAAATTACGCGCCCGTGCCGCTCCGAGTCCCCAACGACGTCTACGTGGAGGAGCAAGACATGACCACGGCGCTCGAGCGAGTTGCCTATTTCGCTCGTGAGCGTAGGCCCCCTCGACGCGAGGATTGAAGGATGGAAACGGTTCGCGTCCTGGTGGTCGATGACGAGCTCGGTATGCGTCACGGGGTGGAACGTACCCTGCGTGGGTTCCACATCTCGCTCGCTGACGTCGAAGGGGAGATCGCCTTCGACGTCTCGCTCGCCGCGACCGGGGAGGAGGCGCTCGAGCGACTCCGTGCCGAGCCGGTGGATCTGCTCCTTCTGGATCACAAGCTGCCCGGCATCCAAGGACTCGACGTGCTCGATGTCGTTAGCAAGGAGTACCGCGGCGAGGTACTCACGGTGATGATCACGGCCTATGCGTCGATCGAAACGGCGATCAGCGCCACCAAGCGCGGGGCCTACGACTTCCTCGCCAAGCCGTTCACCCCCGCGGAGCTCAAGGCCACGGTGACCAAAGCCGCCCGTCACCTGATGCTGCAGCGCCAGGCCCGCCTGCTCGCCCGCGACAAGCACAAGCTGAGGTACCAGCTCATCAGCGTCGTGGCGCACGAGCTCAAGAGCCCACTGGCAGCCATCGAGGGGTACCTCCAGCTCCTTCAGGACCAGCGAGCTTGCGCCGATCCCGCGACCCGCACCCACATGATCGAACGGAGCCTCGTTCGGCTCGATGGCATGCGGAAGCTCATCTTCGATCTCTTGGATCTAACGCAAATCGAGTCTGGGCAGCGCCCGCGCACCCTGGTCGCCACGGACCTCGGCGCACGGGCGGCATTCGCCCTGGAGGGGGCCAAACCCGCGGCAGAGACGCGGCGCATCTCGCTCATCCTCGACGTACCGACGCCGGTGGTGTTCAGCGCCGACCCCGCCGAGATGGACATCATCCTCAACAACCTCGTGTCGAACGCGGTAAAGTACAATCGCGACAATGGGACGGTCACCGTCTCGATCCGCGACAGCGCAACCCAGGTCACGATCGCCGTGAACGACACCGGCATCGGCATGACTGCCGAGGAATGCGCTCGCCTCTTCGGTGAGTTCGTGCGCATCCGAAACGTGAAGACCAAGGACATCCTCGGCAGCGGCCTCGGCTTGTCGATCCTCAAGCGGCTCGCCACCCTCTACCACGGCGGCGTGGTGGTGGTGAGCGAGCCCGACGTGGGCACGACGTTCACCGTGACCCTGGCCAAGCTGCCACTCACCGAGAAGGAGCCCTCATGCGGGACCACATCATCGTTGGAATCCACATCACCGACCGCGTGACCAACGCAGGGGAGGTCCAGTCACTGCTCACGCAGTACGGCAAGAACATCCGCACCCGGCTCGGCCTCCGCGAAACCGTCGAGGACACAGCGGGGCCGAACGGTCTCATCCTCCTCGAGACCGTCGGACCGGCGGACGAACTCGACGCTTTGTGCGCCGCCCTGCGAAAGCTAGAGGGCGTTCAGGTTCAACAGATGTACTTCTCCCACCCGGCTCCTTGATTTCAGGCAAGCGTGGCTCAAGCTGTGCGTGGCGTCGCTGGGCGCCGCGCCTAGATGAGCAACACGATGGAGCGTACTGAGATCATACGATGGCTCCGCGAGCGCAACCCCGGGCGCCTCGCGGAGTTGTGGGCAGCAGCGGACCGGGTTCGTCACGATCACGTTGGTGATCAGATCTACCTGCGCGGTCTGGTCGAGGTGTCGAGCTACTGCCGCCGCAACTGCGCCTACTGTGGGATCCGAGCAGGCAATTTCCGCGTCGAACGCTTCCGGCTGACCGCCGACGAAGTGCTCGACTGCGCCGCCCGGGTCGCTGATTTCGGCTGCGGGACAGTGGTGCTGCAGGGCGGCGAGGACCCCAAGCTCACCGTGGACTTGGTGGCAAGCTTGGTCCGCCGGATCAAGACCGAGTTCGGTCTGGCGGTCACGCTCTCGTTCGGTGAGCGCCCGCTGGCCGACTTCCACGTTCTGCGCGCCGCCGGGGCCGACCGGTACCTGCTCCGCTTCGAGACGTCGAACCCGGAGGTCTATGCCCGGCTGCACCCGCCGCACATCGCTGGCGAGCTACCCCGGCGCGAGCTGCTCCGAGAGCTCCACGCAGCCGGCTTCGAGGTCGGGAGCGGCTCGATGATCGGCCTGCCCGGCACGAGCTACGACGATGTCGCCAATGACCTGCTCGACTTCCGCGAGCTCGATCTCGACATGATCGGGGTTGGGCCCTACATCCCTCATCCGGAGACGCCGCTCGGAAGCCATCCCCGGCCGCTGCCGCCCAACGAACAGGTGCCCAACGACTGGCTGACGACCTGCACGGTAGTGGCGCTCACCCGCCTGTTTTGTCCCGCGACCAACATCCCGGCTACCACCGCGCTCGCCACCCTCCGCCCGGACGGCCGCGAGCTCGGGTTTCGCTGTGGGGCCAACGTCTGGATGCCGAACTTCACTCCGCCACGCTATCGAGCCTCCTACGAGATCTACCCGGGCAAGGCAGCCCCCACCCACGCCGAGCTGCGCCTCCACGACATCTCCGAGATCCTCGCCCGCCTGGGGCGAACGCTGGGGCGCGGTCCGGGCCCGAGCCCCCACTACCTCACGCGCAGCGTAACCGCAAACACGAGGGCCTCATGCTCCGAATGTCCAACCAGCTCAGTCGCCACGCCATCGATTTCGTAGACGATGAGGCCATCCGCGATCTCCTCGAGACTCGACGGCTGGCGGACGTCCACGCGGTGCGCGACATCGTGGCAAAGTCGCTCGAAAAGGTCCCGCTCGATGTCGCGGAAGCGGCCGTCCTCCTCCACGCCCGAACGCCCGAACTTCGCGAGGAGGTCTTCACGGCGGCCCGCCAACTGAAGGAGCAAGTCTACGGAAACCGGATCGTCCTTTTTGCCCCGCTCTACGTCGGCAACCGCTGCGTCAATCACTGTACCTACTGCGGGTTCCGGCGAGAAAACACTGAGCAGCTCAGGCGGACTCTCTCCACGCGCGAGCTCCGCGAACAGGTGGTGGCGCTGGAGCGCCAGGGGCACAAGCGCCTGATCGTCGTCTTCGGCGAGCACCCGACCTACGACGCGGAGTTCATGGCCTCGTGCATCCGCAACATCTACGACGTTCACGCGGGCCACGGGGAGATCCGACGCGTCAACGTCAACGCCGCCCCGCTCGACCATGCCGGGTTCCGCACCGTAAAGGCAGCCGGGATCGGGACGTACCAAATCTTCATGGAGACCTACGACCACCGGGTGTACGGCGACGCCCACCCGCGCGGGCCGAAATCGGACTACCTCTGGCGGCTCGACGGCCTGAGCCGCGCGTTCGAGGTCGGGCAGGACGACATCGGGATCGGGGCGCTCTTCGGCCTCGCCGACTGGCGCTTCGACGTGCTCGGCCTCGTTTCGCATGCCGTATTCCTGAAGGAACGCTACGGCTGCGGCCCCCACACCATCAGCTTTCCGCGCCTGCGTCCCGCCTCCGGCTCCGCGCTCGACGGGCGACCGTTGGTGTCTGACGACGACCTCAAGCTGCTGGTCGCGGTGCTTCGGCTCGCCGTGCCGTACACGGGGCTCATCCTCACCGCCCGTGAGCCCGCCGACCTGCGACGAGAACTGCTCGCCTTCGGCGTCTCCCAGATCGACGCTGGTTCGCGGATCGAGATCGGAGGGTACACGGAGTGCGGTGACGCCCAACAGATGAACGCCGAGCAGTTCCAGCTTGGCGATGTCCGCTCGCTGGACGAGGTCATCCTCGAGCTCTCCGAGACCGGCTACGTCCCGAGCTTCTGCACCGCGTGCTACCGCCTGGGCCGGACCGGCGAGCACTTCATGGAGTTCGCGATCCCGGGCTTCATCAAGCGCTTCTGCACCCCCAACGCGCTCAGCACCTTCCAGGAGTACCTCTCCGACTACGCTTCTGCCGCCACCCGCGCTGCGGGCGAAACGCAGATCGAAGCAGAGCTCCAAGCGCTGCCGGAGGGTGCGCTCAAGGAACGGCTCGTGAGCCGCCTCCACGCAATCCAGACGACGGACGAGCGGGATCTGTATTTCTAGCGATCAGCTGCATGCCGTTCGATCTCCATGCCCCGTCGACCACGCGCACCGAGCATGACCTGCTCGGCGAGCGGACGCTGCCGGCGGATGCGCTCCACGGGATCCACACCGCGCGAGCCGTCGAGAACTTCCCGCTGACCGGGCGCCCCATCCGCGTCGAGCTCGTGCAGGCCTATGGTGCCGTCAAGCTTGCGTGCCTCGACACAAACGCCGAACTCGGCAGCCTGCCGAAGGAGATCGTTCCCGCGTTGCGCCAGGCGTGCGAGGAGCTCGCCCGGGGCGAACTCACCGAGCATGTCCTGGTGGACGCGCTCCAGGGAGGGGCGGGCACCAGCACCAACATGAACGTGAACGAAGTCCTAGCGAACCGTGCCCTCGTGTTGCTCGGCCGCTCGCCGGGCGAGTACGCGGTGGTTTCCCCGAGTGACCATGTCAACCTCCACCAGTCCACGAACGACACCTTCCCCACTGCGCTCCGGGTCGCGGCGATCCGGAGTCTGCGCCGGCTAGAGCCGGCGTTGGTCGGGCTCGTCGAAGCGTTCCAGACCCAGGAGAAGGCGCTCGCCGAGGTGGTGAAGGTCGGCCGCACTGAGCTCATGGACGCGGCGCTGGTCACGCTCGGTCGAGAAATGGGCGCCTACGCGGAAGCGTTCGGCCGCGATCGGTGGCGCGTCTACAAGTGCGAGGAAAGACTCCGCACCGTAAACCTCGGGGGAACCGCGGTGGGCACTGGCGTCGGCGCACCGCGTGAGTACGTCTTCCGCGTCGTGGAGCGTCTGCGGGCGGTGACCGGGATTGGGCTCGCGCGCGCCGAGAACCTCCTCGAGGCGACGCAGAACGCGGACGTGTTCGTCGAGGTGAGCGGCATCCTCAAGGCGTTGACCGTAAACCTCATGAAGGTCTCCGGCGACCTCCGCTTGCTCGGCTCCGGACCAGACGCCGGCTTCGGCGAGCTGCGCCTGCCCGCACGACAGGCAGGGTCTTCGATCATGCCCGGGAAGGTCAACCCGGTGATCCCGGAGGCGGTGACGCAGGTGGCAATCCAGGTGCAGGCGTCGGACACCGCAGTCGCCCAGGCAGCGGGGCTGGGATCGCTCGAGCTCAACCCGTTCCTCCCCCTGATCGCGGAGCACCTCCTCGGTAGCATCGACCTTCTGACGCGAGCAGCGACGCTCCTCCACACCCACTGCGTCGACGGCCTGGAAGCGAACCGCGAGCGCTGTCGCGCCCACGTGGCCGGCGCGGTGGCGACGGCCACTGCGCTCGTCGAACCCCTCGGCTACGAACGGGCGACCACGCTGGCGCAGCTCGCGGCTCGGACGGGGCGTCCGCTCGCCACCGTCGTCGTCCAGGAGGGTGCCATGACCGCAGAGGCACTCGCCGCCGCGACCGCCCCGGAGGCGGTAAACTGCCTGGGATCGCGACGCGCTCGCCGTGGGAGCGCCTCGTGAACGCCACGCCGCGGGGCCTCCGCCTCCACATCGGCATCTTCGGACGCCGCAACGCCGGCAAGTCCTCGCTCCTCAACGCGATGACCCGCCAGGAGGTGTCGATCGTGTCGGAGCAGGCGGGCACGACGACCGACCCCGTCGAGAAGCCGATGGAGCTCCTGCCCCTCGGACCAGTGCTGTTCATCGACACCGCTGGCGTCGACGACGTCGGCGCCCTCGGAGCGCAGCGGGTCGAAGGCACGCGGCGTGTTCTCGACCGTTGCGATATCGGCGTGCTCGTGATCGCGGCGGGGGAGTACGGACCTTTCGAGATCGAGCTCCTCGGGGAGCTCCGCGCGCGTACCCTCCCCGTCGTCGTCGTCTTCAACCACAGCGATCGGGCCGAACCCACGCCAGAGCTCGTCGCGAAGTTCGCTTCGGAGCGCGTGCCCATGGTCCACACTGAGGCCCACCGCGGCGAAGGGGTGGCGGGTCTGCGCGAGGCGCTCGTGCGCGTCGCTCCGGCGGACTTCCTCGAAGCGCCCGCGCTCGTCTCGGATCTCGTCCCTCCTGGCGGGCTCGCCGTGCTGGTCGTGCCCATCGACAAAGAAGCGCCCAAGGGGCGGCTGATCCTCCCGCAGGTGCAGACCATCCGCGATCTGCTCGACGCCGATGCCTACTGCCTCGTGGTCAAGGAGCGAGAGCTCAGGGACGCGCTCGATCGCTTACACCGCCCCCCCGCGCTCGTCGTGACCGACTCGCAGGCGTTCCTCAAGGTCGCCGGTGACACCCCGCCGGAGATCCCCTTGACGAGCTTCTCCATCCTGTTCGCGCGGAACAAGGGCGATCTGGTGACCTTCACCGAAGGCGCCTTCGCGATCGAACGACTCCGTTCCGGCTCGCGCGTGCTCGTCGCCGAGGCCTGCTCTCACCACCCGATCGGCGAGGACATCGGGCGGGTGAAGATCCCACGCTGGCTAACCCAATACGTCGGGGGGCGGCTCGAGTTCACCCACGTGCAGGGGCACGACTTCCCAGACGATCTTGCGCCGTACGATCTCGTCGTGCACTGCGGGAGTTGCACCCACAACCGCCGCGAGATCCTGACTCGGATCGCTCGTTGCCGAAGGGTCGCGGTTCCGATCACGAACTACGGCGTGTGCATCGCCTACAGCCTGGGCATCCTGGAGCGCGCACTCGGACCCTTCCCCGCCGCCCACGACCGCTGCGAGGCGCTGCGGGCCTCGCTGGGCTGAGCCGGCCCGGACCACTCACGGACACGAACGGTCCGGCGGCCGCGAGCCGCCCTCTTGGGTAGGCCAGGGCGGGGGCGCCCATCCCCCCGGACAGGCACCCGCTAACGCGATGGCCAACCGCACACCGGCGTCAGTTGGTGACGGCAGGAGCCGTGGCCAGCAGCTCCCGCACCCTGGCGACGAGCTGTTCGGCCAGCACGGGCTTGTGGAGCAGGAGGTCTGCCTTGACCCAGGACCGCTGCTGAGGCGTCTGACTGGTAAAGTCGATCCCGGTCTGGGAGGTCACCGCGGTGAGCAGGATCACGGGGGTGTCCGGGTAGGTCCGCTTCGCCTCGTGACAAAGCACGAACCCCGAGTCCATCTCCTCCATCATGAGGTCGAACACGCACAGGTCGGGCTGGAAGCGCAGGAGCGCCTCCTCCGCGGCTTCCTGCCCATCGGCCTCCACCACGTCGTATCCGGCCGATTTGAGAGCGATCGTAATCTGAACGCGAATATCCGAGTCGTCGTCCGCCACAAGAATGGTCTTACGCTTCGTCATGTTTCACCTCGCGAAGACAACCGGCTCAAATGAGCACGTCGCGCTGCTGGTAGTGCGTATGTAGCAAGTGATGGCTCCGCTCGCCCAGGGGACGCCCCAGGAACTCATCGTACAGCCGCTTGACCGAGAGGTTGGCGTGGCTGGTTCGCAGCGATTCGCTGCGATCGATGGAGTAGAGCGCCCTCATCCGGGCCTTGAGCGCCATGGGATCGGTGTGGAACGGCTGCCCGCCGCCGTTGATGCACCCGCCGGGACAGGTCATCACCTCGATGAAGTGCAGCTGCTTCTGGCCCGCCTTGACCGCGTCGAGCAACGCGCGGGCGTTGCCCAAGCCGCTCACGACCGCCGCGCTCACCTCGAGATCGCCGATCCTGGCCCTGAGCTCCTTTGCGCCATGCAGGCCACGCAGTGGCTGAATGTCGAGCTCGGACAACTCCGAACCCGTAAGCAAGAAGTTGGCGGTTCGCACCGCGGCCTCCATCACTCCGCCGCTCGCGCCGAAGATCTTGCCTGCGCCGGACCGCTCCCCAAACGGGGTGTCGGCGGACTCCGGCTGGAGGCCGAGGATGTCGATACCCGCCGTCCGAATGAGCTGTGCCGCCTCGCGGGTGGTGAGCACGTAGTCGACGTCCGGAACGAAGTCGTGTGCCATCTCAGCCCGCGACCGCTCGAACTTCTTGGCCGTGCACGGCATGATGGACACACTGACGATGTTCCTCGGATCGAGACCGTTCCGCTCCGCCCAGAAGGACTTGATCACCGCCCCCATCATCTGCTGCGGGCTCTTGCAGGTGGAGAGGTTCGGGATGAACTCCGGGTAGAACGTCTCCACGAACTTGATCCACCCCGGCGAGCAACTCGTGAGCATCGGCAACGTGCCGCCGGTGGCGACCCGGTGCGCCAACTCCGACGCCTCCTCCATGATGGTCAGGTCCGCGGCGAAGGACGTGTCGAACACCCGAGCGAATCCCATGAGCCGCAGGGCAGCGACCATCTCGCCGTCCAGGTCACGGCCCGGCTTCGCCCCAAACTCCTCGGCCAGGGTCACTGAGACGGCGGGCGCGTGCTGCACGACCACGGTCTTGGTAGGATCCGCCAGGGCGGAGAGCACGTCCTGCACGTTCGAGCGCTCGGAGAGGGCTCCGGTGGGACACGCGATGACGCACTGACCGCAGTTGACGCAGCTCGAGGTGTTCAAGCCGCGGTCGAACGCCGTGCCGATGACGGCCTTGCTCCCACGATGGAGGAAGTCTATCGCCGCGACGGTCTGGATCTCTTCACACACGCGCACGCACTTGCCACAGAGGATGCACTTGCCCGGATCCCGCACGAGGGCGGCCCCGGACACGTCCAGTGGGTAGCTGCTGCGGGCACCCCGGTACAGGCGGCGATCGACGTTCAGATCCCGCGCCAGTTGCTGGAGATCACAGTTGCCACTGCGCGAGCAGTAGAGGCAGTCGTCGGGATGGTTCGAGAGGAGAAGCTGGACGATGGTCCGCCTCGCCTCGACGGCCTTGGCCGAGTGCGTCTTGATCTTCATCCCGTCCTGGACCGGGTAGGAACAAGCCGGCAGGAGACCCGCCGCGTTCTCGACCTCGACCACGCAGATGCGGCAGGCGCCGGTCGGTGACAGCCCTTCCAGGTGACAGAGAGTGGGGATCTGGAAACCCGCCCGGCGAGACACCTCGAGGATGGTTTCGCCCGGCTTGGCGGCGATGGTTCGGTCGTTGACTTCAACGTTCAGCATGAGTGCCTTCCCATCTTTCGCGACCTCACTGGGGCCGCGTGAATTCCAAATCACAGCGCAGGCACCGATGGGCCTCGCCTCGTGCCGCTGACTCGGAGATGCAGAGCGCGGCTTCGTCGAAATTGCTTCGCCGCTTGTCCGCGGGAACCAGGGGTTCCGCCACCCGCGGCTTGATGGTCTCTTGATCGTCGTCATCGCCCGCCAAAGGCTCGACGAAGACGCTCGGCAGCCTGATCTTCTTGAAGGTCTTCAGCTGCTTCCCAGTCAGGTGATGGTCAATCATCGCAGCGGCCTGCTTGCCGTCAGCAATGGCCTCGATGACGGTGGACGGACCGCGGGTGACGTCGCCGCCGGCGAACACTCCCGCCCGACCGGTGACGAAGGACTCTCGGTTGACGACGAGGGCGCCGCTGCGATTCGTGCCGAGCCCCGAGAACACGTCGGTCTCGGGCTGCTCGCTGATCGCCACGATCAAGGTGTCGAGCGGCACCTCGAATTCGCTCCCGTCGATGGGAATGGGCTTGCGGCGGCCGCTTGCGTCGGGCTCACCGAGCCGATTGCGGAGCAGCCGCAGACCGCTCAGCTTGCCACCGGAGGCCACCACGGAGACGGGCGCAACCAGGGTCTCCAACGCGACGCCTTCCTCGAGGGCCTCGTCGATCTCCGCCGCGAAGGCGGGCATCTCGTCCCGAGTACGCCGATAGAGCACGGTCACGCTCTCGACGCCTGGTTGCCGCAAGGCGACGCGCGCCGCGTCCATGGCGGAGTTGCCTCCGCCCACCACGCCGACGCGGCCTCGTGCCAGCGACTCGTTGCGAAGGTTGTGGGCGCGGAGAAACTCCATGCCCGCCATGACCCCCGGCAGATCCTGACCCGGAAGGCCGAGGGTGAGGCTGCGATGGGCGCCGATCGAGAGGTAGACGGCGTCGAACCCCTGCCGCTCGACCAGATCCTCGAAGGTGAAATCGCGGCCGAGGGCGACCCCGCAGCGCAGCTCGACGTTCTCGTTCATCAGCTGCTGGATCTCCTTCTCGATGAGCGCGCGGGGAAGCCGGTAGGTGGGGATCCCCGCCACCAGCATCCCGCCCGGCACCGACTCGCGTTCGAAGAGGGTCACCCGGTGACCGCGCAGCGAGAGATAGTGCGCAGCCGTCAGCCCTGCCGGACCCGCCCCGATCACCGCCACGCGCTTCGCGTTGGCGCCCGCAGGTTTGACCTCGGCGTGGTAGGTCTCGGGCGCGACGTGGTCGACGACGAACCGCTTGAGGGTGCGAATGGCGATCGGATCGCCGCCGGTCGTCCCGCAGCGACACACCGTCTCACAGGGGTGGTTGCACACGCGGGCACATATCGACGGGAATGGGTTGGCCTCGCGGATGACCTGGTACGCCTGCGGGTACTCGCCGCGGTCGATGTGGGCCACGTACCGCCAGACCTCGGTGCCGACGGGGCAACCGGTCTGGCAAGGAGCTCCCACGAGGTCCTTGCAGGTCCCGGCGGGGCAGGACCGCTCGAAGATGTGCGCCTCGTACTCGTCACGGAACCATCGCAAGGTGCTGAGCACGGGGTTCGGCGCCGTCTGGCCCAGGCCGCAGAGGGAGGTCGCCTTGATCACGCCCGCGAGCTGCTCAAGGTACATCACCCCCTGGAAACGCAGGAGGGCATCGACGTCCGACTCGCGTCCGCGAGCGCGAGTCAGGGCCTGTAGGATCTCGAGCAGGCGGCGCGTCCCCTCCCGGCAGGGGATGCATTTCCCGCAGCTCTCGCTCTGGATGAACTCCATGAAGTACTTGGCCAGATCGACCATGCACGTCGACTGATCGAGCACGACCATCCCGCCCGAACCCATGATCGCGCCCAACTGCTTGAGCGAGTCGTAGTCGATCGGCACGTCTAGCTGAGGTTCCGGGATGCACCCACCCGAGGGCCCGCCCATCTGGACGGCCTTGCACCGCTTGTTCCCGGGGACACCGCCCCCGATCCCGGCGACGATCTCGCGGATCGTGGTCCCCATCGGGATCTCGACCAGCCCCGTGCGGTTGACCATCCCCGAGAGTGCGAAGACCTTCGTGCCCTTGCTCTTCTCGGTGCCCACCGCTGCAAATCCGACTGCTCCCAGCGCCACCACTCCGGGCACGTTGGCCAACGTCTCGACGTTGTTGATGATGGTGGGCTTGCCGAAGGCCCCCTTGGCCGCCGGGAATGGCGGGCGGGGTCGCGGCATCCCACGCTTGCCCTCGATGCTGTGGATGAGCGCGGTTTCTTCCCCGCACACGAAGGCACCCGCGCCCATCTTGATGACGATGTCGAGATCGAACCCGCTACCGAGAATGTCACGACCGAGGAGTCCATACGCTTCGGCCTTCTCCATCGCCTCCTCGAGTCGCTTCACGGCGAGGGGGTACTCGGCTCGGATGTAGATGTACGCCTTGTTGGCGCCGATGGCGTAGGCGGCGATCACCATGCCCTCCAGGAGCCGGTGTGGATCGCTCTCGCACACCGCGCGATCCATGAACGCCCCGGGGTCACCCTCGTCGGCATTGCAGATCAGGTACTTTCGGTCGGCCACGGACTGCCGCGCGAGCTTCCACTTGAGCCCCGCCGGGAAGCCCCCGCCCCCGCGGCCGCGCAGGCCGCTATCCAGCACCGTCTGGCAGATCTCGTCCGGGGTGGACAGCCGCAGCACCCGCTCCAGGGCCGAGTACCCGCCACGAGCGATGTACTCCTCGATGCTGCTCGGATCCAGTAGCCCGCTGTTCGCCAGTACCCAACGCAGCTGCGGCCGAAAGAAGGCGTGGTCCCCGATGAACGGTACCTCTGGCCAGGGTGCGTGGCTCGCGTGACGGTACTGCCCAAGCAGCAACGACCGCGGGATCTCCCCCTCGAACACGGAGTCGAGCAGCGCCTCGACCTGATCGGCGGTCACCCGACAGAAGCTCACTCTGGCCTTGCCAGGCAGCTGGACGTCGACGATCGGCTCGTCCGAGCACAATCCGACACAACCCACCTGCACCACGTCGGCATCGACGCCGCGTCGGGCCAGATACCCCTGGATCGCCTCGATCGTCTTCCCGGCACCGGCTCCGAGCCCACAGGTCCCGGTACCGACGAGGATGGTGGGCTTGCCCACCTCGTCCCGACGATAGGCCAAGATGGCCTTGGCAACAGAGCTGGCCTCGTGAGAACGCGAGGCGAGTGGCCCCTGCTTGAGCAGTGCCAAGAGTTCGGAGGACGGCGGCGCCGGCGTCTGCCAGCATGTCTTCGTATCCTGGTTTTCCATGACGTTTCCTCTCAGGCCTGCTCCTTGGCCCGGCATTCGGCGACGACCTTCTCGATGCGCTTGGGCGTCATCTTCGCGTAGACCTCGCCGTTCACGCTCATCGCAGGCGCCAAGCCGCAAGCTCCCATGCACGCGACGACCTCGAGACTGAACAACCCATCGCGCGATGTCTGCCCCGGACGCACCTTGAGGGTCCGGGTCAGGACGTCGAGCAGCTTCACCGAGCCCTTCACGTGACAGGCCGTGCCCCGGCAGATCATCACGTGGTACTTGCCCTTGGGCAGGAAGCGAAACTGGTTGTAGAAGGTGGCCACCCCGAAGACCTTGCTCGCCGGCAGGTTGAGGTGTCGGCCAATGCGCGCGATAGCCACCTCGGACAGGTATCCTTCCGCCTCCTGAACGCGCTGCAAGATGGGTATCAGAGCGTCGCGGGCTGCGTCCGGAAACTCGGCGAGGATGGGCTCCAGGCGTACTTCTTCTGACATGGTCATCGGCATTTCCTTTGCTGGAGGCTAGGGCGTGGGTGGGCGTCGCCCCTCACCGAGTGAAGAACGCCACCTTTTCCAGGGCCACCGAGATGTCAATCGTCTCGACGAACACGTGGTTCGGCAGGAAGAGCGTAACGGGAGCGAAGTTGAGTATCCCCGTGACTCCAGCGGTGACGAGTTGCTCACTGACGCGCTGCGCCTCGGGTGCCGGCACGCACACCACGCCAACCCGGATGTGCTGCTCGCGGATGGCGTCGGCCATTCGGTCGATGGGGAAGCACCATACTCCGTCCAATACGCGCTCGGTGAGGCGTGGATCCCGGTCGAACGCCACTGGAACGAACCGAGGATGTCGCCAACAGAGGAAGGCCAACACCGCCCGCCCCAGATGACCGATCCCCACGAGGGCCACCGGCACGGATCCGGTATCTCCCAGGTAGGCATCGATGACGGACAACAGGGGTTGGATCTCATATCCGGACGTCGTGCTCCCGCTGTGACCGAGAGTCATCAAGTCACGGCGCACCTGGACCGCACTCACGCGACAGGCCGCAGCGAGTTCATGCGAGTAGGTCGCGCGTGCGCCGGCTGCGCCGGCCTGCTGGAGCACTCTGCGGTAGAGGCTGAGGCGTTCCACCAGCCTGGGGGAAACGCCTCGATTCTTCGTGGCAGGTGCCATCTTCTGAGGGCAGCTGTGAACCGAGTAACGCTGTTAGCGTCGTAACAATACCCGCGAGCCCGGCAAAATCAAGGGAAAATCATCATGATCCCGGCGTATTCCGTTACGTAATGGCATACTTTCCCGCTTGACTGTCTGCCCGTTCGGGAGCCGAACCCCCGCCAACATCGTGGCGGAGCGAACCAGCCCGCACAGACCGCGGGGGGCGCTTGCCTCCCGCTCGCGCTCCCGCGATAGCCGGTCGAGAAGGGCTGAACAAATCGAACTCTCAAGAGTGAGTCGTCTCGTTCGGTGACATCGCTCCGTGACTTGCGGGACTCGCCTCTGGTGGCCTGAGCGACGGCGTACCCCTACCGTGAACCGATCCCGCAACCCAGACGCGGTGGCAGATGGTGCCCGCGCAAGGTCTCTTCTTGGCGGGGGAGGCGAACCCTCCCCCGGCTCGGCCGCGATAGGCGGCCTCCCCCTCCTCGCTGCTCGATGAGCGGCGGGCGGCTCGCCCAGCGCCGTGTCCAAGCCCTTCGGACGAACGATGTGCTGACACCGCGGGCCTTGCACGAGCACGGTTGCCGCAGCATTGTCCCGATGTGACTAGCTCGACGACGAGTGTACTCCCTGATTTCGTCTCCCTGGTACGGACGATCCCGGAGCGATGCCGCGTCTGCTACACGTGCGTGCGGGAGTGTCCGGCCAAGGCCATCCGGATTCGCGGCGGCCAGGCGGAGGTGATCGACAATCGCTGCATCGGCTGCGGCAACTGCGTGGCTGTCTGTAGCCAACACGCCAAGCAGGACCGGTCGACGATCGGCGAGGTCGATGCCTTGCTCGCGGCCGACGCCCCGGTGGCGGCGATCGTGGCTCCCTCGTTCCCTGCCGAGCTCGAGACGACCGACCACACCCGGTTCGTAGGCGCCATCCGTGCGCTCGGTTTCGACCTCGTCAACGAGGTCGCGTTCGGCGCCGATCTGGTGGCGGATCGCTACCGGCAGCTCTTGCACCGTGACGATGCCCAGGCCTGGATCGCAACGACCTGCCCCGCGCTCGTCGCCTACGTCGAGCGCTATCACCCGGAGATCGTCCGCAACCTCGCGCCGATCGTGTCACCCATGATCGCGATGGCACGAGTCCTGCGGCGCCTCCACGGACCGGAACTCCGGATCGTGTTCATCGGACCCTGCATCGGCAAGAAGGCCGAGGCTGCCAACCCATCGGTGGCCGGCGAGGTGGACGCAGTGCTCACCTTCCGCGAGCTGAGGCAGATGTTCCACAGCCGTGGGATCACGGTCAACACGGCGGAGCCCTCATCCTTCGATCCGCCGGAGCCGGGGCTCGGGCAGCTGTTCCCGATCCGTCGCGGCCTGCTCCAGGCCGCTGACATCAAGGAGGATCTCTTGCAGGCCAAGGTGGTGAGCGCCGACGGCCGAAACGAGTTCGTGATCGCCGTGCGCGATTTCGCGGCAGGGAATCTGGAGACTCGGTTGCTCGAGGTCCTCTGCTGCAACGGCTGCATCATGGGGCCGGGCATGACTACCCAGGAGCCACGATTCCGACGACGGTCGCGGGTGAGCAACTACTCTCGAGACCGTTTCGGCGAGCTCAATCTGAACCGGTGGCACGCGAAGATGGACCGGTTCACCAACATCGATCTCGGCCGCCACTACCTGGCCCGCGACCGCCGCATCCCCGCCCCCTCGCCCGAGGAGCTCGAGGCGATCTTGGGGCGTCTCGGCAAGCAGTCGCTGGACGACGAGCTCAACTGCGGGGCGTGTGGGTACGACACCTGCCGGGAGCACGCGGTGGCGATCCACAAGGGTCTCGCCGAACCGGAGATGTGCCTGCCCTTCACGATCGAACGGCTGAACGCGGCCTGCCGCGATCTTGCCAGCAGCCACCAGGAGCTCGCGACTACTCAGCAGGCACTGATGCAGTCCGAACGACTGGCGAGCATGGGCCAGCTCGCCGCCGGGATCGCACACGAGATCAACAACCCGCTGGGGGTCGTGCTCCTGTACGCGCACAACCTACTCTCGGAGGCAACGCAGACTGGGCTCCGCGACGATCTTCAGATGGTCGTCGAGCAGGCGGATCGCTGCAAGAAGATCGTGAGCGGGCTCCTGAACTTCGCGCGCCGAAACAAGGTCGCCCGCCAGTCCGTCGACCTGCCGAAGCTCGTCGATCATTGCCTCGGGATGCTCGCCGTGCCCGTCGGAATCACGGTCAGGACGGAGCATGCGGTCCCGCTGCTGCGGGCGGAGGTGGACCCAGATCAGATCGCACAGGTGCTGACAAACCTGGTTTCGAACGCGGTGACCGCGATGCCGGACGGTGGAAGCCTCGGCGTCCGAACGAGCGAGAGCGGAGAGGACGCCGTGATCGAGGTGTTCGACACCGGCACCGGCATTCCCGCCGAGAACATCCACAAGGTCTTCGAGCCCTTCTTCACCACCAAGCAGATCGGCAAGGGCACGGGCCTTGGCCTTGCCGTCACCTACGGGATCGTCAAGATGCATCGCGGAACCATCCAGGTTAGATCGAACGCCGATCGCCGCGCCGGCCCAACCGGGACAACGTTCACGGTACGCCTTCCCCGACGCGGCGAGGAAGAGCCCCCTCCGCCGCATGACGCCGAAGACGAGCCCCCGAGGGGAAGCCAACTCGTCGCCGGCTGACCTCCAACTGCGCTTGCTCCTCGCTGCCTTGCGTAGGAGGCTTGAGGTCTTCAAGGCTTCCCTCCACCTGGTGCGAAGCCGCATGAGTCCGCGCGCGACACGGGAAAGTAACCGGTCCGCTGAAAGAAAGGCAGAAAAAATGGCAGGGTCTGTCTGGCGCGATCCAGGCGGGCCATGCGAACCTACTCGCCCAGATGCGGTGCCCTCCCGCCCTCTGCCTCTGCTGTGCGTGCTTCGCCTCGAGAGCGGGCGGGGCGGAGCCCGTTCCGCTCCAGGTCGAATACGAAGCGACCGCGACCTGCCCGGACGAGGTGGAATTCTTCTCAGCAGTGCAGGCTCGGATCCCCAACATCCGTCCGGCAAGGACTGAGGAGAGAGGCCAAGCCCTGCTCATTCGCGTGACCCTGGACGGAGAAGGACCGGGCAGCTGGGGGAGTCTGCTCCTGGTGGAAGGGGGTAGGGCAACTGGCCGCCGACGGGTCGAGGGTGCGTCCTGTCGCGAAGTCATGGAGGCTCTAGCCCTCGCCACCGCGCTCAGCCTGGAGCCGATCGCGCTCGGGGATAGCCAACCGCCCCCCCCCAAAGCGACGCCACCAGAACCCGAGCCGACGCCACCCGAGGAGGACCCGGAACCGCGACCACCGCGAAGAACTCCGGCGGTTCGACCGTGGACGCTCCGCTTCGGACTCGCCGGGGTGGCGGCAGAGCCCCTGGCACCCATCGCCTTCTGGGGGGGGGCGGGGGAGATCGGAGCGGCCCATCGACGCTCCGGGCCCAGCGTGCAGCTATCGTTCGGTGTGGCGGTCGGTGACGGAAGAAACGCCAGCATGGAATGGCAGTTCGCAAGGTCTTCCTTTCACCCGCTGCGGGTGCCGTTTGGCCGAGTCGCCGAATTCGGCGCCGGGTTCCTGGCCGAAATCGGCCGTTTTCGCGCCCAGGGGGAGGGCCTCGACACGACGCACAGGGCAATGCGGGGCCACTGGGGACTAGGCGTGGATCTGCGACTCGAGCTCACCCTTTGCCCCAGCCTGGCCGCCACCCTCGATGCTGGCACCACCTTTCGGGGCATCGAGCGGCGCTTCACCATCGGCGATCCGCAGGAGGAAATTGCACATACTCCTACCCTCGTCCCGTTTGCGGCGGTAGGAGTGGGCGTCCGTATTCCGGTCGGCAAACCGAATGCGGAATGATCATTTCGGAAAGCGGCGGGCATCCCTTGCTGCCACCGGCATTGCCGACCTGACCCCCTTGGCCAATGATCGCAGTAGTAACCGTGCCCCAACCCTGGGCGCCCCCGCTGGAGGCCAAGATAGCTCTTCGCAACGAACCACGGCAGCAGCGCCTACGGGCACTGGTTGACACCAATATCGATTTCGTCGCCCGTGTGCTGCAGAACCTCGGCACGCCGACCGCAGATGTCGACGACGCGGTACAGCGTACCTTCATGGTCCTCGCCGACCGCCTCGACGACGTCCGCCCCGGCGCAGAGCGTTCGTTCCTCTACCAAACCGCCGCGAACGTCGCGGCGCACGCCCGCCGCAGCCTGGCACGTCGTCGCGAGGTGTCGAGCGAACAGACGACGGAGCGCTCGGATCTCGTGGACACGCCGGACGTGCTGGCAGACCGCCAGCGGGCCCGCGGTCTGCTCGATCGCATCCTGGAAGCGTTGGGTGAGGAGCTGAGGGAGGTGTTCGTCTTGTACGAACTCGAAGAGCTCACCATGGTGGAGATTGCTGCCGCTCTCGGCATCCCGTCCGGGACGGTGGCCTCGCGGTTGCGGCGGGCCCGCGAGCGTTTCCGCGCCGAGGTCGCGCGATTGCACGAACCGAAAGGCGAGGAGGAGAGCGCATGATGGAGCCAGCTCGTCTCATCGACGAATGCCCCGGCGAGCTCGAGGCCGCACTCCTGCGCGCCGGGCGCGACGTGGGTGCGTCGAACCGCGCCCGAGCGCGCACCTTGGCGGCGCTGGGAATCGCCGGGTCGGCATTGGTCGCTAGCAAGAGCGCGGCTGCGAGCGCCACCGGATGGTCGGTGTCGCAGGTGGTGGTTGGCGGCGCGCTCGCCGTCGCCGCGACCGTCGGCGTGGTTGCGTTGACCGTCGGGAGTCCGTCGCCAGCCGTCGACTCCGTGCTGACGACCCCGCCGATACCAATCGCACCACCGACGCTCAGCGCCCCCAGCGCAGAGATCTCGAAGGGCATCCTGACGCCCACCGCGCCATCCGAGGTTCCGAAGCGGGCCATCAGGAAGCCCCGTCCCACGCCGGCGCCGCGAACCGCGCCGAGCGCGTCGATCGCCGACGAGCTCAAATCGCTCGACGCGGCGCGATCTGCGTTGAGCGCGGGCAATCCCGCAGGGGCGCTCACGCGCCTCGACGAGCACGCGCGGCGGTACCCACGCGGTGGCCTCGCGCTGGAAGCGGAGGTCCTGCGGATCGAAGCGCTCGCGCAGAGCGGGAATCGTGCGGCCGCGGCGACTCGTGCGCGCGCCTTCGTGGCTCGCTACCCGACGAGTGTCTTCACGCCGCGGGTACGGCGAATCGCCGGGGAATGACCCGCTTCCCCCGCCCGCACCGACGGTCAGCGGCGTCCGCCGGGGACGCCGCGCGGGCGGGCCGGCCGCTGATTTGGATCGCAGTCGTCGGGCTCGCCCTCGCGGGGTGCCGATCGACGACGGATTCGCTAGGCAAGAACCACCCCGACACTCCGTTCGAAGAGGTGCTCGACGTGGAGTCGGCAGAGGTCAACGACAAGCTCGAAGCCGCGTACCAGCAACTCTTCCACAGCGCCGACGAGGAAGACGAGTCCATCCGCCGCACGAACCCGGATGGCGCCTACGTGGTCGATGTCCTCACCGGCGATATCAAGACGGATGGCCTCGGCTATGGGCTCTTCCTGGCGGTGATGCTGGACGAGCAGGAGGATTTCGACGCCCTCTGGGCCTACGCCAAGAAGAACCTCCAGTACACCGACGGAGCGCGGAGCGGGCTCCTCTACTGGGTTTGCAGCGATGACGGCGAGTGCCCGGATCCGAACGGGATGTCGTATGTCGCGACCTCGCTCTTCTTTGCAAGCAATCGCTGGGGTCAGGGCGAGCACGACTACGCAGCGGACTCGCTCGAGCTCCGCGACGCCATGCTCCACAGGCAAGACGACGGGGTCGTCGACGACGTCTACAGCTGCTTCGATGCCGAGGCGATGGTCGTCAAGAACTCTCCCATCGGCGACATCCGCTTCACCACCCCGGCGTTCATGCTCCCTGCGTTCTACGAGATATGGGCCGAGGACGGTCCTGCCGAAGATGCCGAGATGCTCCGTGACCTGGCGGCGGCAGCCCGTGATGCGCTGGTGCGAGTCGCCGATCCGGTGACGGGACTCACCTGGGAGCAGGTCTATCTCGACCTCACGCTCGGCAGCCCTCCTGGAGATTTCACGGATCACTTCTGGGTGGATGCGTATCGGGTCGGGTTCAACCTAGCCCTCGACATCGCCTGGTTCGGTGGGAACGATGACACGCAGGAGGTCGTCGACGATCTGGTGGTCTTCTTCTCCGAATACGCGGAGGAGGTGCCCTTCGACGAGTACAAGCGCAACGGCGAAGAGCTCTCCGAAACGCGGTCCATAGCGCTGGCCGCGGCCAATGCCGCCGCGGCCAGCGGCGCGACACCGTCCGCCGGACGAGACACATTGATCAGAGCGGTCTGGGAGCTTCCGGTCCCGACCGGCCAGAACCGGTACTACGATGGGTTGCTCTACCTGCTCGCCCTGGGCGCGCTCTCGGGCACGTTCGTGCCCTACTAGGGCACCGATCGGGTTGCCAACGGCAACGGCGCCGCTGGAAGCGTCCACGCCCGGCGAGGGTACGTTTCCAAGGGCGCCTCGGGCGAGATCTGCTGCCGGTTCGGTGCTCTAGCTTGTTGATTTGACGCAGCAATCAAGCTGATTGCTGCTCTAGCGCCCGCGCGGGGGCGGGATCCCACCAAGCGGTCAGCGCGTGGTCCCGCGGTCGCGTCGCTCCGGGCAGCACACTCGCGAGCCGCCCGCCGGGGGCTCAGCGAAGCTCATGAACAGCCAATGCACCGGGCCCTGACAACGACCGCACTCCGGGAAGGGGTCCCCCACCCGCAACCGGAGGGAGATCGCGTGCTCGCAATCGGATTCGTAGGCACCGGCGCTTTCGCAGGGTTCTCCGGTCTGAGCCATGGCGCTCCTCGAGACAAGCTAGATTACCATCGGAGACTCCGTCACGCGAATCGGCGCCGGAGGCTCGCCACTCTTGATCGGCGGCTCGCTGGGCGAGCCGGGGATTTGGGGGCCGGGAGCGGGAGCGGAACCGATTCTGGAGATCGGCGTCCGGCAGCGGGCAGGCGGCTGGCCTGGCAAGCAGTGCTGCCAGTGCTTGCCAGGAGCCACTTGCGCGGCGGCCTACGCAGTGCCGTTCCCAGGCGGATCTGTCGAAAAGGTTGGGGCGTCGGCCCCGGGGGAACGCCTCGATCCCGCGCCGCTCGTGGCCGCGCGCTATCCGCTCGCCGAGGCCAAATGCGCGATCGCGCACGCCTCGACGCGCGGGACGCTTGAGGTACTGGTGGAGGTGGCGGGCAGATAGCCCCGCCGCCAGGACACGAAGGCAAACGAAACGAGGCCCGAAGCGCCTGGCTTCGAGCCTCGTCCTCGCTCTCGTCAGTGGGCTAGGACCGATTCATTCGGCCCCGATCGGGTAGGTCATCGGATACTCGTGGAAGTTCTCTTCCTCCTCGACGAACTCCGAGACCGTGTCAGTGACGGAATCGATCACCACGCCGTTCTGGATGAGGCTGAGGGTGTACGACACGTCGACGCCGCCGGACTCCCAATTGAATACTGCGATGACGTAGTCACCCACCGGCGGCTCGTCGAAATGGATGCTCTCGACGTGGGTGGTTCCAGTGCAATCCCTCCACTCGCAGTCGGATGGATCGGTTTCGCTGCAGTAGTAGCCACAGGAGTCGACGTCGAGCGAGCCGCCGTCTCCCGTCGTGTTATCGAAGTAGATCCGCACGTCGTTCGGCGTGACGACCATGAGATCGAGATCCGCCTGGCCCTCCCAGGCGAGGCTGACGCGGATGGCGCCCGTGAGCACACAGGTGCCCTCGTAGCAGAGCGCTCCCTCGATGCACTGAACCGTATCGGTGCAGGCTTCGCCGACCTCGGTGGTGCCATTCCCGGTCTCTTCGACACCGGGCGCACCGCCCGCACCGGCCTCGGCGGGCGCACCGGCCTCGGCGGGCGCACCAGCCTGCGCAGGCGCGCCGCCCGTCGCGGTGCCACCAGTGGTGGCGGGCGCACCGGCCTCGGCGGGCGCACCGGCCTCGGCGGGCGCACCAGCCTGCGCAGGCGCGCCGCCCGTCGCGGGCGCACCGGCCTGCGCGGGCGCACCGGCCTGCGCGGGCGCGCCGGCCTGCGCGGGCGCGCCGGCCTGCGTACCTGAGCCACCAGTGGCGGAGCCACCCGTGCTGGTCGCGTTGCCCGAACCGCCCTCGTTGCCGCCACCACCCGTCGCGGGGGTCGAATCGCTCTCTTCTTCGTTACATCCTGTCATGCTGGCCAATCCGAGGACCAGCGCCGCCGCACCAAGCATCAAGCGCTTCATGATTAGACTGCTCCTTCTCGTTACCGGTGAAATCCCTCGCAGGGTTGGGTGGGAGCCGTCACGGACCCGCCGTCCAGCCCGGCGGAACCGTACTCGAGAACCCCCTACCCCCCAAGGGGATTTCTTGACAGGAAGGGACAACTCGAAACCGGGTTCCGAGCAGGGGATCCTCCGATCCGACGCCATGAAAACCCCTGTTTTTCAACGGTGTCGATGGTGGGCCCGTGGGCCGACCGCCGGTGCAGCTCCGACAGAATCCTGGATATCGAGCCTGATGTGCCAGGTAGGCTGGCCCTCCCGCACGGTCAGCCCCTGTTCGCTCGGATCTCGCGTCACTGGCTCTCGGTCCCTTGGCGGTGTGAGCGTGACCGAATCTGGCAGAAGATTTCTGAAACTCCTCGCGGCCATCAGCAATCAGGCGTCACCGGTCAGGGTCTCCACGTTCTATCTGACCGCTGACCACGGACCGCTGATGGCCTGTTTGGCTCCGGCTCCGCCGGGTTCGGCGCGCGGCAGTCGGGCTGGGGTGCCAGGCCCGATCGTCCCCTTCGTCGCCTGGTGGGGTGGTGGCAAGGGCGTCCGATCCAGGAGGAGGCAGACGCCGATCAGCGAGGAGCTTCCTCGCAGACCGCGTCCTGACGATCGGGGCAGGCGATCCGCACGTGGAAGTGGTCGTTGTGGGTACACTCGCCGGCGGGCTGGGAGAGCACCGTCGCCATGCGATCGACCGGGACCCGATCGGCGATCCGCGCACCATGCGCCAGAAGGCGCTGCCGCAGCTCGCGCGCAACGAAGATGTTGGTGACGCGCGCGCGTCCGTCGCGCAGCCAGGAGGCTACGAGCTTGAAATTCCTCGCCTCGTCGAAGACGAGCCCCCGGTGGGTAATGGACTGACCGTTGGTTCCAAACGCCACGAAACGCTCCGGCTGGAACGACCGCCCGCGACCGTCTCGGACGTAGAACGCGACGTCGGCGTCACGACCGCTCTGGTGCGAGCGGTGACCCGCGAGCGGACCGCCGTGCTCGGCGCTGAGGTCCCCGACCAAGAGGACGGAGCCCGGAAACTCCCGAGCCACCTCGTCGGCGCTCCGCTGGAGCATGAAGACGAGGGATGGATGAGCGAAGGCGTTCGACGCGCTGTTGGACTTGATGGCGAGCGAAGGGCGAGATCGCAGCTCGCGGGATCGCAACTGCCATCCGTCGTTTGGGGATCCGACGGAGAGTGACATCAGCGAGTACGGCGACCGCGTGAAACGCGCGGGCAGCTGGCGCGCGGTGTCCGCAGAGGCGCTCCGAACCGGCGCCCCCGCCGCCACCGCGACGAGGGCACCGGCGGCCCCCATCGCGAAGACGCGCCCGACGCGGGGGAGCACTCGCCGGTGCTTGTGGCCTGGGCTGCACGAGTCCGACACGGCCCCCTGCCGCTATCAGGGGCCGCTCCATCTGGCCAAATCTGTGGCGGTTCCCTCAACGGGGTGCAAACACGGCCGCGGCGGCGGTGGGCGTCATCCGCTGCCAGCGCGCGTAGGTCGCCACCGTGCGCCGCCGAATGGCCGCTGCTGACTCGTTGGCGGCCAATCCCTGCAGAACGGCATCGACCACGTACCCCTCCGGCGCCATGAGGGTCCGGGTCATCACCAACGGCTCGACCCCCACGTCCCGCAACAGAGCCGAGAAATACCCTTCAGAGTTGCAGGCGAGCACGAACGCCGGGACCGGGCCGTCGCCGGGCGCCGCGGGCTCGAGCCGGGGCGGGAAAGGGATCCCGTCCATCAAGCGGTTGTGGCCGGCATATCCGACCGCATGTACCCGGAGCTGCCGCGTGTGACCCTGCGCGCGTAGATCTCCCGCCCGCGGCGGCTCCCTGAGCACGTTCCGTGCGGCGGAAATAGTGCCGCCCCCTCACGG
>JAFGBI010000131.1 GCA_016933275.1 Polyangiaceae bacterium | reverse complement strand
GGTGACGGACGAGCTTTCCAGCGAGCTCGCTCTCACCGACGAGCACGCGCTTCGGGATGCTTGGTCGCTGTTTCACCAGCTCGGCCTGGAGGGAGCAGACACGCTGAAGCTCCTTTTCCCACTTTGCTCGACGCGCGTCACCGGGCTCGAACGTCTCGATGCGACGCCGGGCCTCTCCCTCCCGCTGGCGCGCGATCGTGATCGCGAGGTCGAGGCGATGCCGGGGCAGCGCGCGGCCGGGCGTGACGGCGCCCGATCACGACGGGTAACCGGGGGCGTCGCGGATCCGGTCCGGGCCGGGGCTCTTCCGCCAGCGCGCGGCGTGGCTGAGGGACCGGCCGTCGATCTCGATCCCCGGCGGAGCCGCCCGTGCGGGCACTCCGATTCGTGGCTCACGCTACCGTCGCAGGGCCGCGCCGAGCAGGGTGAGGGGTACGACCGTGACGCGCTCCGACAGCGGGTGCGGCTGCCCGCCGGGGCACACGACCCAGAGGTGATCGAGCCCTAGATCCTGGAGCGCTACGTGCATGGAGCGCGTGAGGCGCGGCGCGTCCTCGTACTTCATCTCGAAGCCGAACCGTCTCCGTCCCTGTACGGCGAGCAGATCCAGTTCGGCTCCCGCGTGCGTACGGTAGAAGTACGCCTCGGTGCCCGGCTCCAGCCGGCGGAGCGTCTCTTCGACCGCGAAGCCCTCCCACGAGAAGCCGAGGCGCGGGTGGGATTGAAGGTCGAGCCGCGTGCGAATGCCCAGCAGCGCATGCAGCAGACCGGGGTCGCGAACGTACACCTTGGGCGCCTTCACCAGCCGCTTCCCCACGTTCTCGAACCATGGCGGGAGTTGGCGCACCATGAACGCCGCGGTGAGCACGCCGAGGTAGTGCCGGACCGCGTGCTCGCCGGTCCCAAGCGAACGCGCCAGATCCGCGGCGTTCCAGGGCTGGCCGTGGTAGTGCGCGAGCATCGTCCAGAACCGCCGCAGCGCTGAGGCTGGAATGCGGAGGCCAAGCTGGGGGATGTCGCGTTCGAGGAAGCTTCGCAGGAAGTCCTGCCGCCAGGCGAGGCTGGCCGCCTCCGAGCCGGCGAGGAAGGACCGGGGGTAGTTCCCGCGGAGCCAGAGCGCCGCGTGTCGACGCGGGCCGACCTCGTCGAGGCCGAAGCCCACCATCTCACAGTGGGCTACGCGACCCGCGAGGGACTCGGAGGCCCCGCGCACGAGGTCCGGCGAAGCGCTGCCGAGGATGAGGAACCGAGCGGGCAACGGCCGCCGGTCCGCCAGGACGCGGATCAGCTCGAAGAGCCGCGGCTGCCGCTGGATCTCGTCGATGACGACCAGCCCCCGCAGCGGCGCGAGCACCTCGGCGGCGATCTCCGGACGGAGCGGCGTTCGCGGGTCCTCCAGATCGAAGTAGGATCCTCGACGCGCCCCGTGGATCCAACGGGCGAGCGTCGTCTTTCCGCACTGGCGCGGGCCGAGGAGCAGCACGACTGGCTGCCGCCGGAGCAGCGCCTGCACTCGCCGCTGGAGCTCGGGGCGCGGAATGGGGCTTGGCACGACCTTGAAATTACTCCCTCTATGGGAGGATTTTCAAGGCTAAAGAGGCGCCGCTCCGTGGCCGCCTCGGCCCCGTGGGCGTCGCGGGTTCCGCCCCTTCCGCCCCCGAGCTCGGGCGCCCCGCGCCCTGGCCGCCTCCCGCCGCGCGCGCCGGCTCACGGTAACCGTCCGACCACGGACGCCTTGAAGTCGAGCGGTGGCTTTCAGCCCGAACCTCGGCATGAGCCCCCGTCCTGTCCGCCCCTCACGTAGCCGCGGGGACGTCGGGTGTCGGTCCGCGCCACGGGGTTCTCGGCGATGAGCTCCTCCTTCCACGCGCGCGTGAAGATCCAGCTCAGGAGCTGGCGGACCTTGCGGGCCGTCTCCGGCGCCCTGCATGCTCAACCGGCCTCTCCAACCATCTGCATCGCGCGGAGCTCGCTGAGCGCCGCGCGGCGCATCGCTTCTGGGCTGCGCGCAGGGAGATGAGCCCCGCCGTGCGCCGCCTTGCCAAGAGCAATAGGTAGAGCTGGCGGCCGTCGGGAACGAGCCCGCGACTGCTGCCGGTAAGATCGGGCACGTGGACGGCGCCGAGCTCGGTGAACGGTCCGCTATCGAGTGCCAGGCGAGCCACGCTCAGGCGACCGCCTCCGATCGCGCCCTCCAGGTACCAGTGTCACGATGGGGTGGTGCAAGCGCCTAGCGCCCGCGTCCCGCACCTGAGCTGCCATCGCCCCGGGAAACCGCGCGACCAACACGTAGCCGTCCTGGCCCGGAAACCAGGCCACCCCTTCCTTGCTACGCGATCTAGATCGCGCGGTGACGCTGGAGTCTCGGCCCAGGGTGGCGACGGAGTCTGCGGCGAGAACTGCGAGGTGTTCTGCGTCGCGCGACGGGCCATCTGCTAGCCCGAGTCCTCAAGCGACGCGTGTTTGACGGAGTGCGGACGCCTCAAGGATCTGCACCTGCACGGAGTGCTTCAAGCCCTCGTGTTGCACGGGGGACCCCGGCACCGACGACTCGGCGTCGTCCGCGCAGTCCGAGCTGGGGATGAGCCTCGAAATGGGTCGCCCGGTCGGAGATCGAGGCGCCGCGCTGCACGCCGGGTGCCTCCGCCCTACCCATCGCCGAACGACGAGAAGCCGCCCCGCGACTCGACGGCCGCCTGCGACTCGCACGGTGGGGCCTCGCTCGCGGTGAGGCGCAGGACGTGACCGAAGACGCTCGTTCCGTCGGCGACGGCGACGAGGCACACGTCCGCGGAGCAGCCGCCGGACCAGAGCCCCTGGTCCAGGGTCGCGACGCGCACCGGGGCCCCCACGAGCCTACCATCCCCGTCGAGCCGCAAGAGGGCGCCGTACACTGCGGGACCGTCCCAGGTCAGGAGCGCGAGGTAACCGCCCGCCACGCGCTCGGGCTCGGTCAGGCGGGGGGCGTTCACGTGGAACGCCCGCTCCGCGGACAGGAGCAGCCACCGCTCGAGCGGCGCCCCCTCGCCGCTCCGCCGGACCAGGGCGATCCCGCCCGGTCCCCGCTCGAGCTCCAGCCGGACCGCGCCGCCGGGCAGCAGCCACCCGGCCTCCACGGCCGGCGCCGGCGTGGCCGCGCCCCCGACGCCGAGCCCGTCGCGACAGCCCGCGCTCGAGAGCCGCGGGACCGTCGAGCGCGGCGTACTGCTCCTGCTCGCAGCGCCCATCGCAGCGGAGGAGCCAGAGCCCCAGGCCGTGGCAGGGTTGCGCAGGCGTCGTCCCCGGCGGGAGCGGCGCTCGCGCTCGGCGCGGGCGACAGCGATCGCGCGATGGCGACGGAAGCTGCTGGCGCGGTCGCGACCGCGCCGCCCGCATTGCTCGCAGCGGGTCGAGCAGGCGCTCCCCGTCGCGGCGCCGTGCAGGCGAGGAGAACGGGCAGGCCCACCGCGCCGACCACGAGCCGCCCCGCGGCGCGGCCCACCGCACCCCCGCGCCCGCTCCCCCGAAGCGCCATCGTCCGTGAGCCCGTCACCGACCGAGCTCTACCCCGGCGACCGCGGACGCCGCAATCCGAGCGAAGGCGTGCGCGAAGAGGTCGAGCGCGCCGCCCCCGCTGTGGCACGATGAGCCCCGCATGCCTGCCCTCACCCCGGGAGTCGAGGACCGCGTCCGCGAGCACGTCCGCGTGCTGGCGAGCGAGATCGGGGAGCGCAACCTGCATCACCCGGGCGCGCTCGCGGCCGCACGCGACTACCTCGCGCGGGAGCTCGAAGGGATGGGCCACTCGGTGACCCCGCAGCGCTACGCCGTGGGGGGCGCGCCCTGCGAGAACCTCGAGGTCGCGCTGCCGGGCGCGGACGAGGGCCGCGAAACCCTGGTGCTCGGGGCCCACTACGACTCGGCGCTCGGCACCCCGGGGGCCGACGACAACGCGAGCGCGGTGGCGGCCTTGCTGGAGATCGCCCGGGCCCTGCGCGGCGTCGAGCCGCGCGGCCCGGTGCGGCTCGTGGCCTACGTCAACGAGGAGCCCCCGTACAGCTTCTCGCCGGACATGGGCAGCCGGGTGCACGCTGCGGCATGTCACGCGCGAGGCGAGCGCGTGCGGATGGTCGCGCTCGAGATGCTCGGCTACTACAGCGACGCCCCGCGCTCGCAGAAGTACCCGCCAGTGCTCCGGCACTTCCACCCCGATCGCGGTAACTTCATCGGCTTCGTCTCCGATCGGCGCTCGCGAGCCTGGCTCCAGGAGGTCTTCGCGGCCTTCCGGGCTGGCTCCGACTTCCCCAGCGAGTGCTCGGCGACGTTCGGCTGGCTCCCCGGGATCGGCTGGAGCGACCACTCTTCCTACTGGCACTTCGGCTACCCGGCGCTGATGGTGACGGACACCGCCTTCTTCCGGAACCCCAACTACCACTCGCCGCGCGATCGCTGCGAGACGCTGGACTACCCGCGGCTGGCGCGGGTGACCGAGGGCCTGGCCGGCGCCGTCGCGCGCCTCGTCGCCTGAGCGCGCCTGGGCCGCGGCTGCCCCTCCACTCCCGTGGGCCGACCCCGCGCGCGGGACGCGAAAACCGGCGAGGCGGGCGCCGGCCTTTGCCCCGCGGCGCGCGCGGGAGGCTACGATGGCGCGCCATGAAGGTCGTGCTGATCACGGGAGCCTCGTCGGGCTTCGGCATGCTGGTCGCCGAGCGCCTGCTCGCCGAGGGCCATGCGGTCTACGCCGCCGCGCGCCGCGTCGAGCGGATGGCGCCGCTCGCGGCGAAGGGCGCCCACCTGCTCGCGATGGAGCGGAGGATGTACTTGAGAGAGCGCCTCCTTGCCCGCGCGGTCATTGGCGCCAGCGGTGGTGGCGGCGTGGAGCGAGAAGCCGTGCT
>JAFGBI010000130.1 GCA_016933275.1 Polyangiaceae bacterium | reverse complement strand
TGTTCTGCCAGATCCGGTCAAGATCACACCGCCAAGGGACTAGAGCACCGAACCGGCAGCAGACCTCTCCAGAGGCAGCGCTGGAAATGCGTCCTCGCCTCGCATGGACGCGTTTTCAGCGCTGCCGTTGCTGTTGGCAACCTGATCGGTGCTCTAGACGGCACGGCGGCGCTGCCTTCGGCGGTGGGGTCCAGCCATGCTGTCCATCGCTCTCACGCCATCGAACCGACCGAGGACCGCTTCGGATCGGTCTTGGGGCATTTCGCGAGGAACGACGGGAAAACCCCCCTAATACCACGGCTCCGGTCCGCGCTCGTGACCGGCTCCGAGTTCGGGGGTTGCGTCACCGGCGCGAACCCGCAAAAGTCCTGCCCTCACTCGACCCCAGGGAGGACGGACCGATCATGCAGAATCCGCGCGTGTTCTTCGACATCACCATTGGCGGCGCTCTGGCGGGGCGTGTGGTGTTCGAGCTCTTCGCCGACGTGGTCCCGAAGACGGCCGAGAACTTCCGTGCCCTCTGTACCGGAGAGAAGGGCGTCGGCAAGAGCGGCAAGCCCCTTCACTTCAAGGGGTCTGGCTTTCATCGCATCATCCCCGGCTTCATGTGCCAGGGGGGTGACTTCACGCGCGGCAACGGGACCGGCGGAGAGTCGATCTATGGTGATCGCTTCGCCGACGAGAACTTCCAGCTGAGGCACACGGAAGCCGGCGTGCTCTCGATGGCCAATGCGGGCCCCAACACGAACGGGTCCCAGTTCTTCATCTGTACGGCTAAGACGGAGTGGCTTGATGGCAAGCATGTGGTCTTCGGCAAGGTGGTGGAGGGCGCCGAGGTCGTGAAGGCGATGGAGGCCATGGGTTCACGTGAGGGCAAGACCTCGCAGGCGGTGGCCATCGCGGACTCCGGCCAGCTCTGAACGCGCCGCGCCGGGAGCAGAGGCGGAGGGTCGGCGAGGTGCCCCGTTTCCGCGTCCGGCCCGCAAGCCCTGGCAGCGAGGATGCGGTGCCGCGAACGAGCGACCGGCGCCTCGAGGGGTAGTCCGCGGGGGCCCGGAGCTCGGGCCGGCCCGCGCTTGGCGATCGTATCGGCACCCCGCGTTTCATTTCTGCACGATCGGACCAGATTGAGCCGGCAGGGGAAGGGAGGTCTCTTCTGGCGAGGCACGGATCCATACACTAGGTTCCATCGCGTCGAACCGGATCATGGACGCATTCTTCACCTGGCTCACGCTGTCGCTTGGCTCGTTCGACGCGATCACCGTCTATGCCATCGGATGCCTGATCATCGTGATCTGCGGCCTCGGGCTCCCGATCCCCGAGGACATCACCCTGCTCACCATGGGGTACTTGACTCACCTCCCGTTGCCCGACGGTAGTCCGCGGCCGCACGGCAGCGTCCTGCTCGCCTCGATCATGGCCTTCGTCGCGTGCATGGCGGGTGACGGCATCATGTTCGCGATTGGCCGGCGCTACGGGCTCTCGATTGCCGGCCACCGCCCCTTCCGGTGGGTCCTTACGCCGCCCCGCATCGAGCACGCTCGGCAGATTGTCGCCAAGCATGGTCCCAAGATGCTCTTCGCGGCCCGGTTCATGCCTGGCTTGCGCTCCGTGGGGTTTTTCACGGCCGGCTCGCTCGGGACTCCGTACCTCAAGTTTCTGACCTATGACGGTCTCGCGGCCATGGTCTCCGTCCCGTCCTTCGTCTTCGCCGGCTGGTATTGGGGCGACAACATCGACTGGGCGATCGTTCAGGTTCGCCACGCCGAGCACGGGATGCTCGTCCTCATCGGGGTTGTCGCCCTGATGACGGTCATCAAGGCTTGGTGGTCGCGGCGCCGGGAGGGCGCGACGGCGTCCCCGTCCACGGACGTTACGCCCTCCGCGTGAACGAGCGACCACGCATCGGCTACCTTGTCGTCCGGAAACCGTGCTAGACCCGGGCGGTTTCCGGGGTAGGAGCGCGCGAGGCCTAGAGCAGCAATCAGGTTGATTGCTGCGTCAAATCAACAACCTAGAGCACCGAACCGGCAGTAGACCTCTCCAGAGGCAGCGCTGGAAACGCGTCCTCGCCTCGCACAGGCGCGTTTCCAGCGCCGCCGTTGCTGTTGGCAACCTGATCGGTGCGCTAGGCTGCTGCGGACGAGACTCGTGGGTCCACGGTTGCAGATCCGCAGATCTGCTGGCATGTAGTGAGGTGTCGGCGGGGGACCGAGGAGCGCGCCGTTGAGTATGCCAGGTTCGCCGGATCTCGAAGGTCGTCTTGTTCCCGTTGAGGGAGGTGGGGGCTCGGTGCACTCTGCCGTGCGCCCCTCACCGACCCCGACGGCCGGACCCATCGACCTCTTTCTGGCGGCGCGGCCTACTCCTATCCTCAGGGCGATCGTTACCCGCCTGGGCGACCTCGGACACCTGGTCGCAGCCGCCTCCCCCGCGCGCTCGATCGAGCGGTTGAGCCTGCTCGAGCCACGCCTAGTGGTCCTCGATCTAGAGGCCTGCACGCGCTCCGACCTCGTGCGGCTGCTCCACGCGCGCGGCCTACCGATCGTCGTGCTTGGCAGCGGAGCGCACCTGCGCACGGCGATGGCAGCCCGTACGCTCGGGGCGCGCAAGGTCGTCGGTGCGTCGTTCAGCGTGGATGAGCTCGCGACGTCCCTGGCGGCGGTCCTCGCCGAGATCCCTGTCTCGGGTTCGCTCCTGGCGACGGCGCAGACGACGACGTTGGGCGACCTGCTATCGACCTTGGAGCAGGAGATGCGTGCAGGACTCGCGCGGTACGTTCGAGTCCCCGCCCAGGGCGACGTCCGGTTCACGGTTCGCGACTCGGAGCTCATCGCCACCTATGTGCGACGCCTCCGGGCCGCGGTCTCACGGACAGCGGCGGACGTTGCCGCGGCCCCCTGCGAGCTCACCGGTGACCCCGTTCCACTACTCGCGTGGCCAAGGATGGCGCGAGCCCCGATGGCGCCGCTCGAGGGCGCTCGCCTCGTGCTGGTCGATTCGCGCGTCTCCCGCGCCGATGCCATCCTGGTGGCGTGCCGCGCGGCGGGCGCCTCGGTCTTCCCCTGCGCGCCGGAGGAGTTCCTCGGCGAGCTCTCGCGGATCGCCGATCTCGATCCTACCGCGATCCTCGTCGAAGACGAGCTTGGCGGCACCGTGGAGCGGCTGCTGGCCGAGATCGGAGCGGAGAGCCGGCTGCGTTTCTCCCGCTTGATCGCCGCTCCCCTGGGCGAGCTCTGGGATGCGGGCGAGAGAGCTCTGGACACCGATCGGCTCTTCGAGATCCTGATGCCGAGCCATCTGGAGGAGCGGACGGTCGCTGAGCGGCTGCTCGCGCAGCCACGCCACGGCGTCGAGCTTGCCACCCTGGGACCCGCGCGTCTGCTCCACGCCCTCGCCCTGGCGCGGGTGCCCGCCCGCCTCACCCACATCGAAGCGAGCTGCCTTCTGCGCATCGAGCTTGCGAACGACGGCGTGGTCGCTGGCGCCCAGGCGCGGCTCCCCGATCGCAATCGTCTCGAGGGTCCGGCGGCGCTTGCCGTCTTCCTGCGACGCACCAAGGGCACGGTCGATATCCAGCGGTTGATGGATCCCACTATTTTGTCCGTGTTCGCCCCGGTGCCCACAGCGATCGGGATCGCTTCGCGCGAACCCATCCCGGTCGTGAACAGCAGCTTCCCGCCCGGGCCGGTCACCCGGGTCTCCTGGTCGAGCATGCCGGCACCGGTCGCCGGGCGGATAACCTGGACGTCGATCCCGTCGATTTCCGATGAGGAGCTTTCCGCATACGCCATCAAGGACCCGGCTGAGCTACTCGATGCGGTGGACGACGACGAGGAGGAAGAGCCCCCCACGGCCGCCTTCAATCCCGGTCACATCCCGGGGGTTTCCTTGCGGATGCCGCCTCCCCCAGCCATCGAGGAGGATGGCGCGGGTGGGGCGGAGAGCGGCGCCAAGCCACCGGTTCTGGCGGCCGCGGAGCCGGCACCATCGGTGGCGGCTCCTGGTATCCTCCCCGCTGCGCCCACGGAGCCTGTGGCCATCATGACCCCGGACTCGCAGGTTTTCGCGCTGGTCGACGGCGGTGCTCAGGGAGAAAGGGTCGGGAATCCACCTCCCGCGCTCCCTGTAGTCAGCAGCGCTGGGCCGACAAGGCCTGGCGAGCTCGCGGCGCTCCCGCCAATCAGCGCCGATCCCGGGGTTGGCGGCACCACCCTGCCGGCAGTCGGCGATCGCACCAACATCCACGACCAGGATCCGCGGGACCCGCGCGCCGAGCCCGCGGCCGCTCGGCGGCAGAACCCTGGTGACGACGCGACCGATCGCGGAAGCGTGACGCGCGTTCCCGACTCGCTCCCCGAGGCCAACGGCGACGCGGCCCCCGCGTCCCGATCGGGCCCTACGTCCTTGGGCAAGGCATCGGGGGTGTCACCTGAATTCGTTGCGATCGCTGTCCTGGTCGCGCTCTGTCTGCTGGTGGTCCTGATGGCCCTCCAGTAGTCCCGGCGCTCGAGCAGTGGGCTCGCTGTCCCGTTCGGGGAGGGAGAAAGCTCCCGCCTGCAGGCGGAGCCTTCGCGAGGCTGCAGGTCGGAATGCGGAGCTTTCTCGTCCGAAGGCGGGAGCTTCTGTTCTTGTCTGGTGTGGACTACCGCCGCCTGAAGGCGGCGGCCTCTCGGGTCTTGTCGCGACGTTGCGCTGACGAGTGCGACAATGGTGCCGGCACTGGCTGGCGTCGCGCTCGTGAAGCGCTCGCCTTCAGGCGAGGGGAGCCGCGCTCACTTGGCCTTCGCGGGCGCGGCAGCGTCGCTCCCCGCGGCCTCTGACGGTTCCTGCACGTCCTCGAGCGTGGTTATCTTGGCCGACTTGACGGAGGAAACGAGCGCTGCTGCGGTGTCGCTGCTCTTGACCTTCCCCTTCGTCGCGGCTTCCGCGAGCTTCTCGTGGGCGGCGCAGAACCGCGCTAGCGCGTTCTTCGCGTCGAGGTAGCTCCGGGTGAGGGCCGCCAGTTCTCCGTATTGTGTGCCCTGGTCGAGGCGGTCCTGTGCCGACTCGCCGACGCAGATGCTCCTGTTGTCGAGCATCCCGCACCGATGGTCGGCGCGGGTGGTTCGCCGCTTCTCGACGTCCTTCTGGATGCTCGAAAGCGCCGCGAGCTGGGCGTCGAAGTAGGGATCGAGCCCCTTGCAGAGCGTTTCGACGTGGGGAGCCGCCGCCTTGACGGTCTGGTCGAGGTCCTTTTTGGCCTCACCAGCCTCGGCGAGCTGCCCGACGAGGTTGGCCACCGCCGCTCGGGCGTCGATTTCTCCGGGGTCCTCCACGTCGATCCAGGTTGGGCTCGTGATCCCGGTGCGCGCAGCGGCCAGGGGACCCGCGGTCTTGGGACTCGCCCCACCAGCCACGGCCTCGAGGTGGTCCGTGTAGGCGCCGAGGACGATCATCGAATTTCGCCACAGCGCTTCGCTCCGCGCTGCTTCGGCGCAGGTCTCGCGGATGGGCTTGTCCGTACCCAGACCGGGGCCTGCCAGCGCCTTCTGCATCGCGCACACCTCCGCGCCTCGGGGAACACCCTGACTCTGCCTGGTGAGGTCGCGCCCGACAGCACCCGCGGCGGTCCCCGTCCCCATGGCGGCCGTACCGCACGCGAACGCGCCCGACACTGCGCCGAGGCACGCGACAGACCAACGCCACATCGACCCTGCACGAACCCTGGCTTCCGTCGTCATGGGGTCGATGATAGTCGTCCTGCTCTGCGCAGCAATCCCACCGAATGACGGTGTCTTGGCCGGCTCGGGCACGGAGCTAGAGCACCGATCCGGTTGCCAACAGCAACGGCAGCGCTGGAAACGCGTCTGTGCGAGGCGAGGACGCGTTTCCAGCGCTGCTTCTGGAGAGGTCTGCTGCCGGTTCGGTGCTTCAGGTTGTTGATTTGACGCAGCAATCAACCTGATTGCTGCTCTAGACTCCCCGCCATGTCCGAGCTCATGTTGACGGTGCTCAGTCTCCGGTACTCGTCCTGGTCCATCCGACCATGGCTCTGCCTCGAGCATGCCGGCGCATCTTCCACCACGCGCACGGCCGACGTGCGCGTGGCGCAGCGGTCCCCCGACGGGCGCCCGCTCACGGCGGCCGAGCAACGCGCGGAGCGGAGCGTCACGGGGACCAGCACCGGGCTATACCCGGTCCTTCACGTTCACGGTACCGCGATCCACGATTCGCTCGCGATCTGCGAGTGGGCTGCCGAATCCTATCCCGATGCGGGTCTTTGGCCCGACGTGCCGCTCGGTCGCATGCCTGGCATTGACCCGTGCACTCCGCGTCGCAGCAGACGTCATCGACGCAGTGGCCACTCGCGCACTCGTGCGAGGCCGAGCAGTTCGTCCCCTGCTCGTTCAGGGGCTCACAGATCCCCGCCGAGCACCAGCTGTCCGCCTGGCAGTCGTCGTCCGTCTCGCAGTCACCGAGGCAGGTGGTTTGCCCGCATTCGTACGGCGCACAGGATAGGGTCTGACGCTCCGGGCAGCTGCCCGCCCCATCGCAGACTGCCGCTACCGTGGCGACAGCGTCCACGCAGCTCGGGGCACGGCACTCGACCTCTTCGTCCGGGTAGGCGCAGCCTGTCCTCTGCTCACCGTCGCACTCGCCGCCGCACGGGGACCCTGTGCCGTTGCAGGCAGGACAGGCGCCGTGCGGCTGTCCCACGGCGGGTGTACAGGTTCCCTCGCTTCCAACCACGTCGCATGCCTCGCATTGCCCGTCGCATGCCAAATTGCAGCAAACGCCGTCTACGCATTGCTCGCTCGCACATTGGTTGTCGGCGGAGCAGGATTCGCCGTTCTCCTGTCGCGCGAGGCACTCGTCGTCGCCGCAATATTGGTTCTCGTCGCAATCGGCGTCGATAGTGCAGACACCGGCCAGGGTCGTGAACGAGAAGACCTCGCCGAAGCCCTTTCCAACGGCGTTCTCGGCAACGGCACAGAAGAAATAGGTCGTATCTGGTGCCAGGTCCGTGACCATCTGGGAGTAGGTCACCTCGTCGGTGCCCGCACCGAGGCTCGCGCCGCCGCTCGTCGGGGCGCGCGTGCCGAAGCTGTCGGAGCAAGCACTCGGGTTCGTGTCGCCGTAGCGGAACTAGCCGGCAGTCGCGTCACCGTTGGGGGTCACGGAGCCGTTGAGCGTCGCTGTGGTGGTGGAGGCGTTCGATGCGTCGTCGGTGACGACGTTCGGTGCATCCGGCGTGGTGAAGGAAAGCACCCCGCCGAAGGCAGTCCCCGCGCCGTTCTGGGCGATGGCACAGAAGTAGTAGGTCGTGTTCGCCGTGAGGCCGGTCAGCGTCTGGGAGTAGCTCACCGTGGCCGTGCCAGCGCCGAGCGCGGTGCCGCCGCTTGCCGGCAGACGGGTCCCGAAGGTGCCGTTGCAGGTGCCGGGGTTTGCTCTCCCGTAGCGGAACCACCCTGTGGTGGCGTTGCCGAACGGGTTGGCGGAACCGTTGAGGATCGTGGCGGTTGCCGTGACACCCGACGCGGCCATCGTGGAAACGCTGGGCGCCGATGGGGATCAACGCGGGGGTCGTGAACGTCAGCAGGGTCCCGAAAGATGTGCCATACGTGTTCTGAGCGACGGCTGACGGCTGACGGCCGGCTCGGTCCTGGCTTGGCTGGGTTGGGTGAGTCCTGGGAACGAACCTGGTCCTTGACGTCGGCGTGTCGACGTGGCCGAAAGGCCTTGCGCGGTCGGGGCCGTCCGATGCCGCGCCCGCCGCAGCATGTGGGGAGCGTCCAGATGAAGCGATCGATCTCCAAGGGGAGTGCCACCTGTTTCGGGGTCGGCGCGCTCGCCCTGCTCGCTCTGCTCGACGCCCGCGGCGGCGTATGCCCTGCGCGGGCCCAGGAGTCCGGGCTGGGCGCCGCCGAACTGCCCCGGTCGGGGGAGGCGCTCTTCTTGCGGACCTGTGCGTCGTGCCACGGCGCCGACGGCCGGGGCGCTCCGCGCAACGAGGTGGGCTTCGATCTTCCCCTCCCAGACTTCACGGATTGCAGCTTCGCGTCGCGCGAGCCTAGGCGGGACTGGCTCGCGGTGGCACAGCGGGGCGGGCCGGCGCGGGGGTTCGATCCCACGATGCCAAGCTTCGAGGAGGCGCGGACGGACGCGGAGCTCGAACGGATCGTTGCTCACCTCAAGTCGTTCTGCAGCGAGCGGCGGTGGCCGCAGGGGGAGTACAACCTCCCGCGGCCGCAGGTCACGAGCAAGGCCTTCCCCGAAGACGAGGTGGTCCTCGCAGTGAGCATGGCGCTCGAGGGGCCGGCGGACGTTGCCGGCCAGTTCAGCTATGGGGCCCGCCTCCCAGGGATGGGATGCGCCCACACCGGTTCCGTGGCGGCAATTTTCTCGTCCTGGGTATGTTGGCTCGCTATCGAACGGATCTCGGCGTGACGGCGTCCTCGGCGGAGCTCGCAGCGACCGCGGATAGCGCCAGGGATCAGCTTGAACGGCGGTCGGGCGCGTTGACCATTGCGCGAGTGGCCTCGTCCAAGGGCGAGCTCGTCGTCGATGTGCGGGTCGAGAATCTCGCCGGGCACAAGCTGCCGACGGCGTATCCATCGCGTCGGGTGTGGGTTCACTTGGCCGTCCACGAAGCGAGTGGGTCCGTGGTGTTCGAGTCGGGTGCCTTCACGAGCGACGGTTCGATCTTCGGCAACGACAACGACGCCGACGGCACGCGTTTCGAGCCCCATCATCGGGTGATTCAGCGCTCGGATCAGGTCCAGATCTACGAGCCCATCCTGGGAGACTCCGCGGGCCAGGTGACCACGGGACTGCTCGCCCTGACGCGGTATCTGAAGGACAACCGGCTCCTCCCGCGCGGATTCGAGAAACGCGCGGCGTCCCACGACATCGGGGTGTACGGCGCTGCGATGGGGGACGACGATTTTCGGGGTGGGGAGGACGAGGTAAGGTATCGGATTTCGCTCCCCGGGCGCGTCGGGAGGCTGGTGATTGCCGCCGAGCTCCTCTATCAGCCCATTGGCTATCGCTGGGCAGAGAACCTGCGCGCCGTCCCGGCTGCCGAAGCCCGGCGCTTCGCCGGCTACTACTCCGCGATGTCGTCCGCGTCGGTCGTTCAGATCTCCTCGGCCCGACGGACGGTGCCTCCACCGGCGGACTGAAGCCGTCGCGGGCGGGCGGCTCGCGCGATCGCGTAGACCAGTCTGACCTTCGCGATAGCCTGACTGCCCGAGCGACGCCATCGGCGACCTTGTCGAACCCAATCCCGGGCGGCTGGGATCAGGCAGGGGCACGCTGGATTCGGCGGCACCCCACGAGACATGCGTGGCACCGCTCGCGGTCGATGGCCAAGGTGGACCTCGCTCACGCCCCCTCGCCGCGTCAGCGAGTGGTCCCCGACCTCTCGGAGCGTGCAGAGCATTGGGGGGTCTCGATGACGTCCTGCGCCACCGATTCCGGTGTGCGGCTTTCCGGATTGCGGTGGCTCGCTGGGGGCTGACGACATCGACGGCCACAGAAGGACTCGCGAAGCCCTGGTCGAGGCGAAGCTCTCCGCCCCGATGTCCGCACCGGTCGGACTGATCCAGCGCCACCAAACGCGGGCTTTCGCCGCGCTCGCTCCTGTGCGACCCTTCCCCTCGTGGGTCCTTGTGCAGGAATCGGGCAACGATGAAGCTCGGGATCGATTTTGGCACCACGCGCACCGTCGTCGCTGCCGCGGTGCAGGGGCGCTACGCCATCGCGTCCTTCCAGACCCGGGATGGCTACGTGGAATACCTACCCGGAGTCGTCGGCCTCAAGGACGGAAAGCTGCTCCTCGGGGTTGAGGCGGCAACGGTGTTGGCCGGTTCGGAGCGGGTGGTGCGCTCCCTGAAACGGTCGGCGAGTCGTGTCCCCCACACCGCCCCTCCCGAGGAGCTCGGAGGCGCGCCTTGGCCCTCGCTCGAGCTTGTCACGGAGTTCTTGCGCTTCGTGCGTCACACCATCATCGAGGGCAGCAACCTCGATGTCCCCCGGGGCGAGCCGCTCGAGGCGATGGTCGCGGTACCTGCACACGCCACCACCCGGCAGCGATTCCTGACCCTGGAAGCATTCAAGCGCGCCGGGTTCGTCGTGCTCGGCCTCCTGAACGAACCCACCGCCGCAGCTGTGGAGTTCGCCCGGCGTCACCTCGGCATCCTCAATCGGCGGAGCCCCAAACGCTTTCTCGTGGTCTACGATCTCGGCGGAGGGACCTTCGACTCGGCTGCTGTTTCGCTGGAGGGCCGGCGCTTCGAGCTCCTCACCAGCGCTGGTCTGCCTGACGTCGGCGGCGACGACATCGACGAGATCCTACTGGATCTGGCCCTCGCTGCCGCGGACGAACGCCGTCTCTTCCACCCCACGATTCGGGTCGCGCTCCTGCAGGTCTGCCAGGAGGCCAAGGAGGCGCTGACGCCCGGCAGCAAGCGGCTCCTCATCGATCTCGGGCGGGCGGTGCCCGATCTCGAACCCGTGGTGATCGACACCACGGAGCTCTACGGCCGATGTGCCCCATTGGTCGAGCGTACGGTGCAGACGACGCGCGAGGTGCTCGACCAGCTGCGTGCCTGGGGGATCGATCCGGAGAACCCGCGCGAGGTCGGCGCGATCTACCTCGTCGGTGGTGGCTCGGCGTTCCCTCCCGTAGTCCGTCGTTTGCGTGAGCTCTTCGGTCGCAAGGTGGAGCTTGCCATCCAGCCCCATGCAGCGACCGCTATCGGCCTTGCCGTGACCGCGGATCCGGATGCCGACATCTTCCTGCGCGAGAGGGTCACGCGGCATTTCGGGGTGTGGCGCGACGCGTATTCGGGCACCGAACAGCGGTTCGACCTGCTCCTCAGTCGGGGAGACGGCACGTACGTCGGTGATGCCGTCGTCGTCGAGCGCCGCTACACGTCCCGGCACGCGGTTGGCAATCTCCGCTTCGTCGAGTGCTCCAAGCTCTCCCGGACGGGCGAGCCAGCCGGCGATCTGACCCCTTGGGGGGAGGTCTTCTTCCCCTACGACGTGGTGCTGCGCGATGAGTCCGACGTGGCCCGACTCCAGCTCGCGTGCGCCGAACGGCGGCCAGGCGACGAGATCGCGGAGGAGTACCGTTACCTCCGCGATGGAAGCGTGAGCGTTACCCTGCAGAACCTTTCCCACGGCTACTCCCGCACCTATCGGCTCGGCGATCTCTGACAGGCGACTCGCCTCTTGGCGGCGCGATTCTGACCGAATCTGGCAGGGAGTTCTCCGGGATCCTCTTCGCAGCCCGCCGTCATCCGTCAGCATCGAGCTCCTCGGCGTCTTGGCTGACCGCTGATGGACTGTCTGGTTCAGGCTGCGCTGGCCTAGGTCGTTGACATGCCGCGGCAATCGACCTGAATGCTGCTCTAGCGCATCCTTCGGCGCCGGCTCAGCAGCGCGAGGCCCAGGCTGGCCATCAAGAACGCACTCCACGAGGTGGATGGCGATCCGGCCGCGTGGCAGTCACAGGCGGCAGTCACTCCGGACGACGAGTCGTCATCGTCTTGGTGGTCGGGTCCACCACCAGTGGCGGTGAGCCCCGTGGCATCCTCACCGTTGATGCCGGCGGCGCCACCGGTGTCCGTTCGTCCGCCCGTGGCTGCGCGACCGCCGGTGGCTCGCCCGCCGGTGGGCTCCGTACCACCGGAGCCGATGATGCCACCGTCGTTTCCGGTGTTCCCGCTGCTTCCGCCCGAGTCGTTCTCGCCGCCCATGCTCGTACCGGCCTCGCCGATCGGGTCCGAGCCACCAGTGGGGCTGTTTCCTCCCGAACCGCTCGTGCTGCCGACGCCGCCCGTGCTGCTCGCGCCGGTACCGGTTCCTGTGCCGCCGGTGCCGCCGGTGTCGCCGGTGCCGCCGGTGCCGCCGGTGCCGCCGGTGCCGCCGAGGGAGCCGAAGCTCAGAGCCAAGGTGAAGGCGCCAGCAGCGTCCTCGTTGTAGCCGTCGACGAACACAAAGTACCGTCCCGGCTCAAGGGTGGCGGTGACACGCGAGTTCCGGTTGGCATCGGATATGTCGTCATTGCAGGCGACTTCATCGTAGCCGCAGCCATGCTGAACATAGAGCAGCGTGTCGTAGCCGTTGGCTTCGGCAACGAACGCGGCCCGCTCGGCGAGCGTGAAGGTGTAGATGACCTCGTTGCCGGCCGAGCCGTTGTATTTCTCATCGATGCACGCTCCGAAAAACTCGTTGGTCTGGGCGCGCGTGGTTCCGGTCACCGTCTGGTCGACGGGCTCGATCAGCCGCGCCTCCTCGCACTTTCGGGGCAGCTCGCAGTCCGCCGTGCAGGTCTCCGGATCCTCGTCGCCGTTGCAGCTGCCGTCGCCGCATTCACTGCCGCAGTCGTCGGGACACGACACGGTGCTTTCACCGGGGCCGCACACCGCGTCGCCGCACGGACAGCCCGGCACATGGGCGGCTCCGGCTTCGCATGCGGCCTCGAGCCCGTGGAAGGCGTAGGTTGCCTCCTCGCCCCACGGGCACCCGCTGTCGGCGCATGTCTTGACCGTGTAGCAGGTCCCGCTCGGTCCGAGGACGTAGTCCTCCTGTCCCCGGTTCAGGACGCCGACGAGCTCGCCCGTCGCCATGTCGAAGATGCCGCTGCCAGAATTGCCAGCGAAGGTGTCCGTGGTCACCACGAAGAAGTCGAGGATCGTGGCGTGGGCGTCGATGACACGCCCGTTCGGTGCGAGCTTGAGCGGGAGACCCGAGGGGTAGCCCACGGCGATGACGTTCGTGCTCAAGGGCAGCGCGGTCGCTGCCGTTCGCACCGTCGCGGGGGTCCGACCGGTCACGGAGCGATCCGTCCGAACGACCGCGTAGTCGGTGCCCGTATCATCCAGGGACTGCGCCACGAGCTCGTTGCAGCGATAGATGTTGCCAGTCGTCGTCGTGACCTCTCCGGACCCTGTGTCCTCGAAGCCGAATACCAGACGAGCGTTTGCGCACTCGGCCGCGTCCTGGATGCAGTGCCCAGCCGTGATCACCAGGTCCGGCGCGATCAAGGTACCGCTGCACCAGGCCCCCAACGGCTGATCCGCGAACCTCTCGCCCGCGCAAAGGCTCTCGGATTCCTGGAGGGTCGGACCCAGGAAGGTCACCCGATTCGGGTCGGTTGTGTCGAGCAGGTCCGGCGAAGTGAACGCCACGGAGAACTCGCGCGCTGCCTGAGCGAATTCGGCATCCGGGTAATCGGATGGGTCAACGCGATCGTCCTCACCATACACGACCGGTGTGTTCGTGGTGCCGACCCCTGGGACCTCCTTGGCATTGCAGGCTGTGGACATCGCCAGGACCAACACCCCCAAGGCACAGAGGCTTCGCATGCTCTTCATATACGGAACCAATCGCTCAAGATTCCCAATGCATTACGCTAGCAGCGGAACCCGAGGCGAGCCACGCGGTTTCTCGTTCCCATTCGGGATTTCCGCTCGCAACGTAGCCCGGATTCCGGGGCAGCGGCCGAGCTCCCGGATCAGGTGTGATCCTTGCGGCACCCCGCGGAAGGCTGGCGGCCCGATCCGTCTCTTTAGCCCAATCGGAACGAGCCAGTGATCGCGAACGTGGGCAGGCCAGGTTCGGCGGACGTTGCTGCGGTGGGGTGCTCCTCTCGCGCGCGACCGTGAAGCAGCGGCGGCAGCCCGGCCCCAGTCAACGAGCCCGACATGGCCCCGGCGCTCACTCCCGTGGCCGGATGTGCGTCTCCCACCACGCGGGCGAGCCGCGCCCGTTGCGAGCGTCGCGCTGCCAGGCGCGAACAACGGGGCGTGGGCGTCTCCGCGCAGGAAGGCGAGCGTCGCGCCCGACGCCGCGAGACCGAAGGCCAGCGAGACGTTGGCTTGGCGTTACCCGTCATTCGGGGCTAGCCGCAGTCGCACAGATTTCCCCACAGGACTCCGTCACGCACGACCAGGCCTGCCAGGCCTCGGCCGCGGCGGCTGGGTCGGAGAAGCATCCGAGCAGACACGTGATGTTCGTGGTCGTCGCACAGCTCACCAGGCTGCACAAGAGGCCGTCCGAGCAGGCGGGGTCCGTGAAGCACGTCGTCAGCTCGACGGAGCAGGCGGTGATGGTGCATTCGACACATTCGCTGACCGTGGTCCCACCCGTTCCTCCCGATGGGACGGCACCCGCTCCACCGACGGGGACGGCACCGTAGCCACCGACGGGGACGGCACCGTAGCCACCGACGGGGACGGCACCGTAGCCACCGACGGGGACG
>JAFGBI010000129.1 GCA_016933275.1 Polyangiaceae bacterium | reverse complement strand
GCAACACCGACCCCGGCGGCGGCGGCGAGGGCAACACCGACCCCGGCGGCGGCGGCGAGGGCAACACCGACCCCGGCGGCGGCGGCGAGGGCAACACCGGCGGCACCTGATTGGGTCTTCGCTGAGAGAGAACGACCTTGGCGCGACCGCGGCGGACGCGTCGATCGGGGGGATGACCCTGAACTGCCCCCGTCCCTCCCCTCCCGCGGCGGTCGATTCGGGCGTCAATCGGTCCGGAGTGGAGCTTCGCGAGGCCATTCGGACCGCGGGACTCGCGCTCGGATTCGTCCGGGTGGGCTTCACCACCGCCGAAGCAGATCTGGCTGCTGCTCGGAGCCTCGAACGATGGCGAGCGGCCGGACACGCTGGCGAGCTCGACTACATGTTCGAGCCTCGGGATCGGCACGACCCCCGCTCGTTGCTCGGATCCGCCCGCGCGGTCATCGTGGTGGCCCATCCCCATCCGTGGGTTCCGTGGACAGGGCACCCCACGACGGGTCGGATCGCGCGGTATGCGCTCGGCGCCGACTACCACGAGCTGCTGCGCGCGAAGCTCTCGGTCTTGGCAACCCGGTGCGCCGAACTCGCGGGGCACCCCGTGTGTTCACGGGTCTGCGTGGACGCAGCACCGCTACTCGAACACGCCTTCGCCGCCCGCGCCGGCATTGGATTCACCGGACGCCACACACTCACCATTGTCCCGGGGCTGGGTTCTCATGTCCTGCTCGGAGAGCTACTCGTAGACCTTGCCCTCCCTCCCGATCCGCCGTCCCCACCCCGTTGCGGCTCGTGCACGCGGTGCCTGGATGCGTGCCCTACGGGTGCCATCATCGCCCCGTACCAACTCGACGCACGGCGGTGCCTCTCCTACCTCACGATCGAGCTTGCCGGCCCGATCCCGCGTGAGCTGCGGCCCTTCGTCGGCGACTGGGTGTTCGGCTGCGATCGCTGCCAGGAGGCCTGTCCGTACAACGCGAAGACACCAGGCACGCCCTCCGGCTCCGCCGTTCTCGGGCGAAGCGGAGGGTCGGACCCGGCGCCCAACTTGGTGGAATGGCTGCACCTTGGCTCGAAGGCCCACCGGCGGCTGGTGCGCGGTAGGGTGCTCCACCGAGTGAGCCGCCCCCGACTAGCTCGAAACGCTGCTGTCGCCTTGGGCAACCAGGGGGATCCACGCGTCTTGCCAGATCTCGTGGTTGCGCTGGCCGAGAACTCGAGCCCGCTCGTCCGTGCCCACGCCGCGTGGTCTGTCGGCAGGCTCCTCTCGGTCGTCGGCAGCGAGGAGCGGGAGAGCCTCGCGGCAATCGCCGACGCGGGACGGGCGGGTCTCGCGCACGCTCGCGAAGCGGATCCCGACCCCCTCGTTCGGGAGGAGGCCAGGCTCGCGCTCACGGTCGGCAGGGCGAGCAAAGCGAACCCCAGACAGTAAGGTTCGACCGTGTCAGCTCGGCTCGCCGCCTTCGCCACCCTCCCATGCGACGTTCTACCCGCCGCGTGAGCTGGTCCCGTGGGGGAGGCAGCGAGGCCATGGGCTATCGCGGCTCCGTGGGCTCGACGTGGATGGTGACCCGACGCAACGCGGGGAGACGGACCCGCAGCGCGGTCTCCAGGGCTTCCGAGATCGAGTGCGCTTCGGCGACGGCCAGATCGCCCTGGGCGACGCAGTGAAAGGAGAGGTCGAGGTACTGGTCGCGGGCGCGAACCTCGATCGCGTGCGGGGCTCCACAACCGCGTGTGCGCGCACAGACATCCTCGACGGCCAGCCGCACCCGGTCGACGGTGGGTGGGGGCGCCACGGGGGCCTGGGCGGCCCGGTTTGCCGGCTCGATATGCGTCACCACCTGCATGAGCCCCTCCACGCTGGCGAGGACATCGCTTTCAAGGGTGGTGACGAGCTCGTGCGCGGCCGTCAGCGGGAGCTCCGGGGCGAGCTCCACGTGCAGCGTCGCGGTCGTCCCCTCGATGGCAACTGCGTGCGCGCGGAGCCCGCGCCGCGCCGCGAGCCGGTGGACCTTCTGGATCGGATCCTCGCCGTCCACCGCGGTCGCCGGCTCGAGGTGCACGACCACGTCAGCCCTCGGTACCACCGCGCGCACCGCATCCTCGACCTGGCGCGTGAGGTCGTGAGCGACCTCGAAGCTCTGATCGGCCGCGGCCGTGAGCGAGAGATCCACGAAGGTCTCGGGTCCACTGCGGCGCACGCGTGCCCGGTCGACGGAGGTCACACCGGGCACGGCCGCCGCCCGTGCGATGCGCTCCTGGAGGTCCTTCGGCGCGGCGTCGAGGAGGTCATCCACGGATTTCTTCCCGAGCCTCAGGCTCACCCAGATCACGATCCCCGCCACCCCGAGCGCCGCGACCGCGTCGGCTTGCATGAGCCACGGCGCCTGCAGCGGTCCCGCCAGCGCCACGCAGGCGAGCCCAACCAGCACCACCGACGACGACCAGACATCGGTTGAGAAATGGAGCGCGTCCGCCTCGAGCGCCTGGCTGTTGTACTTCTTCGCGGTCGCGGTGAGCGCCCGCGAACGCGACACATCGATGACGATGGAAACCACGACCACGGCGAACGCCCAGATCGAGGCGTCCACCTCGACCGCGTGAAAGAAGAGCCGGTTCGTGGCCTCGTAGACGATCCAGGCGCAGGTCACGAGCAGGAGCACGGTCTCCAACAGGGCCGAGAGGTTCTCCACCTTCCCGTGGCCGTAGGGGTGGTCCGCGTCCGCCGGACGCCCCGCAGCCCGAACGGCCCACAACGTCACCAGCGCCGCCACGAGATCGAGCGAAGAGTGGAGCGCCTCGGAGAGGATACCCAGGCTGCCGGTGCCGAGTCCGACGACGAGCTTCATCCCCGTCAAGCCGACGGCAGCCACCACCGACATCAGCGCCACCCAGCGCTTCTCCCGCTCCCCTGCCTCGCTCGCGTACGGTGTCGGTTCCATCGCCCGGCTCGGTGGAGGACCATTCTTGCGCGGCCGAGCGCTCCTGGCCACCCGTCGCCGGCGAGAGCCATCGCAGACGAAGACGGTCTGCAGCCCGCACCGGGCCGCGACCGTTGGGGGCGCGGTCGACGGCAGGAACCAGCTTCAACCGTCGGACGACACCCTCGCCGCGGCGCGCTCGTCGGCCGAGCGGTACTGCACCATACCGTCCGGTACCACGCATGGACTACCATACTGGCAGCAGATGCCGGTCTGAGTATCGTACGCCCACACGACCACGGCGGTGCAGATGCCCTCGAAGGGCTCCGGGTCGGGGCAGACCGGCCCGGCCTCGCACTCCTCGGTCGAGGCACGCCACGCCGGCGTCCGTCACGTTGCGGGTCGGGCATTCCTCGGGGCACGCACGCGTAGTGCAGAGCCAGGTCCGGTTGACGCAGGTGCAGGTGTTGGAGTGATCCCCAGCGTCCCTGACTTCGCCCTCCACGCATTCGCAGGCCCGCTCCGTGCAGGTCCACCCACCATCCTCGCAGAGGCCGGTGTTGCAGCCATCGTCGGCGAGCCGGGTGGCGCCTTCCTCGCAAGTGGGGCAGTCGCGCATCGGGCACACCCACTGCTCAATGAAGCGCCCTCGGCGGACCCGGCGGCTCCGGCAACGCGGCCATGGATTCGGCGCGGCAAGCCTGGCCTTCGTTGCGCTGCTCCGTGCGGAAGCCAGCAGGGGTGAGGGCCTCCCTGGCGTCTCCCTCGCGGTCGAGATGGAGGATCCGGCGCTCGAGAGCCGACTGGTCGGACAGGCTCGTGAGCGAATCCGAAATGGCGATCCAGCCGGGGCGCTGCGGGTGCTACGAGAAGCCGATGTACGGATCCCGGGAGGAACCCTGGCACAGGAGCGCGAGGTCCTGGCCGTAGAGGCTTTGGTCGGGACCGGCGAAATCGCGGCGGCCGAGACACGGGCAGCGGCCTTCCTGACCGCTCATCCTCACAGCGCGCTCGCGGCCCGAGTGCGGGCCGTGATCGAGCGATAGCCACAAGAGACGTTGGCGACCTGGGTTAAGGTTGGCCGGTGGCGGATGCCGCCGGACTGCCCGGCGGGGACCGCACCGTGAACCGAGTCCGCCCGAGTTCCTCACCGTCCTCGGTCCTCACCACCGCGCTCCATTCTCCTGGAGTGCGTATGCGGCGAGATTCGCCCCAGGTACGCCAGCGTCGCGTTCCCGCGGGGATGACGAGCGGGACGTTTCCCACCGCATCCTGCCCAGGTCGTTCGAAGGTGAGGACGATCTGCGCCGCCGAGGGTCGTGGATTGGCGACCTCCAAGAAGGCCACCACGGGCGCGTTGGTCCGAAGATCCGGGTTCGGGACGGGCTCGCGTCGATCGATGCCAGTGGTAACGATCAGACGGGCGATGGCGAGGGTTGGACTTCCGACCTCCGGTGCAGCCGAGGTAAGGGGACGGTCGGCAGAGACGGAGGGGGCCGGGGCGTGGTGTGCAGGCGCCGAGGGGACGGGTGCGGGCGCGGCGGCCGCGTCGCGCCCACATCCGACCGCGGCTGCGGCCAGTCCACCCAAGACGATCGCGGCACCGAGGACCGTCCAGGTCGTCCAGGGGCCAATCGACTCTTCGCGCATCCAGCACTCCTCTCGGGTCCAGCTTGGAACCGCCAAGCGCACCCTACGAAGTCGCCCCGAAATCGGCCAAGAATCCGGTGCCGCTCACGGGCGGTCTGCGGGGGGCTGCCTCGGCACGACGCGCGATGGTCCTCGCTATGCCGGTCGGTTGGCCTCCGTGCGGACGACCTCTTGGAGGAGCTCGGTCAGGTGCCGGGCGAGGCGTGCGGGGTCCTCCACGGGACTCCCTTCGGCGAGCATCGCCTGGTCGTAGAGGGCGCGGATCCATGCCGAGACGCGCGGTGAGGCGCCATCCCGCTCGTGCACCGTGGCCAGGCCCTGGACGAGAGCGTGGTCGAGGTTGACCTCGAGGATCCGGCGACCAAGAGGCCCATCCACCCGCTGCACCGCTCGAAGCATGCGTTCGACGTGGGGCGCCATTCCCCCCTCTGGGATGACCAGACAGACGGGCGAGTCCTTGAGCCGGTGCGAGGGTCGCACCTCGGCCACCGCGTCCCCCAGCACGGCGCGGAATCGTTCGAGCAGCGGGTGGGCCGCCGCATCCCCATCCCCCTCCGAGGAAGAACCTTCGCCGTCGCGCTTCGGCAGCTCAAGCTTCGCGGTCATCGCGCTAAGGAGCGGCTTCCCCTCGAAATCCTCGATCGCGCTCACGGCGAAGGGGTCAACCGGATCGGTCATGAGGAGGACCTCGTACCCCCGTTGGATCAATGCCTCGAGGTGAGGGCTCGCCTCGAGCGCCGCCCGCGAAGTCCCGGCGGCGAAGTAGATCGCTGGCTGCCCCTCCTTCATGCGGGCGACGTAGTCGGTGAGCGAGGTGAGCCCCTCGCGACCCGCACTCTCGTAGCGGAGCAGGCGGATCACCTTCTCCTTCACGTCCGGCTCGAAGTGAAGGGCCTCCTTCAAAACAACACCAAATGTGTTCCAGAAGTGCCCGTAATCGTCTGGTTTTTCTTGGCTCATCTCCGAGAGTAGGTCGAGCGTCTGGCTGGTGATCTGCTGGCGGATGGTGCGGACGGCACGAGAGTCCTGCAGTAGCTCGCGGGACACGTTGAGGGGCAGATCCTCGGAGTCCACGACCCCACGCAGGAACCTCAGCCAGCGGGGGACCAACTCCTCCGCCTCGTCGAGCACGAACACCCGCTGGACATGGAGGCGCATTCCGTGGTGCTGGCCGGGGTCGAAGAGGTCCCACCCCCGCCGCCGCGGCACGAAGACCACGCCGGCGAACATCTGGGTACCTTCGATATGGAAGTGCCGCCAGGCCAGCGGACCCTCCCAGTCGCGCGCGAGGTGCTTGTAGAGCTCCTCGTACTGCTCCGCCGTCACCTCGGCAGGCCGTCGCTGCCAAAGGGCGTTGGCACGATTGAGCTGCCGGCGTTCCTCCTTGCCGTCGCGCTGGATGACGAGCTCGATCGGATGCTCGACGTAGTCCGAGTACCGCTCCACGAGATCCCGCAGGCGATGCTCGCTCAGCATCTCGCGATGCTCCGCGCGCACGTGCAGCACCACGGATGTCCCGTGCCGTTCGCGGGCGGCTTCCTCGATGGTGAACGTGTCCTTGCCCTGCGAACTCCACCGGTGAGCCGCGGTCGTTCCCGCTGCGCGGCTCACGACATCGACGTCGTCAGCAACCAGATACGAGCTGTAAAACCCCACCCCAAACTGGCCGATGAGCTGGAGCCCCTTCTCCTTCGATTCCTGCGCTGCGCGAAGCTGCTGCACGAAATCGCGCGATCCGGACCAGGCGACCGTCCCCAGATTCTTGGCCAGCTCCTCGGCGGTCATCCCGATCCCGTTGTCCGCGATGGTCAGCGTGCCGGCATCCGGATTCGGGATCAGTTCGATCCGCGGGGTCTCTCCCTCCGGCAGGAGGTCAGGCTCGCCGAGGGCCCGGAACCTCAACCGGTCGAGGGCATCGGAGGCGTTCGACACCAGCTCGCGCAAGAACACCTCGGGATGGCTGTAGAGGGAATGGATCACGAGGCGCAGGACCTCGTTCACCTCGGCCTGGAAGGTGTGGACTGTTGGTTCGCTCATGGCACCTCCTGATGCATTGCCGTAACCGCGCGGGGCCGCAGTTTAAGGCGCCATTGCGCCCTCGCAACAGCACGCACTGCGCCACGCCGGTCAGGGAGGAGACCCAGCGTGCGAGGTCCGGGACGCCGGGATCATTCCAAGCGTACGTTGGTCGCCTGGAGCCCCTTTGGTCCCTGCTCGACCTCGAACACGACGCGCTGACCCTCGTTCAGCGACTTGTAGCCCTCCCCATTGATCGCGCTGAAGTGGCAAAAGATGTCCCCGCTCGCGCCGTCCTGCACGATGAAGCCGTACCCCTTCGCGTTATTGAACCACTTCACGATCCCGGTTGCCATCGGTCGCTCACTCCGTCCGCTCGTGATCTCGAGCGCGCCGCCGCGCGGCAGGTCCCAATACCGCTGTCGGCCCGGCGAGTCTCTACCCGATTGGTGGTCTCGACCGGGGAACGAGGTTCTGGTCCCCTGCCGAGGCCGGACATTGACCGTCCCTCAAAACTGGACATCCTTTCAGTGCCCAGGTAGACGCCCCCCATGTCGAACCAGAACCGCTCCCTGCTCCTCCACCTCCTCCATCTCTCTGCCCCTAAGGAGAAATCCCCGACGGTTCGCGTCCCCACCTGGGACGACCTCCTCCGGGGCACGGGGCTGGGAGCGAATGAGCTCCGCCTTGCCCTGGTCACCCTCGAGCGCAGGGGGTTGGTTGACGCATCACGGCTCCGGTTGACCCTCGCTGGTCTCGGGGTGGCCGCGGGAATGCGTGCGAAGCTTGGACGGCCCCCGGCGCGAGCGCCAAAAGACCAGGGGGGACGGGTCCTCGAGGCTCGGCATGGCGAAGCGGCGTCGCCCACCCCGTCGATCCCGTCGCGACCAGGCGGAACCGGTGCCCGGAAACCCTCCTCGCTCGGGATGGCGCATGCGGCGTGAGGGTCAACGAGCGCTTCCGGCAGCCGCCAACTTGCCCTAAACGTCGCGCATGCGTTTGGCAGTCGTCACCGACGTGCACTTCGGGCCGGAGGCGCTCCACGATGGCAAGCTCAGGAAGCTCAGCCGCCTCGCCGGGAGACTCACCCGCGAGGTGGCGAGGGATCTCAGGGAGGCCCATCGCCCCGAGCTACTGGTGAATCTGGGTGATGTGATCGAGGACAGCTCCAGAGAAGACGACCTCGCCAACTACGGCGAGTTTCTGGCGGCCATCGCTGGCGCGAACGCGCCACTGCTGCACGTGGCCGGCAACCACGATCAGGTGCACCTCTCCGAAGCCGATCTCGGCCGGCTCTGGGGGCACCAGGGGCCGCTTCACTACTCGAGGGAGGTGGGGGGGCTGCATCTGGCGATCCTCTGCACTCGCTATCGGCCCCTGATCGATGTCATCCTGCCTCACGAACAGATTGGATGGCTTGCGCAGGATCTCGCGAAGACCCGGCTGCCCTCCATCGTGCTCGTGCACCACCCGCTTGGAGAAATGGACCTCGAGGGCAACCGCTGGTTCGAACGGGAAGCACATCTGTGTCTGGTGGCGAACCGCGCCGCGATTCGCCAGGTCATCGCCCGGAGCGGCAAGGTCGTCGCCGTGCTCAACGGCCACGCGCACTGGAGCCACGTGGCCGTGATCGACGGGATCCCCTACGTCACCCTCCAGAGCTTGACGGAGAACCTCGACGAGGACGCCCCTGGGCGCCCGGCCCGCTCCTTCGCGGTGATCGAGGTCGACGCGGACTGTTTTCGCCTGGCGACCATGGGCGCCGAGCCCCAGCGCTTCGAGCTTCGGCGATCGTCCAAGGGGTAGTCTCTTCTGGGCGCGATCGTGACCGGATCTGGCAAGAAGATTGCTCGACGTTCGGCATGGAGGCTCGGGGCGTCGGCGAGCGGCCAGAAAGGGGCACGACCTGAGCTGGTACGGGCACCGAAAGAAACCCCCGATGCCGGTGGCACCGCCGGGGTATGCTCGCCGCGTGAGCGATGGGACACTGATGCGCCTGCTCGAGGTGGTTCGCCGCGAGCTCGGCGCCGACGACGCCCGGATTGAACTCGGGGGCCGCCCTCCGTCCGACCCCCACCTCTTATGGCGGGAGATCACGTTGGGCTGGCGCCTGGTCGCGGTCTTCGCTGGAGATCCTCCCAATCGGGACGCTCTCCAGCAGCGGCTCGACGTCCTGACTGCTTCCTTCGCGGACCTTGGCCACCCGGATCTCTCGGAGCGCATCGGAGGAGCTCGCCGTGCCGTGGCACAGCGGCGTCTGGACGACGAGCTCCACTCCCTGGCGCTCCGGGTCGGGGCCGTCCGGGTGCTGGTCATCGATGACCGTTCACCCGTCGTCTGGGGCACCTCGGAGGAACGAGGCACGCAGGACGACATCGAAACCGCGATCGCCATCGCCGCCGCCACCGAAGAGGCGGAGCGCGTGGGCTTCTCCCCCGAGCAATGGGTCGAGGCCGAACCCGAAACGCTGGCCGCCGAGATCGCGCGCCGGGGTTGCGAACGGTCGCTCCAGCTCCGACTGGAGAATCTGGTCCGCAATCTGCGCGACGCCAGCCGTCGGCGCGGCCGGTTGGCTTGGGGACATCACCTGCTGGCGATGCGCGCCGTGGCGGCCGTGCGTCGCGCCATCGAAGCTGGTCCTGGCGGCCGCGCGGGCCATCTGAAACTGGTCCAACGAAACGATCGCTTCGGCTATTTCGCTCGTGGTTTCGCCTCGATCTACGCCATCATCCTGGTCTACGAGGGGCGCTTCTCGGAGCTTCATGCCGAGGCCGCCTTGCTCCAGGCCTTGCCCCTCGTCGAGCGGCTCGTGTTGGCGCTGCCTTCCACGGATCCGCCACCCGCCGGCGGCAAGTTGGTCCGCCTTCCACGCTGACCGAGTGGTCACCTGAACCGATCCAGCGCTTCGAGGGCTCTCACCGATGATGGTTCGACCAAGCCCCCTGACCACCTGGGCCTCCCGCTGGGCGGGAGCCCTCCCTCCCCGACGCCTGGTCACGATCGGGGCGGCCGGGGTGATGGGCGCCGGCGTCGGCTATGGCATCAGCGCCCTGCTGCGCTTGGGTACGCAATGCAACGGTGGCTGCCCAACTGCCAGTGACCCCGCCCCGTTCGTCCTCCTCTTGACGACAGTGGCTGCATGGTCCGCGATTTCGGCCACCCGACGGTAGGCCCAACCTCGGTCTCCCTCGGTCTGCTCCCGTATTCGTGCACCGGAGCGGCGCGCGGGCCCCTCGCGAAGGGGGAGCGCTTGTGCGTTCGCCTGGGCCGAGGCTAACGTCGCGGTGATGAACGGCTCAGGAGCGCCTGGAATCGGCGTCCACGTCGGGCAACAGGTCGGCCGGCGCTGTGTGCTCGGCTCCTGTCTGGACGACCTCGCCGACGATCTCGACGAGCAGCCCTTCCATCTCGCCTTCGCTCCGGACTACCTCCCGGCCGGGATCGACCTCCGACGCTGGATGAGTCCGGTGGAGGATGCTGGCACGCTCGGGACCGCTACGGCAGCCGCCCTCGCCGGAGCCATCGAGTATCTGGTCTTCCGGTCGACCCAACGTCATGCGGACGTGAGCCGCCTGTTCATCTACTACCACCAAAGACTGCTGAGAAATCGGGTGCGGCAGGACATCGGTGGATCGCTACGTGACGGGATCCGGGTCCTCAGTCGTCTCGGCGTTCCGCTCGAGATCGCCTGGCCCTACACGATGGATCTCTTCGCCGTGCAGCCACCCGAACCGGTGTACCGAGTTGCGGCTCGCCACCGCATCATCGACTACTCCCGAGTGCCCCTCGACGCTGCTGCCGTCCGTGGGTGTCTCGCCGGTGGGTTCCCCGTCGCGATTGGCCTCGCCGTGTGGGCAAGCTTCCTCGATGTCGGAACCAATGGGCAGGTCCCGCGTCCGAGCAGCGGTGAACGTCCCGAAGGGAGGCACGCGCTGCTGCTGGTTGGGTATTCCGACCAGCATCGCTGCTTCGTCGCCCGCAACACCTGGGGCGCCAATTGGGGTGATGGGGGGTACTGCTACCTCCCCTACGAGTACGCCCTCGACCCGAACGTGGCCCACACCTGCTGGGCCATTCGCACGACTGCCGATCTCGCTTTCGATGTCACGGCTCATGTCCACCCTGGACCATTGGGCAACGCCTCCCCCGCCCTCGGCCCGACGCCAGCCATCGCTCCGGCCCTGCCCACGGCGGCGTCGCTCTTCGGTTCGGCGGGGAATGCGGCCCCGGCGGGGTTCGGCGCCACTCCGCCCACCGGGGTCCAAGAACCGCCCATCGGGGCCGTGGTCCCGGCGGCAGCACCGCCCGTTCCGCGACCCAGCCTCCTAGGGTCGCTCGGAGCCGTCGCCCTTGGTCGCAAGAGCCCGATGGACCTCGCGGTCGAGCTGGCCTCCTTCCACTCGGGCACCCTGGTCGCACGATTCACCGGCAGCCAGATGGCTGGCCAGCTCGTTGGAGGTGCCTTCCGGCACCTCGCCCCGACGGTGCGCGCGGGCGACCACCTCACTCTGAGCACGGTTGGCAGCGCGCTCCTCAACGCCGCGACCGGAGCGGCCGGGCCGTCGACCGGTACGGCGCTGGGTGCCGTTCCGGTCTCGCCATCCGCTCCAGGGCTAGGCGCGGCACCCGTTCCTGGCGTGGACCCTGGAGTCCTCCTCGACCAGGACCGAACCGAGGTCGTGCTTCGAACCCTCTGTTCGCCCCCACCGGCCGTCGACGCGAAACGCCAACATTGGGACGACTCCTACGACGAAGAGGCGGCAGTGCTCGCCGGCCTCCCCAGGACGGCTCCGGTTCGCGCGCCCTCACCCGTCCCTCCCCCCGCGGCAAACCGGCTCCCAGCTCCGCCAGCAGCCGCCGTACCCAGTCGCCACGAGGGCAGCGAAACGGCGGCCGCCGGCGATCGCTCGCCAGCTCCCGCGGCCAAGCAGGCCGCCCGTCCCTACCGAGGGACCCAACTCGTCGCCGTGGTCCCCGAGTCCGCTCTGTTGGCCCAACGGTCACCCGGCGAGCAGATGATCGCGGTTTGGCGCGCGTTGGGGGGACCGGGATCGGAGCTCGGGCGAGCAACGCGCAGCGAGTTCCCGCTCGCGGACGGCGTGGGGCGCGGGATGCTGTGTCAAGATGGGGCGCTCGTCTGGCATCCTGCTCGGGGGGTGTTTGCCCTGGCCGGATCCCTGTTTCTGATCTGGTCGCGAATGGGCGCGGAGGGCGGTCCGTTGGGCTACCCCGTCACGTCCGAGCAACAGGTCACCGAGGGCCCTTGGACAGCAAAGCTGATGCGCTTCGAGCAGGGGCTCCTCGTCGACTGGATGCACGAGGGAGCCGAGGACCTGCCGCCGTTCGCGATCCTCGGGGGTGACGTGCTCTATCAAGCGTGGCTCGCCGCCGGGGCCGAGCGAGGACCCGCTGGGGTGCCGGTCGGAGTACCCCAGGACGCCCCGAGCCACGGCGTCCGGCTGCTTCCCTGCTCGGCAGGGGGTGTGGTCTGGACCCAGGCACGCGGCGCGGCGGTGCTTGCTGGTGAAGCATACCGGAGCTGGTGCTCGGCGTTGGAGACCCGCTGACTGGAGGGACAGGTTTCGATGGTGAACGCAGCTGGCTTCTCTCACCCACTCGCCATCGATCGGGCCTGGATCTCGGAGTTCGAGTCCCTCGCCTTCACCGCCGAGGCTCTCTTCGCCCACCCGGAGCCGGATGACCAGGAGCTCGGACGGCTGGCGAATCGAGTCACCGGAGTGCTCGCGGACTGGGAGGAGATCGACGCGGATGGACGCTCGCTCCGACGGGAGGCGATCCACGCAGCCGCGCAGGTCCGGGCCGCGGACATCGCGCTCGAGGAGGGGCTGGTGGTCCTCGTTGCCGACGTCCTCGTCGCAACGGGCGGCAGCCGCGAGGACCTGCTTTTTCGGCGCTTCTTCCCCGAACCACTGGAAGATCTCCTGGAGATGGGGCTCGATGCGTCGTTGCCCGTAGTGATGGGCTTCATCCTGGCGCTGGATCGCGACGACTCCCTCCCGGACGCAGTCCGTTCCCACGAGGAATCCCTCCGCGCCGCCCAGATCCTTGGCAACTGCGCGCTCGCCGCGCGTGCGGACGCGCTCGCGGCCCTCGGCCGCCACCACGCCCGGGTCGAGGCTTGGCGGGAAACGGCCGCGGCGACCGAGCGCAACCTCTTCCGCGCGCTCGGTCGTATCGCGGAGGCTCGGGGGCTCCCTCGTCGCTGGGTGCGAGCCTTCTTCCTGAACCCACCCTCCGAACCCTGAAGGGAGCCGCGCTCACTCCCCGCGAGAGGCCCGGAGCACGACCGACTCGGCAGCGAGCCGCGCGCCGAGGTACCGGTAGATGGGCAAGGTGTCGGCAGCCGTGGCCACCGCACCGGCCACCTTGTCGGTCGCATCACCGGTCACGGGCAGATAGCCCTGCACGGTCTCCGCGATGCGGCGGGCGTGCGGCCCCACCTGGGCCACGATCTGGTCGACGGGACCGAGTAGCTCGGCGACGGCGGGCTCCGCCTCAGCGACCGTGCCAGCGGCGACACCGAGCTTCTCCTTGGCGCCCTGCCCGTACCTCTGGAGCAGCTGATGAGCGAAGCCCGCCGTCCCCGCCATGAGGTTGTCAGCGAAGGGCAATGCCACGTCGATCGCGCACCAGTAGAACGTCAAGGCCTGCCCCGCCGGGCACGCATGATAGGCGGCGATGCGGTTGCCGGCGGGAAACAGCTTCGCCACCGCATAGGCGATGCCGAGGAGCTTGACCGCGCTGTCGATTCCCTGCTGCTGGTCGGTTTCGAGGGCGTCGAGCTTGCGCTCGCGAAACATGCTGATTGCCGTTCGGATGCCGGAGAAGATGGCGATCCCCGTGTCTCCGATGTCGAGCACCTTGAATGCCCAGAGGGCGCTCTGGATCCGTTCCTCCCCCGCCAGCGCTTGCGCCCGCTGACGCACCGCGGGCGTGGCCTGCGGATAGAGCGCGGTGACGGCCTCGTCTACGGTCGAATAGGTGACCTGGCGGGGCGCGAACGGGATCGCCCCGAAGAGGACCCCGCAGAGACGGGTCGTGATGTCATTGCCCTCGAACTCCTTCAGTGCCTCGTCGATCTGGTTCATGACCAGAGAGGCTAGAGGAGTGACCGGCGGTCGTCACCGGTTTCGGATTTGGTCAGTGCAGTCGAGCCCCTAGAGCACCGATCGGTTGCCGACAGCAACGGCAGCGCCATGAACGCGTCTGTGCGAGGCGAAGGCGCGTTGATGGCGCTGCCTCTGGTGAGGTCTGCTGCCAGTTCGGTGCTCTAGGTTGTTGATTTGACGCAGCAATCAACCCGATTGCGGCGCGGGAACGGTGAAGCAGCCAGTGCCACCCCCGCCCGCGGCATACGGATGGGCAGCCTTGCCGGCTGCTGCGACCTCACATCACGATCTGTTGTTGGATGAACTCGATGAGGCCCGTATCGCCGACGGCCACCGTGACGGTGCCTGGGACCGGAATGACGCGCCATCTTACCGTCCAGGGCGAGCTCGTCGCATTGGCCGCCATGGACTCGTACGGGCCCTGCACCTCGAGCTCGATGTACCCATCGCCCGGGTAGATCTCGACGTCGCCCTCGTCCGGTGCGATGTCGCCCGACGCCACGTCCGGATACGTGATGAGGAAGAGGTTGCCGTCCAGGATGTAGGCAAGCCACCCACCACTTCCGTCGCCGATGATCTTGGCTCCTCCGTCGCCGACCACGGTGGTTTGATCAGAGTCATCGATCCATTCGAAGCCGCCCGCCGTCGAGCTGGACCAAGTGCTGTCGTTGGTGGAGGAAACCACCGGATAGACCACCAGGCCGCCCCGACCGACACGTGTGATCTGCCAGAGCGCCGCCGAGGTCGCCTTGGTCGTCTCCATGGTGAATGTCATCGTGATCACCCCCGTGCCGGCGTCGGCGGAGATGTCCTTCGTGATGGCTATCCCCAGATCCGGGTCGGCGTCGCCTGCCATGAGGAGGTGATCTCCATCGATCGCAGCAGAATACGTCCCACCATCGATCGCCGTCTTCGGCGGCCACCCCCAGTCGTCCTGTGGACTGGTCCAGATGGTCGAACCGGAGCTGTTGCAGGGGCTATTGGGATCGTAGCTACTGCAATCGTACGGCTCGATGATGTCGGTGCCGTCCAGCGTCAGCGAGACGATGCGGCCCCCATGCCGAGGATTGGCGTCGAGCACCAGATCACCCACGGTGAAGCGGAAATCGGAACTCGAGATCTCCTCGGGTGTCACGGGGAGCGGTCCCGAGCCGCCGGTCGCTTCGCCGCCGGTAGCCTCCCCGCCGCTCCCCTCCCCACCGACCCCCGTGCCGCCCGTCAGGGCGCCGCCGGATTCCGTGCCCCCGGTCGTGGCCCCGCCCGTCGGACCGCCACCAATCACCGCACCGCCGGTGGCCGCGCCGCCCGTCGCCCCGGTACCACCGGTCGCGCTCCCCGTGCCACCGGTCGCGCTCCCCGTACCACCGGTCGCGCTCCCCGTGCCGCCCGTCGCGCTCCCCGTGCCGCCCGTCGCGCTCCCGCCGGTCGAAGCGCCGCCGGTCGGGCCACCACCCGTCCCGAGGCCGCCCGTCGCGCTCCCGCCGGTCGAAGCGCCGCCCGTGGCCGCGCCGCCCGTCATGGCACCGCCCGTGACGGCCCCGCCGGTCGCCGCTCCTCCCGTGGCGTCCTGTTTGCCGTCGTCCTCGCCCCCGCAGGCAACCACCAGTTGGACCAACAAGCCACCCGCCGCCAGGGCCGAGGGCCACCCACGCGCACCGTCTCGTCGTTGCATCTTCGTTCCAAGCCTCCCGGGGGTTTCGCGCCCGGTATGGATAGGGAGTCTACTCGACGGGCGCGGGCCCTGCCGCATGGATCTCGAGGATTTTGGTGACGTTGGTTCGAGGACCGAAAAATTCACCGGCGTCGGCCGCGGCCCTCCCCCACCCTTCACCGCAGCCTGACGATCCGCACGGCTTCGATCTCGGTGTCGGCAGGCCCGGGCAGGATTTCCCGTCGGGTCACCGAGTATTCCTCCGCAGGCAGGAAGCTCTCGATGAAGGGGACGCCTGGAGCGTAGTGGAAGCTCCCGCCCGGTACGAGAGAGTGCAGCAGCCGAAGGTAGGTCTGGGCGTATTCTCCCGCCGTCTCCTCCGAGGTGCCGTGATGGAGGACGAAATGGTTGGTGAAGCTCAGATGGGCGATCACGGTACCCCAGCGATTCGCGCCGAAATCGGTCTGGAGCCAATCACCCACTCTTACGAACGGAGCTTGAGTGGGGCTCCGTTCGAGCCCATATGCTTCGAAGCCGAGGTTCCTGAGGTGGTGGACCAGCAGGGCGGAGGTGCCGCAACCGACGTCCAGCACCGGCGACCGCAGGGTGAGCGAATCGAGGCCCAGCACCTCGAACTGCAGCGCGACCGAGTACTCGCTCGCGATGGTGTCCGAGAGGGCCACGGTCTCGGTCTCGCCCGCACCATCACGCCAGAGTGACTGCACGAACCTCGCGAGGCGTCCCAGGTGTCCCTCATCGACCGGAACCAGGTGTTCGCGAAGGTCCTCCACGCTCCCCGCGGTCTCGAGCACATCACCCAACCTCCGGTAGTAGGCGCTGAAGAGCTTGGTCAGCTGTTCCTGCGCCATGTCGTTCCAGGTGACGTATTGGTTGCGCTCGCGCAGCTGACGACCAAACCTCGTCGCCGAGTCCGCAGCGAGGCGACCGAGCTCTGCCGCCCCCGCTCTGAGATGCGGAGCGATGCGCTGGCGATGGAGCAAGAGCCTCGCCAGCGCCTCCTCGTCGAACGCGACCGCGGCGGAAGCCTCTGCCGAGGCAAAGGCCCGCAGCGGGACCTGGCGTAGCTCTTCGATCTGGCCTCGCAGCGCTCGGCGCAGCGTATCGACCGGTGAGGGGGTGTTCATCGCCGGCGAGGATACACGCGACGGGCGGCTTCGCCGGCGTTCCCTGGGGCCAAGCCCCCAAGCCCTCGGAATTCCCAGGTCTCGGCGGAAGGAGCGAATGAGGAAGCTCCGCCACCTACCCGAGAAGAGACCATGATATGGTGCTGCCCTGTTGCCATGCGAAAATTGCTGTTCCTCCTCGTCATCACCGCAACGGGCGCCGTGGCTTGCAGCCGCAAGCAGACCGACCAGCAGACGCCCGCGCCATCGGCGAGGGTAGAGGCGCCGGTCCCGAGCGCGGCGCCCTCGCCCGCGCGCGAGGCTCAACCCCCGCCGGAGGACCTCGACATCACCGTCGCCAAAGCCGACCTCAAGTGTAAGGGCACCAAGGGCCCGGAGGCCTGCCGCATCCTCGAGGAGTTCTCCGCTGCCGCCCGCTGGGAGGCGGACATGCCATCCGGCGAGGGACGTTGGCTTGGGCAAGCCTTCATCGTGGCGAAGGGGGTCGAGCGTCGTGAGATCCTCCTCATGAACGCGCGACGAGTCCCCACCGCGCAAGTCGGACCAAGCGATCTGCCGCTCATGATCGGCACCGGGGGCCTGCCCGAAGATCGCAGCGAGCACGCGGAGAAGCTGATCCGCGCCCTCAAGGACGGCGGTACGGGAAAGAAGACGAACCTGGCCCGGATGTATCTCTCGGAGTTCAAGCCGAAGGAGCAGCTCGGCGCCATCGCCACCAAGGGCGCGAGCGTGCAACTCATCGCCGGCGAGGACACCTACATCCGTCGTGCCAGCGTCAAGAAACTCATCCTCGTCAAGCTGGCCGGCGGTACCGACGCGGAGCGAGGTGACGGCGTCTACGCCGAAGTATGGTCCGTGTTCTGGTGACCTCCTCCTGCTGGCCCGACCTCATGCTGGCCCGACGAAGCAGCGTCCCCAACGGGATTCGAACCCGTGTTACAGCCTTGAAAGGGCCGTGTCCTGGACCGAGCTAGACGATGGGGACCGGACCGGGGCTGGCTCCGGTAGACCAGCCCTCGGGACTTCGGGGGCAGGGACCATAACCGACAACGCCCCCCGAGACAACCCCAGCCGCGAGGGAGTACCGCGAGTCAGACTGGGCTGGACGGATGATGCTCGGTTTCGGCTCGGTCATCGTCCGAGGATCAGACGGCTTCCGCCAGAGGCGGCGCGAGCGGTACGACTGCTCCCGCTGTGCGCAACGCGGGGTCCGTGGTCGCCCGTTGCGCCAGCGCACGCTCCACGATCGCCTCGCACAGCGTCGAGAAGTCGAAGCCCGCTGCCGCCGCGATCTTTGGCAAGAGGCTGGTCGGGGTCATGCCCGGGAGGGTGTTCACCTCGAGCACGTACTCGTTCATGCGCTCGGTCACCACGAGGTCGACCCGACAGGCGCCACGGGTCCCCAGCGCCGCCGCCGCCCGCTCGGCGAGGTGGAGGATGCCACGCATCCGTGTCGCCGGGACTCGGGCGGGCAGGAAGTACTCGGTCATGCCCGGCGTATACTTCGCCTCGTAGTCGTAGAGCTCCTTCTTCGGGACGACCTCGATCGCCCCGAGGACGCGGTCATCGAGCAACCCTACCTGCACTTCACTCCCGCGGATGTACCGCTCCACGAGGACGGAATCCCCGAACCCGAGCGCCGCTCTCACCGCCGCATCCAGCGCCATGAAATCGTCGGCCTTGGCCACCCCCAAGCTCGATCCCTCCCGGCGGGGCTTCACCACCACGGGGTAGCCGAAGCTCCCGTGGACTTCGGCGAGGTCGCGAACCGCCCCCGCCCGGGTTACCTCATAGCACGGGGGGGTTGGCACGTTGTGGAGACGAAAGAGCTCCTTCGCCTTGAGCTTGTCCATTGCGAGCGCGCTAGCGAGGACGTCGGACCCGGTGTAGGGGATGCCGAGTAGTTCGAGCGCCCCTTGCACGCAGCCGTCTTCCCCCAGACGACCGTGCAGGGCGAGGAACGCCACGTCCATCTCGGTGCGGGCGAGGGTCATCATCGCCTCCGGGCCAACCCCGAGATCGACCCGAACCACGTCGTGGCCGGCCTCCGCGAGCGCATCGGCGACGGCGTGTCCGGTCCGCAGCGACACCCCGCGTTCGCCCGAAGTACCTCCCATGATGACGCCGATCGAGAGCTGCCTCATCGCGATCCTTCTCCAGTAACGACCGAGTCTCTTCGGTCGCTACGCCGAGCGGGGATCCTGGGCCAAGATTTCCGATGGTCCCGTCTCTCGACGCCGGGACGACGCCAGGCATTCCTTCGCCCCATCCCGGCCTCGCGCACCGATCGTCGCGGCAATCGACCCGGTCGCCCCTCTACGTCTCGGCCACCTCGACCAGCACGGCGGTGATGTTGTCCTTGCCACCGCGCTGGTTCGCTAGACCGATGAGGCGCTGCACGGCGTTCGTTCCCCCCCCGGTCGTGATGAGCGGGATCTCCTCCGAACGGAGGTAGCCGTGCAGGCCATCGCTGCAGAGGAGGTACTGGTCCCCGGATTCGAGCTCCACGAGGGCGGTGTCGACCTGGACGTAGTCGCGGTTGCCCACGGCCCGAGTGATCACGTTCCGATGCTTGCTCCGACGCGCCTCATCTTCGGTGATCAGACCCTGCTTGAGTTGCCACGCGATGAGCGTGTGGTCTTCGGTGAGTTGGGTGACCCCGCCGCTTCGAATCCGGTAGATCCTGCTGTCCCCGACCTGTGCCGTGACCCCGAATTCTCCGACGCTCATCATGGCGCTGATGGTCGTTCCCATGCCGGCCTTGTTCGCGTCGAGCTCAGCCATCGCGTACACCATGTAGGTGGCTGCCTGCACCGCTCCCTCAAGCAGTCGTTGGGCGGCGCGGGCCTTCTCCTCGCTGAACGTCCGATCGAGGCTCAGCGTGCGTTTGCCACGCGACACCATCCCGTAGACGGTGTCGATCGCCTCCTGACTCGCGACCTCCCCGGCCGCGTGACCACCCATCCCGTCAGCGACCACCCACAGCCCGAGCTCGTCGTCGGCGAGAAACGCATCCTCGTTGTGCTTCCGCCGCTGACCGATATCGGTCGCCCCCGTCGAGGTGAGGCAAAGCGGGCTCGACACGTCACGAAGGTTAGAGAATCGCGCGCTGCGGCGAAAGCCCAGAGGCGGGGATCCTCCCCGGGGCTGGTTCCCAGGGGGGGCGGAGGCACTCCTTCCGTCTGAGCGGCCCGGGGGAAACGGGAGGACGGCGTGACCGGCGTGGGAGCCCTTGCAGTCCGGCCTGCGGTTAAATAACCTCCCCGGTGTGGAGGTTCTCGCCATGGGCTCGGGGTGCAAGGCGCAGCACCCGAGCGAGGTGGGACGGGAAGCCGCCCGGCTGGTGGGGACGGTCGCGCGCCCTGCCGGCGGAGTGGTCTTCGCTGGTGGAAGCCTCGCGACCCAACTCGAAGGCGTCGCGACCGCCGTGGCGGTCGCCTGCCCAGGATTGCCATTCCTGGTGGCAACTGGGGCGTGGGTGGCGTCGCAGGCCGGCGAGCTCGAGGATCAATCGGCGGCGGCGATCCTTGTCTGGTCTGGAAAGGCGGCGACCCTCACCATTGCGGATGGTGACGATCCACCCCACATCGGCGAACGCCTGGCGCGGGAGCTCGTGGCCTCCGGCGCGGCTACGTCGACGGGCGCAGTCCTCTTGGCGCTCGACCCCGAGCGATTCGAGCCTGCCCTGCTCGACCCGCTCCATGCCCTCCCCCGTGCCGCCCACGTCATTGGATTCGGAACCACTGGTTCCCCGGGGGCCATCGCCGTGTCGATGGATGGCACCCTGCGACGAGGACCGGCAATCGCGCTGGGGTTCCGTGGGCTTACGGCACCGGTCATCGAGGTCTCACCAGCCGCACGCCTGCTGACGCCCCTTCGACCGATCAGCGCGTCCCGTGGCAGTCTGGTCCTTCGCCTCGGTGAAGAGCGGGCGCTCGATGCGCTCACCACCGCTGGCGAAGGATTGGAGGGAGAGCCACTCCTCCTCGCGGCTCTGGCGGACGGAATCGAGGACACTGCCAGGGCTCGACCGGAGTTCTTCGTGAGGCCGATCCGCGGGGTCGATCCCACGCGTCGCGGTGTCTTCGTCAGTGACGAGGCCCGCGCCGGGGTCAAGATGGCGATCGCCGCGCGAGATCCGGTGGCGGCACGGGAGGACATCGAGGCCGCCACCCGTCGTGCGCGCCGAACCGCCGCTGGGGCCGCTCCTCGGTTCGGCTTGTACCTCACCTGCACGGGGCGAGGGTCACGGCTCTACGGTAGCTATGATGTAGACGGGCGCCTCCTCCGGACCGCCTTCAACGACATGCCGTTGGTGGGGGTGAGCGGGGCGTTCCAAATCGCTCCGCACGCCGGCCGACCGCGACTTCACCTCTTCTCTGGTGTCTTGGCGCTCTTCACCGCGCCAAGCTGAGGAGGAAAGCACGGTGCGACAGACGGACCTTTCACTGCTTCGGCCGCGACCTCGCCGCGCCGTCAGCACCGCCGACGCGACGCTGGCCGCGCTGGTGATCTCGGTCGTCGCGCTGATGATCATCCCCCTGCCCACTCCCTTTCTCGACCTCCTCCTCGCGGCGAACCTCGCTGCCTCCGTCGTCATCCTTCTGGTCGCGCTCTCGGTCAGCGATGCCCTGAAGATCGCGGCGTTCCCCACCCTCCTGCTGGTGACCACGTTGGTTCGGCTCGCGTTGAACGTCTCCTCGACGCGACTGATCCTCCTCCAGGCCGATGCAGGGGAGGTGATCCGAGCCTTCGGGCAGTTCGTCGTCCGCGGGAACTACGTCGTCGGCGGGGTCGTCTTCCTCCTCCTTACCATCATCCAGTTCGTCGTCATCGCAAGAGGCAGCGAGCGCGTCGCCGAGGTTGGCGCTCGGTTCACCCTGGATGCCATGCCAGGCAAACAGATGGCAATCGACGGCGAGGTCCGATCCGGCGCGATCGACGGCGCCGAGGCACGACGGCGGCGCTATGCCCTCACCCGTGAGAGCCAATTCTATGGCGCGATGGACGGCGCCATGAAGTTCGTCAAAGGTGACGTGGCTGCTTCGATCGTCATCACCCTGGTAAACATCGTCGGCGGCCTCGTCGTCGGCATGGGTCAGAAGGGCCTCGACCTCGTGACGGCGACCAAGCGCTACGGCCTCCTCACCGTCGGCGATGGGCTCGTCAGCCAGATCCCTTCCCTCGTGATTGCCACCGCGGCGGGGGTGCTCGTAACGCGGGTGGCCAGCGAGGAGGCTGATACGCCGCTCGGGGACGAGCTGGCGGCGCAGTTGCTGGGAGCGCCGCGGGCGCTCTTCATCAGTGGTCTGTTCGTGGCCGGTCTCGCCTTGGTGCCTGGGCTGCCCGCCTTCCCTTTTCTGGTCATCGCGGGACTGCTCCTCGCAGCATCGTGGGGCCAGACCGCCCCGCGGCGCCTGACGCGAGCGGGGGCTCGCACCGGGGCAGGCGCGACCGGTTCGGCCACCGAGCGCCTCCGCTTCCTGCCTGTGGTCACCCCCTGGTCTCTGGGAGTGGCAACCGAGCTCGGGGATCGGACCGCGGGCCTGTCCCGCTCGGCCCGCGCACGACGAGCGGGGATCCGCGGTGCTGGCGCCGCTCTCCCGGAGCGCCTCTTTCGCGAGCTCGGGGTGCCGCTACCCGATGCGGGGATCGAGGTGGTCGAGGGGCTGCCCGCCTGCCACGTCTTGGTTTCGATCCACGAGGTCCCAGCTCACACCTTCCGCATCCCCGAAGAGATCCCGGGCGAAGGCATCGCCGACTACGTCGTCACGGCGGTCCTCCCGATCCTTCGCCGCCGCGCCGCAGATTTCCTGGGCATCGCCGAGACCCAGCGATTGCTCGACGAGCTCGAGCAGGTCGCGCCGGCCACGGTGCGGCAGGTCGTCCCCAAGCCGGTGCCGGTGTCGTTGCTGGCAGATGTTCTCCGACGCCTGGTCGAGGAGGGGATCAGCGTCCGTGACCAGCCCTTTCAAGGTCATTTCTTTCGTGATTCCGCCAGAAGCCGAGCCGTCGACACATGAGTCTTCTCAGTAAAACGGGTCCGCTT
>JAFGBI010000128.1 GCA_016933275.1 Polyangiaceae bacterium | reverse complement strand
CCGCCGATCGCTCCTTGATGGGGAGGTTCGCGCGCCGCCGGCTCTCGGACTGGCCGACGACCCGCTGCTCAAACTACCTACGCGCCAGCAGCGTGATGACGGGCGGCGCGTGGCTCGGCGGCAACGCCCTCGATACCGCAGAGGCTTGGTTCTGGAGCGCCAACGGGGAGCGCAGTGCCCGCGCCTTCTGGGCGGAGGGCGCGCCGGTCGCGCCCCGCTTTACCCATTGGGCCGCCACCGCGCCAGCGGCGAACGGTTCCTGTCTCGCCATGCAGGCGGGCGGCCGGTGGATCGACGCCGACTGCAGCGGCGCGCGCCCCTTCGTCTGCGAGCAGCCGCTGCTCTACCTGGTGCCCTGGGTGGAGGTCGTGAATGAAGGGATCTGCGACTTCTATCCCGGCCTGGACTGCCCGACGCCAGAGCAGGGGGAGAACCTCGAGGGGGACTGCGTCGACGGTGGCGCGATCGACGAGGACATCGCCTTCTTCCCGCTGCTCGGCGAGGAGGCGACGGAGGCGGACACCGCGATCCTCCGCGAGCGCGTCGACGCCTGCAACGCGGCCTGCCCGGCGGACCCGACCACCCCGGAGGAGGAGGCGGCCTGCGCCGAGCACTGCACCGGCTTCGCCACGCCTGCAGCGTTGGGCAACGATTGCGTGCCGTTCAACACCCAAGAGGTCTTATGGTGCGATCTGGCTACCACCAATGGGCAGCCATGCAGCAAGGCCAACCCGCAATGCGACGACGGGATCTGCGGGCGGGTGACCCAATGCGCCATGATGGGGGCGGACGGTCGGCCCGTCGCCTGCGGTGACGCGGCCTGCACCAGCGGCGTCTGCGTGACGCGCGGCGAGCAGAGCATTTGCATCGACCCCAGCAAGCATTCGCAGTGCGACACGCGCGATGCCTCCGGGGAGAACTGCATCGGCATCTGCTACCGGTCCTTTGAATGCGGCGTGCCGGAAGAGGAGTGCGCTGGAAACGACGACCCGTTCCTTTGGAGTCGCTGTGAACACACCCTGCTCTGCCCGGTGCCGCAGCCGGCGATCGAGAGCGATCCCCGGGAAGTGGCGGACTCGAACCTGACGGAGGAGGCGGTCCTTACCGAGACGATCCTGCCGGAGCCGCCGCCGAAGCCCGCGATCCAGTACCCGACAGCGGAATCGGAGCTCGGGGCCTGCGGCGGAGAGGGGGAGCCGGACTGCCACTTCGACGCCGGCGAGCACCCCTGGTGCCACTACCAAGTCGACCAGAGCGAGCGGTTCGGGCGGAGCGACGTTTCCGACGCCGACGACTTCGGCGACAAGCAGGGTACGACGGAGCGCGCCGGGCCGCTCTCCTTCGACTTCGATCCCAATTTGTCGCTCTACTACGAGATCCCGACCGACAAGGACCTGCTGCCACTCGGTGACGCAGAGTTCAAGATCGGCGCGGACGCCTCCGCCTCGGCTGGGGTCGGCTTCAATCTCTTTAAGGTGTCGGGGCATGTGAACATCCTCGACGCCTACGCGGTGCTGGTGGCCGAGCGCTGCGGGCTCACCGCGGACGCGCGCCTCGCCCTGTTCGGGATCGACTTCCTGCCCGTCCTGATGGACACGGAGGACTACGCGCTCCTCGAGCAGGCGCGGACCCTCGACGACGGCAAGGAGGAGTGCGAAGCCCTGATCGACGACTACGTCGGTGAGGTGGGGCGAGGCGTGAAGGCGATGCGCGACGCCCAGGAGCTGATCCGGCAGCAGCAAGCCGCGGTCGCGGCGGGCAACCGTCTCGCTCCCGATCTCTGCGAGCAGCTGCTGGGAGACGGCGTCCCGGCCGACTTCCCCTCCGAAGAGCACCCGTTCGTGAGCTGCGACGGCGTCTCCCCCGAAGAGGTGATCAACTACTTCATCGAGTACTACGAGAACGAGGTCGCACGCCTGGCCGTGGCTCAGGGGCAGATGCTGGCCGCATCCCTGCCGACCTCGCCGTCCATCAACATTCCGTTCCTTGACGACATCGACACCGCGGTCGATGAGTCGCGCCGGGAGACGCAGCAGATCGCGAACATGAACTTCGCGATCGGTCCGATCCCGATGAACCTCACCATCGAGGCCTTCGCCCAGTACGGGATCGCGGGCAACCTGTCGGCCAAGCTCACCCCGAACGAGCTGCCCAACGTGTACTCTGGCAGCGACGCGACGCTGGCGGAGGTGGACGCGACCATCACGCCCTTCGCCGGGGCAGGCGTCTCGCTCTTCCTGGGCGTCGGGTTCGACTGGGGCGCGCTCAGCGCCAAGGTCGGCATCTCCGGGGACATCACCCTCGCCAACGTGATCGTCCCGCTCTACTCCGGCGCCGGGATCGGCGTGCGGGCAGTGGCTGACGACACCGAGATGGCCGTCGACCTCACCGACAAGGTCGCCTCGACCACGGACATGGTCTACCCCGCCGGCGAGCCGAAGCAGTACGAGTTCTTCGGAAGCTACAAGTTTGGCGCGTCGGTCGAGATCCGCGACATCCTGCAGGGGACGATCTCAGCCAAGCTGCGGATCAAGTTCATGTTCTTCAGCAAGACCTGGTCCAAGGTGATCGCGCGGTTCGATTCCCCATTCGATCCCATCGTCATCCCGCTGTTGCACGGGGAAGGCAACGCCTCCTTCGGCAGCGATCGGGGCGTGCTCGGGCGAGTGCGGATGCCGCTGCAGTTCGTGCGACTGGCGCGCCTGACCGATCCCGGCCCCTTGCCTCCGCTGCCGGAGCCGGGCGCCGGTGGCGGCGCGGCCGGCGCCAGCAGCGGAAGCGGCAGCGCGCCCACCGCGACGGGTGGCGTGACCGCGATGGGCGGCACCGCCAACGGCGGGGCAGCCGGTAGCGGAGCCGCTGACGATCCGCGGTACGTCGATTTCGATCCCGCGCGCGTCGAGCAGCTGTTCTTCGCGGGGTACTGCACGTGCAGCGGGACTCACGAGCCTTGCGAGAGCGACTACGACTGCTGCGACAGCACGAATAGCTGCGTCTTTAACGACCTGACCGGCACCGCGACCTGCGAGCCTTGCGTCGAGGAGACCCCGTGGACCGCGACCGGCGGGCAGCGGTGCGACGAGGACACGGAGTGCTGCGGGTATGGCGCAGGCGTGACCTGCTCGCCGCGCTACACCGACGGGCCGTCGTACTGCCAGTCCTGCTACGGCCAGGATCAGGCTGCCCCCGATGCAAACGGTGACGGCGTGCCGGACTTCGGCGAGTGCTGCAGCGAAGACATGTTCCTTTTCCGTGGTCCGCAGAACGAGCTCCGCTACGTGCTCGATCCCGTGTGCTCGGCGCTGCGCGGGGCGGGCATGAGCTGCAACGACAACTACGAGTGCCGCTGGGCGGACGAGCTGTTCTGCTACGAGCCGGGTCCACGGGTGGTCGGTCAGGAGACGCCGTACTGCAGCGGTAAGCGGCCCGACGGAGATTTCTGCCAGGGCGGCAATCAGTGCATCAGTGGGAACTGTGAGGGGAACCACTGCTACACTCCGCCTGAGATCAGGTGAAGGCGTTCGCACGTGGGGACGGGTAACCGGGGGATCCCAGTGCGTTGAGCGGTGACGGGCTGACCTCTGGCGAAGTCGGCCCGTTCAGCTCCTCGTTCACCCGGCGGTCCCCGTTCGCTCGGGCCGCGGGCGCGGTGTTTTCTGGTCGAAGGCCGATGGAAGGTGCTGGTAGAGTCGTCGCCATGAGGTGCTGGAGTGTTGGCTTCTGGGGGATGCTGTTGGTGGCGGGCTGCGGCTCGCCGGACGACGGGGGGGAAGCCACGGGCTCGGGGGG
>JAFGBI010000127.1 GCA_016933275.1 Polyangiaceae bacterium | reverse complement strand
CTTCTCGGTTGGGTTCTTCTCGGTTGGGTTCTTCTCGGTTGGGTTCTTCTCGGTTGGGTTCTTCTCGGTTGGGTTCTTCTCGGTTGGAATGTCCTCGGTTGGAATGTCCTCGGTTGGAATGTCCTCGGTTGGATTGTTCTCGGTTGGATTGTTCTCGGTCTGAGGCGCCTTGGAGGGAGCCATCCCGGAGGGAGGCGACCGGTCGAGTCCAACGAACGCGCTCGCGAACACCTCGCGAGCCATTCACGCTGGTTCGGGCGTTGCTTGGGTGTCCAATCGGGGAGTCGGGACACAGTCCGGCGACGGATCCGCCGATCGCCTCAGTCCCAGACTGTCTTCTCGAGGGTTACTCGGAGCTCGGCGGGACAGTGCCGGCGGAGCACCGAGATCGCGTGCTCTCCCGCGCTGGTCGGGATCCCCGATGGGATGAAGCCTCGGCTGAGGAGGGTTCGCGCCATCCAATCGATCCCCTCGATGGCTGGTTGGTCCTGCTGCGCCGCGAAGAACGCTCGAGCCGCGGCATCCGCCAGGCGTTCGGACCCGAAGGCCACGCAGAGCGCGAGGTTCCACATCGAGTCTTGCTGCATCAACACGGCCTTCGGGGTCGTGGGCAGGCTCCCGATGAGGAGATCCTCGTCCGGCAGATTCAGCGAGCTTACGTCGTGGAAGTATTCGACGATCCGCTGCTGCCAGTTGAAGAAACGGGGCTTCGTCTCGTCGTCGAAGGTGTCGAAGGTGACGTCCACGTCGGGGAGGCTGCTCCGCTCGTCGCCAACGGTCGTGGGTGAGAGGCCCTGCGGCGCTGGCGAGGGTGGTGGAGGTGGGCGTAGCTGTGCCGCTGTGGGCGGCGGCAGGCTGCCAGGTGCAGGTCGAATAGGGGTCGGCTGGGGCGCAGAGGGGGCCGGAGTCGGACCGACGGGCAGGTCCAGGCCGAAGGACGGAAGGTTCTCCCCTGCCAGCGCGTCGGCGTGGGGTTCTTCGTGCGCGACCCCGAAGGGAGCCATGGCACCGCTCCGAACGTCCGCCCTGCGATGGGCGACCGGGGCGTGGCCACCATTGTCACGTCTTGGACCGACAGCGCGGGCGCTGGCGAATGGATCCACGGGTGGAGTCGAGCGAGCGGACGGGGTTCGATCTCGGCCGAAGACCTCGCGGTCGAAGGGAGAGATTGCCGTGACGGCTTGCCACTCGCCATCACCGATCGCGCACACCAAGGCGCTGGTCGGAACCTTGCCGTTTCTGAGTCCGCGACGGAGAAGCTCGGTGGAGACGGGCCCCACGGTTTGCCCGTCTACCGCGACGTACCACTGTGTCGAGTCCATGACATATGCCGGCCACGGTCGGGCTCCGTGCCGTTTGGGGCACGAGGAGACGGTGCTTGGGAGCCGTCTTCCGACCGCGAGAGCGCAAAAGATACGATGCCCCAGGTTACGGCTCGCCGCCCTATCCGTCAACAACCGAGGCCCTGACATTGGTGCAGTTGGAATCTGACCTTCTTGCTGCACGGCTCGGCCACCAATGTCTTCCTCTTCGTTACCGTGAGCGCATTGCCGTGAGCGCATTACCGTGAGCGCGTTACCGTGAGCGCGTCACCGTGAGCGCGCTACCGTGAGCTTGTTTCCGCGGCCCTTCGCCGTGGGCGGGCGCACCGACCAGGTCTCCGACAGCAACGGTTGCGCTGGAGACGCACCCCAGCCGACGGAAAGGCGCGCCCACTCGGCTCCGCCGATCGGGGCCCGACGTCTGGGGTCCCTCGCTTGGGTCCCTGCGGAGGGTCAGGGACTCGTGTCGTCCGGGTTCCACGCCGCACCGCGGTGCGGGTGGCGACGCCAGGTTCGTTTCCATCGCGGCGGCTGGCGAGGTCTGTTGCCGGGTCGGAACCCCACTCCCCCACCCTGCTGCGAAGTGCGGGGCCCGGAGGACGCGGGTCCCTCCCGTTCTCGAGGCAAAAGACTCATCGATCTCGAGTCGTCGTGCCGCTCCTCCGAGAGGCTGCCGGCCCCCGTGCGGGACGACTCGAACATGGATCGGAGGGCGCGCTCCGTCCAAGATTGGCACGCCATCGTGCGAATGGGCGTGCCGTGATTGACGTGATCTTCGCCGAGCCGGGAGTATTGTCGGGTACCGTCATGCTCTCGAGGAACTGGGTCGGCGAACGCCTCCGCGCCGAAGGGCTCATCACGCCCGAGCATCTCGCCCTCGCGATCCGGGCGAGCGAGGTGCACGCCGAGCCGCTGGAGGACGCGCTCGTTCGCGTAGACGCCATCTCCGAGAAGCGCCTCCTCCGCTTCCTCGCCGAGAAGACCCAGACCCAGTACATCTCGAGCGCGAAGCTCGCGCAGCTCGAGGTGAACGCGGACACGCTCGGGCGGTTGCCCGAGACGGTCGCCGTCAAACTCGGGGTGTTCCCCGTACGCTACGATCGCAACGCTGACGAGCTCATGATCGCCTCGCCCGAGGCCGGGATCCCCGAGCTTGTGAAGCAGGTGGCGATTGCGGCCAGAGTGCGCCGGGTCACCGCCTACCTCGCGCGTCCAGCGGCCGTGCGGGCGGCGGTGGCGCGATGGTATCGCGGGGAACTCCAGGCCTTCGCCCAAGTGGCGCCGGAGCTCTTCGCCTCCCTCGCCTCGTTGCACGGTGGCACAAGGCACGTCGGGCGGGGGGCGACCCCCCTGCCCCACGCGCGGTCGCCCGAGCTCGGAGCCTCCACGTTCAGCGCCCCGCCCCCCATCCCCGATCTGATCGAGGTGGTGTCCGGGGCGACGGCGCCGCCGAGGCGGGCGCCGTCGCCGAAGAACGCGGGAACGTCTCGCAAGCCGCGCCGGAACGGAGAGGTGACGGGACGCGGCGTCGATCGGCGCCTCCGCGATCTCGCGGAGATGCTGGAGGTCCTGGTCGGCCTCATCGAGAGTGCGCGGGGCGAGTTTCGCGGCCACTCCCTCGAGGTAGCGCGGATCGTGCACGAGCTCGCGCTGCTCCTCGGGCTCGATCAGGTGGGGGTGCTCTCCCTGGTGATGGCGGGCAATCTCCACGACGTTGGCAAGCCCGCCGAGCCCCATCTGACCCTGCTCAGTGTCAACCAGTACCAACCGCACCGAATCAGTGCGCAACAGCTCGTGCGCACGCCTCTCTCCTGGTTGGCGAAGGTCGCGCTGCCGGACGAATGCACCGATGCCGTCGCGTCGATGTACGAGCGCTTCGATGGTCGTGGCTTCCCCGTTGGGCTGGCGGGCGAGGGGATCCCGCTTGGGGCGCGGGTCCTTACCCTGGTCGATGCGTTCCATGATCTCATCGCCAACCCACGCAACCCTTACCGGCGAACGTTGACCGTGGCCGAGGCGTTCGAGGTCATCGCCCAATTCCAGGGTAGTCTCTTCGACCCCTACGTGGTGGAGCGGTTCGCGCAGCTGCTCGGGTTCGTCCGCGAGCGCGGGACACCACCGGCGGGTCGCTGACCCGAGGGTTCGGGACCCCTCTCCGGTCGTGGATTCGTCGCGACGGGCGGCACCGGCGGTTGGTCCGGATTGAGGTCGTCTGCCGGCGCCGCTACGGTCGGGTGAGTGGCACGCGACGCAATCCTGATCCGGGGTGCCCGGCAGCACAACCTGAACGTTCCCGAGCTGGTCATTCCGAAGCACCGGCTCGTGGTGTTCACGGGCGTGAGCGGCTCCGGCAAATCATCTCTGGCCTTCGACACCCTCTATGCCGAGGGACAGCGCCGCTACGTCGAGTCGCTCTCCAGCTACGCCCGGCAGTTCCTCGGGCAGATGGAGAAACCCGCGTACGACCACATCCGCGGGCTCAGTCCCACGATCGCCATCGAGCAGAAGGCGGCCTCGGCGAATCCGCGATCGACCGTCGGCACCATCACCGAGGTGCACGACTACCTACGGGTGCTCTACGCACGGATTGGCGTCCAGCATTGCCCGCAGTGTGGCGAGGTGGTGGCCGCGCTCTCCACCGACGAGGTCGTGCAACGCGTGGCGGCGCTGCGCGGACCGCACCTCGTCCTCGCGCCGCTGGTCGCGCACCGAAGAGGGGAGTTCCGGGAACTCCTCGCCGACCTCGCCTCCCGCGGGTTCGTGCGTGTCCGCGTCGACGGCGTGGTGGCGCGGCTCGAGGCGTTGGGTCCGCTCGACAGGCGCCGGAAGCACACCATCGACCTGGTCGTGGATCGCCTCGATCCGACCGCCGTGGAACGTGGTCGTCTCCACGACTCGCTCGAAACCGCGCTGCGCGAAGGTCAGGGGCAGGTCGTGGTCGAGCGCGCGGAGGGGGATGGTGGGATCCGGCTCAGCCAGTCGCGCACCTGCACGCGGTGCGGGCTTGGCCTGCCTTCGCTCTCACCGCAGAGCTTCTCGTTCAACAACCCTGTCGGCATGTGCCCCGAGTGCAACGGTCTCGGGCACAGAACCGAGATGGACCCCGCGCTCCTCGTACCGGATCCGACGAGATCGCTCTTCGAAGGGGCCATCGTTCCGCTCGCCAGCACGATGCAGCGACGGAGTGGGATCACCTGGGGGATGGTCGATGCGGTTCGCCGTGAGTTCAAGATCGACTTCAAGCGTCCGTGGCACCTGCTCCCGGACGAACACCAGAAGCTGATGCTCTACGGCACTGGCAGCCGGCGGTTTCGCGTGTCCTGGCAAGGTAGCCACGGCGACGTGACCTGGCCGATGGCCTACGAGGGCATCGTGCCCACGATGACGCGCCGCTTTCGCGAGACGAAGAGCGAGGACATGCGGCGGTACTACATGCAGTTTCTCACCGACGCTCTCTGTCGCGACTGCGACGGGACTCGGCTCCGGGCGGAGTCGCGCGCTGTCACGGTGGCCGGGAAGAGCTTGGTCGCCGTGCTCGCGATGAGCGTGGCCGAGGCGAGCCAGCACTTCTCGAGTGTTCGCCTCGAGGGCTCGGAGGCTCGTGTCGCTCAGGAGATCCTCAAGGAGGTGCGTGGTCGGTTGGGGTTTCTCGGATCGGTGGGCCTCGACTACCTTGGCCTCGACCGGGCAGGGGCGTCGCTCTCCGGTGGCGAGGCCCAGCGGATCCGCCTCGCGAGCCAGCTCGGGAGCGAGCTCAGCGGCGTCCTCTACGTGCTCGACGAGCCCTCGATCGGACTCCACCAGCGCGACAATCGGCGGCTGATCGACACCCTCTGTCAGCTGCGAGACGGCGACAACTCCGTCATCGTGGTGGAACACGACGCCGAGACCATCGAGAGTGCGGACTGGGTCGTCGATTTCGGTCCCGGCGCCGGCCGCCAAGGGGGGCGCGTCGTCTTCTCCGGAACCCCCGCGAAGCTCCGGCGGGCGGATACGCTCACCGGGCGCTATCTCGCGCGGAAGGTGGCGATCCCGACGCCTCGGACGCGACGGGGCCCCCGGGGCTGGCTTCGGGTGATCGGGGCTCGCGAGCACAACCTACGAAACATCGACGTCGCGATCCCGCTCGGCACGTTCACGACGGTGGCTGGCGTTTCGGGAGCGGGGAAGAGCTCTCTGGTCGCCGGGATCCTCTACCCCGCGCTGGCCCGGAAGCTCCACTGCGCCGAGATCCGCGTCGGCGCCCACGATCGCATCGACGGCATCGAGGCGCTCGACAAAGTGATCCATATCGATCAGGCGCCCATCGGTCGCACTCCGCGCTCGAACCCCGCGACTTACACCAAGGCGTTCGATCTCGTGCGCGAGATCTTTGCCGCGACTCCGAACGCCCGAGCGGCGGGGTTCGCCGCGGGGCGCTTCAGCTTCAACGTTCCCGGCGGGCGCTGCGAGGCGTGCCACGGCGACGGGATGAAGCGCGTCGAGATGCACTTCCTGGCCGACGTGTTCGTGCCCTGCGAGGTGTGCCACGGCCGCCGCTACAACGAGGCGACGCTCGCCGTTCGGTACCGCGCGCTCGACATCGCGCAGGTGCTCGACCTCACCGTGGCCGAGGCGCTCAAGCTCTTCGCGCCGTACCCCAAGCTCGCGCGGATCCTACGAACGCTCGCCGACGTGGGGCTCGACTACGTTCACCTCGGTCAGCCGGCACCGACGCTTTCGGGGGGCGAGGCGCAGCGCGTGAAGCTCTCGCGGGAGCTCGCGCGGACCGACACGGGCCGCACCCTCTACGTGCTCGACGAGCCGACCACCGGGCTGCACTTCGATGATGTGAAGAAGCTCCTCGGCGTGCTCGACCGGCTGGTCGCGGCCGGGAACACGGTGGTGGTGATCGAGCACCACCTCGACGTGATCCGGTGCTCCGATCACGTCATCGATCTCGGCCCCGAGGGGGGGGCGGGTGGTGGCGAGATCATCGCCATGGGCACCCCGGAGGAGGTGGCGCGGGCGGAGCGATCGTACACCGGGCGTTACCTTGCCAAGGCGCTGGGGCAGGGAGCGGGCGGGAGGGTGAGGGCGAAGCCCGCCCGGCGGGGCTAGAGCACCGATCAGGTTGCCAACAGCAACGGCAGCGCTGGAAACGCGTCTGTGCGAGGCGAGGAAGCGTTTCGAGCGCTGCCTCTGGAGAGGTCCGCTGCCGGTTCGGTGCTCTAGGTTGTTGATTTGACGCAGCAATCAACCTGGTTGCTGCTCTAGGGCCCCGACCGGTTGCCGACCGGCAACGGCAGCGCTGAAAGCGCGTTGGTGCGTCGAAGCACGCTTTCTCGATGTGGGTGCCGTCGGGGTCTGTGTGGTCGAGGCCGACGCGGTCATCGACGTCGAGGTGCCCGGCCTCGGCTTCGGGACTGCCACAGTCGATTCCCGCTCCCCGCGGCGTCCGCACATGCAGATCGAGGTCGGCGATTTCGGTCCACGCCAGGCTCACCCGGGCGTCTCGCGGCTTCCCGCTGCCCTCGCGCACCCCGTGGCCCATGATACGCTGGCGGTGTCGCTCGTCGTCCCCGAATCGGGCAGGAATCAGGAGCGTCGCGGAAGAGCAGCCAACGGCAATGGACCAGTCGGGTACGGCGAAGGGCTCGCGCACTTGGTCTTCCGTCGTCCGGCCTTCGGGGCGGCAGACGAGTCCGGGGCGGTGCTCCCCCCGCCCGCTCGCGACCGAACTCGTCAAGACTCGCGGCAGCGTCCGTCCACCTCGTCCGGGGACCGGCTCCCCCCTCGCCCAGTGACCTCCTCCATGCATGAACGCTACCGGTTGGTTTGGTCCACGTCGGACCGGCTCGTGGCCTACGAGCCCACGTCAGCGGAGGTGGCTCATCATGCCCCTGCGCTCTCGGCGGCGTACTCCGAGCCGCACAATGCGGCCATGATGTCGAACTCTGGCGCGATGTCACCCGACGACGTCATCGAGCACTTTCTCACCGCGGGCCGGGAGGGGGCGCGATTGCTCCTCCTGGAGCGAGACGGCGCGCTCGCCGGTGACGCGGATCTCCGTCACATCGCCGGCGGCCGTGCGGAGGCGGCGATCCTCATCGGCGCGCGGGCCGCGCAGGGCCAAGGGCTGGGCACCCGATTCGGTGTGATGCTCCACGCCTTCGCCTTCCGCGCCCTCCGGCTCGAGCGTGTCCACGTCGCGATCATCCCCGCGAACATCCCCTCTCAGCGCCTCTTTCGGAGGCTCGGTCATGTGCCCGACGATGGTCCCGAGGGGCGGGCGTTCGCCGAAGCGAGCAACGACATCACATACTCGGTGGGGCGCGCAGCGTTCGAGGCGCGCTTCGCCGCCGAGCTCGCGGCGATCCGGATCGACACCGTCTCTTGACGCGGGCGACCGCCGTCGGGTCGTCATTGCCACTGCCTCCCGGGGGCGCTGCGGGTATCCGTTCACGGAGTCCTGACCTGAAACGACCGGCCGTGGTCCGCTTCGCTACGTTTCGCATCTTTTGGCCTTCTCCGCGCCCGTCGTGCTCGAATTCGCGCTGCTGGTGCACTGCGCCTCCGGTGCTCCCTCGCTGGGCTCGGGCCGTGGTCCTTCGTGGACTCGCGCAGCAGGCTGCACTCGCTCCACTCCGGTTCTGCGCGCGCCGAACGCGGATAGGGCTCGAGATCTGCTTCGGATTTCGGCATGTCGTCCGCCGTCGGCGCGAGATCCAGGCCTAGTCCCTTGGCGGTGTGATCTTGACCGGATCCGGCAGAAAATCTCTCAATGTTCTCGTCGCTATCAGCGATCAGGCGTCAGCGATCCGGGTCTCCACGTTCTACCTGACCGCTGACCGCTGACCGCTGACCGCTGACCGCTGACCGCTG
>JAFGBI010000007.1 GCA_016933275.1 Polyangiaceae bacterium | reverse complement strand
CACCCCCGCCTGGCGGCCGTCCCCCGCCGCCACCTCCACCAGGAAGCTCTCGGGTCCCGCCCCCGCCGCCAGGGATCCGTCCCCCCCCGCCGCCACCCGGCGGGCGCCCGCCGCCGCCCCCGGTTCGTCCGTCTGCCGCGCCGCCCTCGGTGGACAGCGCTGTTGATCGGACTGATGTGAGTCCTCCTCCTGACGGTTTCGATGACGTGCTGGCGGTCGAGGACGACGAGTTGTTGGAAGAGGAATGACCGGCTGATGGCCCACGACCGAGCGGCGTGGGTCATCACTCGCTGATGAGCGGCTCGCCCCTGCTCTATTGGAGCGTCACGATGAGCTCCCCGCGGTTCGCGTCAACCTTGGCTCGGGCGCCCAGGGGGAGGGGTTGATTGCGGAGGCTGTGGCCAACCGGAAGCCCCGCGAGCACGGGGATGCCGAGGCACGTTAGACGTTCAGCGAACACTGCTTCGGCTGGAACACCGTGGGGACCCGGGGGACAGTCCGTCAAGTCCCCGACCACGCACGCCTTCACCGCTCGGAGATGTCCGCCGACCATGAGGGCGGTGAGCATCCGGTCGAGACGGTAGCTCTGCTCGGTCACGTCCTCGAGGAATAGGACCGCCCCTTTCGGGATGGTGAGCCGGCCTGCGGCCGCGCAGGTGAACAGCACCGTCAGATTGCCCCCGAATATCGGGCCTTCGGCCTGGCCGGAGGACCATGGCCTCAGGCCCGCGATGCAAATCGGATCATTCGGCCGCTCCAGGGCGTTGATGACGGCGGTGCGGAGGTCCGCGTTGCAGCGACCGAGGCCAGCGACGTTGGGTCCGTGCCACGAGACCACTCGCTCCCGCGCCGTTTCGACGTGGAGCGCGGTGGCGTCGGAGAAACCGAGGATCCAGCGCGGCGAACGGCGCAGTTCCGACACGGGAGCGCGATGCACGATGCGACCGAGCCCATAGCCTCCCCGTGTGATGAGGATCGCTGCCACGCCGGGGTCCGTGAGCGCCCGGGTCAGCTCGTCGAGCCGACGCTCGTCCGAGCCCGCAAGGTACCCTCCGCGGGAGAACATCCCGGCCTCGAACTCGATTCGGTAGCGGGTCGCTAGCCAGCCGAGTCCGCGCAGAACGAGCGCCCGATCGAAGGGACCAGAGGGGGCGATGACCCGAACGCGTGCTCCCGGCCTGACCGATGGGGGCACGATCCACTCCGTTGGGAGGCTCATGGCCGAAACCTTGCCTGAGGATACGCTACGAAGAAACTTCGCTTGCTTTGGCGGAGGATGGGAGCACCATCCCCCGGTGGCACCCGTCGTCCGTGGGCGACCCCTCGGCGGAGAGTGGTTCTTCACCACGCGACCAGGGGCCGAGACGGATCTGGTCGAGGAGTTGTCCATCGCCCTGGCTCCGCATCGCGCGAGGGTCTGCGGGCCGTCGTGTGTGCGTTCCCAAGGTGCGCCGACGATGCCCGGTGGCACCGTCGATCTGACGTTCGCTCGACAGGGATTTCGCCTGGTCCAGGAGCTGGCTGGCGAAGACCAGCAGCTAGTTGCCAGGCTTACGGCTGCTGTCGGTTCGGTGCCTGCCCTTCGGCGGGATCCGCGAGGTCCGTGGACCTTGATGGTGTGGGCGCCGGATGCGGAAGCGACCTCGAGACTCGCGGGCGCGGCGGCCGCCATCGAGACCGCGGTGCTTCAGGGAATCGAGGCGCAAGATCCCTCCCTCGCGCTTCGTCACCGCCCTTGGCAGAGGGCGGGGGCGCTGGGAGCGATCCTGGTTCAGGCGGTGCTGGTCGCTCGTGATCGCATCGTCTTGGGCGAAGTATCGGCCGAGCGGGCGTTGTCATTGGCTCCCGGGGGACGATTTCGCATGCGAGTCCGCCGAAGCCGCCCCTCCCGCTCGGCACGGAAGCTCGAGGAGGCCCTGGCCTGGTTCGGGGTGGAGCCGTCGCCAGGGGAGCTCTGCGTCGACCTCGGTGCTGCGCCCGGAGGTTGGAGCTGGGCTCTCTTGGAGCGCCGCGCGCGAGTCATCGCTGTCGATCCGGGCCGTCTGCGCCGCGACCTCATGGAGCATCGCGGCGTCGAGTACCTGAGCCAGAGCGCCTTTCGCTTCACCCCTTCGACCCCCGCGGACTGGCTCTTCTGCGACATGGCGTGGCGGCCTCACGAGGTGGCCGAGCTCTTGGCGAAATGGGGCCGCCGTCGGTGGGCGAGCCTCCTCGTCGCGAACCTCAAGCTGCCGATGCGGCGGAAGGCGGCGAACGTGGAGGAGCTCCGCGGGATCGTGGCCACGGGTGGATGGCGAGACGTTCGATCGCGACAGCTCTACCACGACCGCGACGAGGTGACGGTGACCGCGCACCGGTAGCGCGCGGCGGGTGATTTCCGTCGCCGCCGCCACCGAGGCCGAGTACGGTCGGCTCCGTGAACCCCCTTCCCATCCCCCCGTTCGCACCGGACGGTCGCTTCGCAGCGATCCTGTGGGCAATGATGGCCGTTGCCTGCGAAGGTCCTCTGGCGCCCGGTCCCGCTCCGGCGGTCGGGGCCATCGGCTCCGCCGCCGCGGCCGCGCGGGGTGCCTATCCTGCTTCGGGGACGGTGCAGGCACCCGAGCGGGACCACCTGCGGAGCGAGATGGACTCTCCGTTCGATCCACCGCCGTCTTTTCCGCCGGGAGCAGCGGGCACACCCGCGCTGCCGCCTGCTCGACCGGGGTTCGAGGGCGAGGGGATGGCTCTGTGAGCCGCCGGTGGTGGATGGCTGGGTGCCTGATCTTGGCCTGCAGCCAGCATCGCGCCGCCATGGTGGGTCCACCACCAGAGTACGAGCCGCCTCGGATCATCCCTTGGGATGGCGGGGCAGGGGAGACCCCGGAGGATCCCTTCGCTGCCTCGGCCGAAGGGGAGTGGATCACCGAAGAGCGGGACTCTGGTGTGCCGTTGCCAGAGGCCGGTTCGGTTGGGGCGGCCGGTCGGGGCCCGGTTTCCCTTGACTCTGCTGCCGGACAGGCCATGAACTGAAGCCCTTGCGGTGCCGGGTTGGCGCCGTGGGGTCGAGGAGCAGGCAAAGCGTGAGCAACGTTGGTGATTTGGCTCGGGAGGCTCGGAAGGCGGCGCGTCGTTTGGCCCCGCTCGGCAGACGTGAGAAGGATGGCGCCTTGGCTGCGATCGCGGGTCGCCTACGGGGGGCGGCGGCGGAGATCGGCGCGGCGAACGCCACGGACGTGGAGCGTGCTCGGGCGACGGGACTCAGTGAACCGATGATCGACCGTCTTGGGATGGGACCCCACGTGGTCGAGGCCACGGCTCGGGCGGTGGAGCACATCATCACCTTGCCGGATCCGGTGGGGGGGCGGCGCGAGATGCAGCGGATGCCGAACGGGATCTACGTCGGCCGCCAGCGCGTCCCGCTCGGAGTCATCGCCATCGTGTACGAGGCTCGCCCCAACGTCACTGTGGACGCGGCGTCGCTGGGTTTGAAATCCGGAAACGCATTGCTGCTCCGCGGAGGGAAGGAGGCGTCCGAAACCAACACCGTTCTCGGTCGGATAATCCAGGAGGCCCTTCGCGAGTCGGCCGTCCCCGAGGGGGCGGTACAGATCGTGCCCGCTGGGGATCGCGAGGAAACGCGCGAGCTGCTGGGCCTGACCGACCTCGTCGATCTCGTGATCCCACGGGGTGGTGAAGGCCTGATCCGATTCGTCGCCGAGAACGCGCGGGTACCGGTGGTAAAGCACTACAAGGGGGTCTGTCACCTGTTCCTCGACGCCGGCTGCGACTCCCAGATGGCAGTCCGTCTGGCGCTCAACGGCAAGGTGCAGCGCCCCGGCGTGTGCAACGCTCTCGAGTGCCTCCTGGTGGATGAGCGGGCGGCCGTGGAGCTGCTCCCGCGGGTCGCGGCTGCGTTGCTTGGCGCGGGGGTCGAGCTCCGGGGTTGCCCCCGCACGGTGGCACTCGTACCCGAGGCTAAGATCGCCACGGATGCCGACTGGGGTGCCGAGTTCCTGAGTCTGGTGCTCGCGGTGCGGGTAGTGGCCGGAATCGACGAAGCATTGGAGCACGTGGCGCAACATGGCTCGAACCACACGGAGACGATCTGCACCAACGACCACGCGCACGCGGAGCGATGGCTGCAGGAAGTCGATGCGAGCGCCGTGATGGTCAACGCGTCGACGCGCTTCAACGATGGGGGGCAGTTCGGGCTGGGCGCCGAGATCGGGATCTCGACCTCGAAGCTTCACGCATACGGGCCAATGGGCCTCGAGAGTCTGACGACGGAGAAATGGATCGTGCTCGGTAGCGGGCAGGTACGGGAGTGAAATCGTGAAGCTCAGGAAGGTGATCCGCCGCGCCGGCTCCACCGGTCGGACGCGCCCCGCGCGGCGAGGCGTGCGCCGTCCCACCATCCGCACTGCCGCCGAAAGCCAACGCATCGCGTTGCTGGCGGCGCAGGCTGGCCTCGAGAAGAAGGCGACCGGGGTCGAGATCATCGACGTCATCGGCAAGATCGACTACGCGGACTACCTCGTAATCATGACGGGGCAGAGCGACCGGCACGTGGCCGCCATCGCGCACGAGGTGGACGATTTGCTCGCGCGGCAGGGACACTCCGCGATCGGTATCGAGGGGCTGCCGCAGGCAAACTGGGTGCTGATTGATCTGGTCGACGTCGTCGTTCACGTCTTTCTGGAGGACGCTCGACACCTCTACGACCTCGACGGGTTGTGGATGGACGCGAAGCGGGTACCGGTGCCAGAGACGGCGGAGGCGCGCGCGGGCACGTCCTCCGGGCGCCCGGTACCACCCGAAGACGGCGCACCCCATCCGGCAGATGAGCACGAGGAGGGGTGAGAGTCGTCGTCGCTGCGGTTGGGCGCCTGCGTGATCGATCGCTGCGCGCCGTCGCCGACGACTACCTGGCCCGCGTCCGCCACTACGCCCGCTGTGACGAGGTGGAGGTCCGTGACCGTGTCGCGCTCGAGCGAGCGCTGCCGGAGGGGGCGTGCCGAGTTGCGCTCGAGGTAGACGGAGAGGTCCTCACGAGCGTGGGCTTCGCGCGCCGGATCGAGCGCTGGGGCGCAACCGGGAAAGGGGTGATCGGCTTCGTGCTTGGCGGTGCTGACGGCATCCCCGAGGCGGTCTCGTGTGGCGCTACCGCACGGATCAGCCTCTCTCCGCTGACCCTCCCCCATCGACTCGCGCGGGTCGTGCTGTACGAGCAACTCTATCGGGCGTTCACGATCTTGCGGGGCGAGCCCTACGCTCGCGAGGGGTAGCCTCGCTCACCTTGGCCCGCCGACGCTTGCGTCGGGTAGGGTCCTTGCTCCGTGCGGTGCGGTGTCGGTGGTGAATGGCTTCGGGCTCGCTCGCCAGCGATTCACTCGCAGCGGTCTCTGGCGCCGAACGGCGACCGAAGACGTAGGCGATGCCGATCGAGATGGTGTAAAGGAGGAGGAGGGGAGTCGCCAAGATAAGCTGGCTTACCGGATCGGGTGGGGTGAGGACGGCCCCGAGCACGAACGCGACGATCACGAAGTGACGCGCGTACTTGATCAGGTGTCGGTGAGTGACGATCCCCGCTACCGAGAGGAAGAAGACCAGCACCGGTAGCTCGAACACGACCCCGAACGCGAGCAACATTTGCGCCACGAACGAGACGTAGTCGCCGATCATCACGGTGGGCACGACCTGGAAACTGCTTCCCGCCACGGTGCCGCTGTCCGAGAGGAGGAAGGCGAACGCCTGGGGGAACGCCAGGCGAAAGCCGAAATAGCCGCCCGCCGCGAAGAGGCCCGTCGACGCGATCACGAACGGGAGCGCGTGCCGCTTCTCGTGAGAATAGAGGCCCGGTGCCACGAACGCCCACACCTGAAAGAGTACGAAGGGCAGGGAGAGGATTCCGCCCCCGATCAGGGAGAGCGTGATGTAGGTGATGAAGAGGGCAGCGGGTGAGGCGAAGTGGAGTGACGGTTCGCCTGGGAGTGCACCGTTTCGCCATGCGGTGATGAAGGGCTCGGTGATCCAGAGCAGCAGGTGCTCGCGGAATCCCCAGGTGATCCCGCTTCCCACGACGAACGCGACGGCCATGCGGATGACACGGGTACGAAGCTCCTCCAGATGCTCCCAGAAGGTCATCGACGTGTCTTCCATGCGTCCGGTCATCGACGGTGGTTCCTGGCGAGCTCCGGCGGTTCATCCAGCAGGTCTTCCGGGACGACGCCCGCCGCGTCGACGCCCTCCGAGGGGTACTCGCGGTGGGGATCGAAGGGAACGCTCGGTGCGTAGGGGTCAAAGGCGTTCTCCGGGCCGGGCCGTTCCATCGATCGTCCAATCGCCGCGAGATCGCCCCGCAGCATGCTGCGGAGCTCGGCCAGACCGCCGGTGAGCCCCTCCTCGCGCAGGATCTCGTCGATCCCGGTCTGGGCTCGCACCTCGGTGGTCAGGTTGCGCAACCTGCGCATCCACTCCCCGATCGAGCGGAGCATCGAGGGAAGTTTGTGGGGGCCGACGACGATCAGGGCGACGAGCCCGATCACCATGAGCTCTATGAACGAGACGCCAAACACGGCCAGACGCTACCGTGCGGTACCGGGCGGGGCAACGCGGCGACGGCGGGCACGCACGTGGGCGTGTGGCGGGCGCGGAGTCGGCGAGCCCCTGCCAGTCGGCGCCGGGCCGATGCACGACCGGGGACAGCTCCGCGCGCTCGAGGCGAGCGGGCAGGCTCATTCCCGGGAACGTGCCTGCTGCCGGATGGCTTCTGTCCGGCCGGCGCGCATTCCGAGGAGGTAGCCAACCGCGAACCCCAGTAGGACCACGACCGGGATGTAGAGCAGGTGGGTCAGGCTCATGGATCGTCTCCTCCCGGCGAAGGTCGCCCTCGTTCGAGTCTTCCCTCGAGATCGCGCAGGCGTGCATCCAGCGATGCCAATCGCCGGAACGATAGCCAGACGAAGGCGAACACCAGGACCCACATCAAGACGTAGGCGACGACCAGCGGGACCGTCGCGCTAGAGGAGTCCGCGGCGTCCTGGATGGCAACGAATGCAGTCGATCGCGCCTCGGCCAGGGCAACCGTCGCCCCATCGGCGGGCGTGGCAGGTGGGGGTGTATCGACCCCCGGCACGACCAGACCTGGGCCGAGTCCTGGGTCGTCGTGGATCGGCGATGGGGAAGGGTTGGTGCTCGCTGGGGTCTGCATGCGTCATTCTCCGACGAGCAGGTCGGCGGCGATTGCTTGGTGCTCCGCGTGTTCGAGGCGGTCGGCCTGGAGGTGCAAACGAGCACGGACCCAGATGAGCGTCGCTGCGAGCAACGTCATGGCGACGAAGCCGAATCCGAGCGCAATTCTCATCACGGGATGGGCCAGACCCCCGCCGCCGGATGAAATGACCGTTGGGTGATTCCCTCCCCAGAGCTGGACGGAGAGGTGGATGAGCCACAGATTGAACCATCCAAGGACGCCCAGCGTGGCGGCGAACCGCCTCTCCGCGCCTCCCTCACCACCGAATCGTCGAATGAGGACCACCGCCACGTACACCGCCCAGCTGAGGAGGGCGGTCGTCAGACGGGGATCCCAGGTCCAATACACGCCCCAAGCCTTCTTTGCCCACAGCGGTCCGCTCGTCAGCACCATGGCGCCGAAGACCACGGCGACCTCGGCCGCGGCTCGGGCCACGGCATCGCGCCCGTCGCTTTCACGCCACAGATAGAACGTGCTGCCGACGAAACAGGCCGTTCCCGCCAGATACATCGCGTAGGCCGCGGGGACGTGGAAATAGAATACCTTCTGGGCCAGACCACCTGCTACCGGCTGGGCCGCGGGGGTGGCGAGGAAGACGAACGGGATGAGTCCGGAAAAGAGCAGTGCGGTCACCGCCAGCAGCACCGAGGGGCCGATGACGTTGCGGCTCATGAGCGGACGGTAGGACACCGACCCCCCCAGGGCAACCCGTTCCCCGGGGAATGCCCGGTTGCTCGCCCGACGCCTCTGCTGCTCCTTCAGGCCTCCACCGCGCTCAGGGCAGGATCGCGCCCATCCGTCGGCGGCCCTAGCCATTCGTCGAGGAGTCGCTCGGCTCGGCCATCCGTCGACCCGAGTGCTTGCCGCAGGAGGTGCCTCGCCCGTTCGATCTGTCCGACCCGTCCGAGCGCGTGCGCGTACGAAGCCGCCAACTCGGGTTCGTCTGGGATCGCGGCGTGCGCAGCGCGGAGGTAGGGGAGGGCGGCGGCGGGGCGATCGAACGCCACGTCGAGAAGATGGCCCAGGTTGTGCAAGCAGCACACGTTCCCCGGCGCGATGGAAAGGGCACGCCAGTAGGCGACCCGCGCGGATCTGAAGTTTTGGAGAAGCGTGTGCGCGATCCCCAGCACCACGTAGGTCTGGTCGTCCTCCGCCGTCGCCAGGGCTTCGCGGGCGAGCCGTGCGGCCCGCCAAGGGTGCCTCTCTAGTAGGAGCCGCGCCAAATGGCGTTGAGCAAGCACCTGTGCGTCAGACCCTGACGGAGCTGCCGCGAGGAGCTGTTCGAGCATGGGGAGCAGCTGTCGGGTCTCCACGGAATGGTCGAGACCCCACCTCACGCAGCGCAGCAGTCGTTCGAGGCGGATCGCGGGGCTCGTCATGACCGGTACCTCTTTACGTACAGTCGCCTGCGACCATGCGCAACGTCCTGAAGGTCGGAACCAACAACTCAGCCGTCGAGGTCCACCCAGACTCCACTCGGGCGCTCGACACTGGCACGACCCATGCCCTGGTCAATCGACGCGCGCGGTGTCCGCATGACGGGCCACCTCCGCTGCCACCTGACGGCCACGGATCGAACGCCCGTCGAGCGTCTCAATGGCGCCTTGGAGGTGCTGGCGTCGAACACGAACGAAGGTGTGGCGTTGGCGCACGTTGACCGACTCGATGACGTGCTCCAGCATGGTGTCGTCGAGGAGCGCGTAGAAGTCTTCGCTCTCTACCCCATCCCGGCGCCCGACGTTCACATAGATCTCCACGATATCTGCGGGCCGCTCCGGGGTCTCCTCGACGGGAGCCGGCTCGACCGGCTCGACCGTGTATCGGGGCAGGTCGTCTTCCAGGTCGACGACGCCGTCGACGGTGTCGTGGGTCTCCGCAACGGAGGTATCTCGGCTGGATTGCGCGCGTTCTCGCCTTCGGCGGCGAGGGGTCTGTTCGAAGGAGCGGTCAGAGCTCTCGGTGGGGCGCGGGTGCCGGTCCCCTCCGTTCGACGCAGGGAGCGATCCACTGCCTTCCGGCCGCGCGAGGGTTGGGGTCGGGGAGGCCGGTGGGTTCGGGGGGGCGCCGCGCGCGCTCGATCGGTTCGCACTCGGAAGTCGCGTGGGCCGGGGTGCCTCGGTTCGGCGTGCCAGAATCGCCTCCGCCGCGGGTTCCGGACCGTCACCGAGGTGGTCGCGGAGCAAACCGGCAAGGATGACAACCCCCCGGTCGTCGGTGAGGACGCGGCGAGCGAGAGCGAGGTCCTCAGGACGTATCAAGCGACTGTCGAAGGTTCGAGCGAGTGATCTTACGAGGTCGGCCTCCGCGCGAGTACGAAGTTCACGAGCCGATGGCACGTGGCGTGGGTCGGGGCGGATCCCGAAGGTGAGCCGTACCAGATAGAGGCTGCCGATGTCGCTCGGAGTCACCATGCTGATCGCCGTTCCGGTGCGCCCCGCCCGACCGGTGCGTCCAGTGCGATGGACGTAGGCCTCTGCGGAGTCCGGGAAGTCGAAATTGATGACGTGGGTGAGGTGCGAGATGTCGATGCCGCGAGCTGCCACGTCCGTCGCCACGAGGAAGCGAATCGCGCTCTGGCGGGTCGCTTCCATCACCTTCTCTCGGTCGCTCTGGGCGAGGTCGGCGTTGAGCCAATCGGCGGAGAACCCGCGCTGTTGGAGGGATGCGGCAACCCGGCGCGTTTGATCCCGGGTGTTGCAGAAGACGATGGCGCTCTCGGGGTTCTCCGCCTCGAGCATCGCGAGAAACTCGCTGGTCTTGTCGCCATGTGACCAGTAGACGACGTGCCGCACCTCGAGCGCGCCGATCTGGTCGCCGCTGAGCGTGAGAAACTCCGGGTTGTGGAGGCGGGTCTCTGCCATCCGCTTGACGCCCGGCGGCAGCGTGGCGCTAAAAAGTAGCGTTTGCCGGGGCGTGGGGAGGAAGGCGAGGATCTCGTTGATCTGGGGCAGAAACCCCATGCTCAGCATCTCGTCACTCTCGTCCAGCACCACCACTCGGACGTTGCCCGGATTGAGCGTGCCCCGTCGCAGGTGGTCGAGCACGCGACCCGGTGTCCCGACGAGGATCTGGGCCCCCGCGCGGAGCTGGTCGACTTGGCGCTGCATCGGGGCACCACCGTAGACCGCCACCACCCGGATGCCGCGATGCTGCGAGAGGGCCTCGACCTCCTGGGTCACCTGCAGGGCTAGCTCGCGGGTGGGGCAGAGCACGAGTGATTGGACGGCCTCCGTGCTGCGGCGGATGAGGCTATTGGCGAGGGGGATGCCGAAGGCAGCGGTCTTGCCGGTGCCCGTTCGTGCCTGGACGACCAGATCGCGCCCTCGAGTCGCGGGTTCGAACACCGCAGTTTGGACGGGTGTGGGCACCACGTAGCCCAGATCATCCACCGCTCGCCGAACCTCGGGGCAAAGCGATAAGTCGTTGAACGAGGGAGTGGGCTCGGTCACATCAGCGGGCGCGGCGGTCATGGAGGCTGCGCGACCCTAGTCTCGGCCCGCGGGCTTTTCCAGGGCGACCGGCACGGTGAGGCCGAGGTGGTTCGCGAGCCTGTGGACCCGGCGACGCCTCCGGGCCACATCGATGGCGTCCTGCCTGACCGTCCGTTCCTCGGCGTAGCGCAGGAGGTCGAGTTCGTGTAGTAGGTGTCGCCCTTGAGGGTCCGCTCGGCAAGTGGCTTCGAGCGACGTCCGCTCCAACCACTCCGGCTCCAATTCGTGGCGGAAGCGGGCGAGGCTCGCGCGTTCGCCACCGGATTCGGCCGCCGCGACCATGCGGGCACGATCCACGGCCGACAGCAGGCTGGCGAGTCCGTTCCGACAGGTTCGAGCGGAGCTTGGGGCCGGCGGGCCTTTCCAAGCTTGCAGGATGATCTGTCGCGACCAGTGCACCGTGGGGATGCCGATGAGCAGAGCGAATGCGGCTGCACCGATGGTTCTCCCGCGCCGCTGCGCCGCAGACAGATGGGGGGGGGTGGGGCCCATGCCGCGTGACCCCTAGCTCCAACCGGGCCCTTTCGTCAAAGGGGACCTTGCCAGCACATTGGCAGCTGGAGGTCCTCCAGGTAGGCATTGCGGATGGAGCAGAGGGCCGGGCGCTCGTTGGGACCCCGAAACCCAGCCGTCCGCATCGAGCGGTTGACGGCTTGGGGGCACGGCCCCATAGTCATTTCATAAATATTTGAAGATCCGAAAGAGACTGAAGAATGTCGCTGTCACTTCAGAGCGCCGTTGCCATCTTGGGTGAGTCGCTCCATCCCGCCGACGAAACCAGGCGTCTCGCGGCACATGTGGCTGAGGTCGAGGCGTTGCTGGAGGAGGACATGACAGCGTTCGAGGGGGGACTGAGGGAGGCGGTCTCCGTCGGCCCCGAGCCAGCAACCCACGCTGCGGTGCATCTGGTGTCCCGTGGCGGTAAGCGGGTACGCCCGGTTGCGTTGCTGCTGAGCGCCGCTTGCTTTGGTCCCATCCCCCGAGCGGCGAGGGAGTTGGCTATTGCGGCCGAGCTGGTTCACTCGGCTACGTTGCTGCACGACGACGTGGTGGACGAAGGCATGGACCGTCGTGGAGCGCCGACGGCGCGGCGCCTCTGGGGCAATGCCGTGAGCGTGCTCGCCGGCGATCTGCTCTTGGCGCACGCGCTCGAGCGGACGCTGGCCGTCGCGCCTGGAGCCATGCCGGATCTGGTGGCCACTCTTCGACGACTCGTGGACGGCGAGATCGTGCAGTTGCGGGGCCGTCGCTCCCTCGACATGTCGGAGGCGACCTACGAGCGGATCCTCCGCGACAAGACCGCGTCGCTGTTCGGATGGTCCACCAAGGCCGGCGCTCGCCTCGGGGGGGCCAATCGGGTTCAGCGAGAGAGGTTCGGCACCTTCGGCGAGCGGCTCGGGGTGGCGTTCCAGCTCGTGGACGATGTGCTCGACTACTCGGGCGAATCCACCGGGAAGACACTCCTCGCGGACCTCGCCGAGGGGAAGGTGACCCTTCCGCTCGTGCTGACCGTGCGATGGCGACCGGAGGTCGAAGCCGAGGTGCGTCGGATCCACGCGGGTGATTCGTCCAACCTGGCCTGGGTACGGCAAGCGGTCCTGGAGTCTGGTGCTTGCGAGGAGGTCCGTCGGCGCGCTCGGCTGGCCACCGAACGCGCGGTGAGCGCGCTGTCGGGGGTGCCGGAGGGAGCCGCCCGCGCACTGCTCGAAGGCGTGGCGCGCGAGCTGGCGGGCCGCGCCACCTGATCGCGCGGGACCGCTCAGTTCAACGGACCCTGCGGGTTGTGCTCGTGGTCTGGCTCCACGAAGGTGCCGATGATCTCTCGCTCGAGCGCCATTCTGAGCTCGGCTTCCACGGCTTCCATCGCGCCTGCTAGGCGCTCCACGTTGCGCTGGTAGACGAAGAGCCGAGCGGTTGGGGCCGAACCATCCTCCTCTGCCGAGAACCCGTCGAGCAGGAGCATCGCTCGGGGGTCGACCCCGTCAGCGACCACCTCGGCGCCGGGCACGTCGGCGATGTAGATCTCGTCCGTACGGATGAAGGTGCGGAGTTGCTCGGCCAACCCATCCACCACCCGTTGGGCCGTGTCGGCGAAGGTCTCGGGGTTCAGCGACCAGGGCGGCGGCGGAGCCTCCAGATCCAGATCGCGCGACCGGAGGAAGGCACGTGTCGCCGCGAGAACCTGTTCGCGCTCGTCCAAGACGAGCCCGAGGTAGTACCAGGCCTCGGAGCTGTCCGTGGCGAGACGAGTCGCCTCCTCGACGAGGGGTTGTGCTCGGTCGAGGTCGCCTATCTCGTAGAACGCGCGGCCCACGAGCAGGCCGTGGTTGGGGTTCTCGAAAGGCCCCGACGGGAATCTCTCGCAGAGGACTCGGGCACCCGCGGAGTCGTTCTTCCCCAGTAGCGCGTCGAACTTGAGCAGCAGAGCGTCCACGATCTCGTCGTCATTCTCGGCGAGTTCGAGGGCATGGTCGCACATCTTGATCGCCTCGTCGTATTCCCCCAGGGGGTGGATGAAGACCTCGGCGGCGTTTAGCATCGCTTCGAGGTAGGTGTCGTCGAGCGCGATGGCCTGGGCGTACTGTTCGACGGCGTCATCGAACTCGCCCTGCAGGGCGGCGACATACCCGAGGAGGTTATGAGCCTCCGGCGACTGAGCGTCGAGCTCGAGCGCGCGTCGAGCGGAAACCTCTGCCCCCTGGGTGTCGCCCCGTTGTGCCAGGTCCCAGCCGCGATCGAGATGAGCAGAGAATTGGTCCATGGTCGGCCGCGGTCGCACCCATCGCATGGTGCGGAGTCGTTGGCAACGCCAGCGCGAGGGGGGGCGCTACCACGCCTCGGGGAGGTGTCAAGCGCCGCCCCGTTCCAGCACAGGTCGGGGGCTCGAGCGCTGGTCGGGTTGCCGACGGCCACACCCCGAAGCCGCGCCAAGCAGGGGTGAGGCTGCGGGTTCGGGCTACTCGTGTACCACTACGCGACTGCCCGGACGGTCCGGGGTGGCGAAGACGCCGTGCCAGCCTGGCGGTACCCGGGGCTCGGTGAAGAAGTACAGGTACTTGGCATCGAGTGGCGCGAGGTTCACGCACCCGTGGCTCATCCGAACCCCGTAGTTCTTGTGCCAGAAGGCGCCATGGAGCGCGTAGGACCGGTGGAAGTAGGCGACATAGGGGACGTCCTCGATGCTGTAGGGGAGGTCGCCCGCTGCGGTGCCGTCACCGTCCATCGTGGTTGTGACGTGCTTCTCCCGGATACGCCACTCCCCGCGTGGCGTCCGGTGGTCCTTGTCCTTCACCTTCGATTCCTTCCCGCTCGAGACGAGCGTGGCGTAGACGGGGTGATGGCCAACGTAGGCGACCAGCGTCTGGGACGTCACGTTGATGTCGACCCAGCGCTCGTTGGGGCCGATGTCCTTCGGACCCTCGGACTGGGTGGCCACCCGCAGGTGTGCGTCCTTGATCCACTGACCCTCGGTGGTCTGCCAGTACAGCGTCCCCGCGATCTTGCGAGGCTCCTCCTTCAGCGGGACACCGGTGAAGGACGGAACCGAGCCTTTCGGGGAGAGTCTCTCCGTTCCCTCGGCCAGGACATAGGTAGACGCGGATTTCCGGCTGCCATACACCCAGCCGACTGGGAGCTTCATGGCTACGCCGTCGAGTTCGGAGCCCTTGAACTCTGGGCCCGCGACCTGCCAGAAGCGATCCGCAGGGGCCACGAGCCCTTTGGTCGTCTTGTACCAGAGGCGGTTGTTCCATCGGAATGTCTTGTCGAGCGCCACGTAGAAGCCCTCGACCATCCGTTGCGCCAGCACATCGTCTGCTTCCGAGCGCAGCGTGTCGATGGTCACCTCGTGTAGCTTCGAGTCCTCACGTCGCCACCAGGGGTCCTCCGGGACCGCGCTCGCCATCGCGGCGATGGAGGGGTCATCCGCGCTTCCCTCATCGAGAGTGCGGTCGCTGTGCTCGGTCGTCTCGGAGGTGGGGGAGTCTCTGGCCGCGCGAGCATCAGCGGCCGCGGCTCGCGGCTCGGATGGGTTGTCGTCGGCGCGGGCAGCGCTAGAGCGTCGTGCGCTGGGTGCGCCACCGGCCTCGGCGCTCGTGCGCGCAGTGGAGCCGTCCTTGGACTCCTTGGCGGTGCGCGCGGTGGAGCCGTCCTTGGACTCCTTGGCGGTGCGCGCGGTGGAGCCGTCCTTG
>JAFGBI010000126.1 GCA_016933275.1 Polyangiaceae bacterium | reverse complement strand
GGTTTCGGCGGCGGCGAGGGGGTTTCGGCGGTGGTGGTCGGCAGGGCCGCGTTGCAGCAGCGGCTCTGCCTTGGGCGCGCGCCCCACACCACCACCCACACCGCTTCGCGCTGTGGGACCCGGGCGACGCGGGTCCCTTCCTGCCAGCTCCGACGCGACCCGGTGATTCTCGGCAGTTCGTTGTCCCGAGACCTGCGCGGAGGGGGGTAAAGCCGCCGCTGCAACGCAGCGCAGGAGGTCACCCAGGATCCAGCCAACACCACCCGAGGAAACGTCACCCCGAAGGCCAGTGCCACCAATTCCGTCCCGAAGGTCCCGGCCGAATCCCCGGTGGTCGCCGGAACCGCAGCCGGCAGCCGAGAACCCGCTGCCCCGGCCGGTGTCGAAGCCGAGGCCGGCCTCGACGTGCGCCGATGCGCGGCCGGTGATCGAGAGCAGCAATCAGTTTGATTGCTGCGTCCAATCAACAACCCAAGCCGGCGGAGCCGGAACCAAACAGGCCAGGCCATCAGTGGTCAGTGGTCAGCGGTCAGCGGTCAGGTAGAACGTGGAGACCCGGATCGCTGACGCCTGATTGCTGATACCCACGAGAACATTGAGAGATTTTCTGCCGGATCCGGTCAAGACCACACCGCCAAGGGACTAGAGCACCAGAGTCCCTTGGGCCGCTCCAGCCGTTGGGCCGTGGGCAGCAGCAATCGTGCCGGATCGCGCCACCGACAGGCGGTCAGTTCGGATGAGATCGTCGCAGGGACGAAAGGAGGGAGATTCCTGCGGGAGCCGGGGCGGGGCAGCTCGGTTCCTGGCCGTCCCAAGCTCACAACGTTGATCGAGCCCCAGCGAACTCCGGGGCACCGAACCGGCAGCAGACCTCTCCAGAGGCAGCGCTGGAAACGCGTCCTCGCCTCGCACAGACGCGTTTCCAACGCTGCCGTTGCTGTCAGCAACCTGATCGGTGCTCTAGTCCGCCGCGATCAGATCGAGCTCCGCGATGCTCGTCCAAACATCACCGTTGATGTCGTTCAGAGCCACGAAGCGGATGTATCGACCACTGGTCACCGCGAACGGCACCCGGGTTTCGCTCCGGCCGGTACCGAAGGTGCCCGTCGCGACCGGACTGCCCCAGGCGTTCGGGTCCTGACTGACAAAAAATTCGTAGTCCGCCACCATCCCGTGATCGTCGACGTCCTGACGAGGCAGGTGGCGCATGCCCTCGATGTCGTAGACCGCGCCGAGATCGATCTGGATCTCGTGCGGATGGCCGGGACCATCCCAGGCCGTGTGCCAGTAGGTCGAAGCCGAGTCGTCGAAGGCGTTCGTCGCTTCCCCGTCCTCGCCCTCGGTTTCCTCGCTGTCTGCGTGGAGCAGCGTCCACCCTGTCTGTGGGATGAACTCGTCCTGAACGACCCACTCGCCCGTGGTAAGGTCAAGCTGCCAAGTGTCGTAGTAGTCGAGCGAGAGGGTCGCGCCGTTGACCCGCAGGGGAAGCCAAATGTACTTGGACGAAGCGAGATCCGGGTCTTGCCAGCGGTCGCCCGCGTAGATGTAGGTCGTGGCCCGAGTGCCCACGACGGGGATCACGTAGGTCGGCTGCGTGTCGTAGGTGATGCCGTCGCCGAACTTGGTGAGCGAGCCCCATGAGCCATCGATCGCGACCGATGACGAGTAGCTGCCCTGATTGGGATCCCAGCCCGTGCACTGCGAGGTGAGCAGGAAGTACCTACCCTCGTGCTTGAACATCGCCGGCGCCTCGCGGCTCTGTCCCTGCCAGAGCATGAGCGTCTGCTCCTGAATGTCCAGGTAGTCCGGGGTGAGCCGGTACACCATGAGGTCCCGATTCTCGTTCGCGGCGGAGATGAAGTACGCGGTCTGGACGGGGTCGTCGTCCTGAAACAGCGTGTCATCGCGCGACATGTTGTTGTTGGGCCGAAACGACCGCACGTATACGTAATCGCCGTCGATGGTGTCGCTCTGGAAGACCCCTGCCTTCGCCTCGGCGTAGCTCTGCCCCTCCCAGTGGACCCACATCACATACTTGTGGGTGCTGTCGTTGTAGATGACCTTGGGACGCTCGATGATACGATCCGCGGTGTTGAGCTCGGGGGCGGTGTCACGGGTAATGATCGCGTTGCGAAACTCCCAGTTTACGAGATCGGTCGAGGCGTAGCAGTTCACCGCGCGAAAGTTGCCTGAGTTTGCCGCCTTGTCCTCACCGATCCAGTACCAGGTGTCTCCCTCCTTCAGGAACCCACCGCCGTGTGCTTCGATCCGGTTGCCGTCGGTGTCCTTCCAGAAGACCCCGTTGTGGAAGGTGACGATGCGGTCCTCGGTGGGCCCGCCCCCCGTGCCACCGGTGTTCGAGCCGCCCGACGTCACCCCGCCATCGCCGCCCGATCCCACGCCACCGCCGGAGCCGCCACCGCCGCTCGCGGTCGCACCGCCCAATTCGCCAATGCCACCGTTGCCACCCGCGAGATGGCTCCCCCCCGTGGACGAGCCGCCACCCGTACCTCCCGACGGCACGCGACCGCCGGCGTCACCACCTCCGTTGAGAGCAGCGCCAGCGGGGTCGGTCCCGCCGCCAGGGGGCAGCGTACCGCCGGTACCCCCGCTGGCGCCGCCCGTGCCCACCCCACCACTCGGATCCCCGAAGCCCCCCGCACCCACGACGGGTCCGACGCCGCCCGTGCTGGAGCCACCGAGCCCTCCGGAGTCGGTCCGCCCACCGGAACCGACACCTCCCGGCGCATCCATCCCACCCGTGGCCGACTCCTCGGAACTTGGCCCCTCGCCGCCGCAACCGAGAGCGGCCGCGGCCGCCGACACGAGGACCAATGCCTTCCGGACGCTTGCTACCTTCATGGCGTACTCAGCTCGACCAGAGGTGGGTGAGATGCGACAGGCAGCGCGGGTTCGCGTGGTGCAACCGATCGTCTACCGGCCTGACCGACGGCGGGGCTGGCGCGCGCCGCGTAGGGAAGGCCGTAATTTTACGACGAGCCGGACGGAAAGACCATGGTTTCTTCGAGAGCCGGTCCGCAGTGATTGGCCAATCCCGAAGTCATGGGTTCGACGGACCGGCTTTTTTCCGTGCAGGTGTTGCACGCGGTCCGCGGGCGCACCTCGGCGCCTGCCGCGAGGGCTTGCGGTCACGCGGCAGCACCAAGGACCCCTCGGCCGTACCCGACCCCCGCCGTGCGGAGCGCCGCAAGGGTGCCCGGTGACCGGTGGGAGCGCGCGGCGCACGTCGAGCCGCGTTCGAGCGCCGAGGGGCGTCCAGGTTTGACAAGGCCAACGTTCGCCGGTATCGAAAGCCCCCTGAAAACCGAAGCGTAGGGTCCCGAGGCAGGGAAGGTCGGTGCGAAGCCGACGCGGTCCCGCCGCCGTGAGTGGGGACGAAACCGGCAACGATGGCCACTGGGAGCGATCCTGGGAAGGCGCCGGAAGTAGGACGATCCACGAGCCGGAATATCTGCCCCGGGTCCGCGTGGGTGGCCGCCTTCGAGGGAAGGAGCCTCACGCTACTGGTGCGGTGCCTTGCCCCCGCGACCTCCCACGACGCCCCCAAACCACGACGGAGGATCAGTGGAGGTCATCGTTGGAGCGCGAAGGCGCAGGGTCGGAGCGACCGGAATCGTCGCCATCGCCACGCTTCTGGCGTGCAACCTGGTGGAGCCGCGCGAAGGCGCGGCTCCACCGGCGTCGCCGGGCGGCATGGCGAGCACTTCCCCGGGAGGGGGTGAGGCCGGCTCCCCATCGCTGGCAGGTCGAGCGGGCTCGGCGTCGCGAGGCGGCACCGCCGGGTCAGGGGTCCCAGCCGGAGGGGTGCCCGAAGGCCCGGGTCTCGGAGCGGCGGATCCCCGTGGAGCCGCCGGGGAACTGTCCTTCCCCTCCTGCCTCGCTCCCTCGGCACCCGTGCTCGGCATGCTCCAGCCAGGCGCGGTGCTCGCCTTCGAGACGCCAGACGCCGCGCCGATCGAGGTGGGCCTCTCGTCCGCCCGAGACGCCACCTCCCCGGAGCGGTGGCTCGAAGAGGACTCCGTGGCGCTGGAGGACCTGGGCTCGGTGACCGTGTTCGCGCGCAACGCCGACCCGAGCTGCGAGGCCGCGTGGTTCGTCCACGCCTATGCCGTCGTCCCTGCCTTCCCCGGCCCTGCCGGCACCGAGGGCTCGACCGCGTTGGCGCGTGACACCGTCGCCATCGTCGGCTGGGCCACCGAGGTGACGGCGGTGGCATTCGGCGCCGGTAGCGACAACGCCGACCTGCGCGAGCCCGCGTTGGCGCTCGGCCCCGCCGAGGGTACCTCGCTCGGCGCCCTCGTGCTCGGTGAGGGAGGCTCGGCGATCCTCGAATTCGCGTCCCCGATCCGCGACGGAGACGGGGCGGATTTCGCCGTCTTCGAGAACGGATTCAGCGATGGCTTCCTAGAACTCGGCTTCGTCGAGGTCTCGACCGACGGACGTACCTTCGTGCGCTTCGACTCCGTGTACCTCGGAACGAAGCCCCTCAGCGCCTTCGACGTGCATTCGCCGACGCTGTTCGACGGACTGGCGGGCAAGTACCGGCAAGGCTTCGGGACACCGTTTGATCTCGCGACGCTCCGCGCGCAACCGGAGGTCGCGATCGGTGCGGTCGATCTCGAGCGCATCAGCTACGTACGGGTCGTCGACATCGTCGGCGACGGAGCGGCGACCGACAGCTTCGGGCACCCGATCTACGACCCTTACCCAACCACCGGAACCGCCGGCTTCGATCTCGACGCCGTCGCCGTGCTCCATGCCGCGGCTCGATGACCCGCGCGCGGCGGCGCTGGCCCTCGGCGCATTCGCGGCACTGACCGATTCGGCTGACGCCGCGCCCACAGACCCATCGAGCGCACCAAACGCCCCAATCGAGATCGTCGTCGAGCATGACGCCTCGGTCCCAACGTCCTCGCGTGATCCTACCGCGGCGTCCACCGTGATCCACCGCGCGGCGCTCGAGCGACCGGGAGCTAGCGCCGCGGAGGTGCTGGACGCCGTCCCCGGCGTGCAAACGCGGCGCACGGGCGCCGACTCCGACCTCGCGACGGCAAGCCTCCGGGGCGCAACGGCGGCACAGACCCCCGTGTACCTGGCCGGCGTGCGGCTCAACGACGACGTGACCGGAACGGCGGATCTCGGGACGGTGCCGCTCTTCATGCTCCACCGGGTGGAGATCTTCCGCGGCCACACCCCCGCGGTCGCGGATCGGATGGGGATTGGGGGTGCGGTCCTCTTCGAGCCGCGGCTGCCGCAGGGACAGGAAACCCGGGCGGGACAACTCCTCGGCAGCTACGGCGCCCGCAGCACCTGGTTTGCCACCATGACCGGGAACCGCCGCGCGGGTGCCCTCGTGGCGCTCCGCCATGATGCGGCGGCCAACGACTACGGTTACGTGAACGACGCCGGTACCCGCTTCGACGACAGCGATGATCGACGCGTGGAGCGAACGAACGCCGACCACACGACCTGGAACCTCTGGGCACTCGGCCGCTACGCGCTCGGCGAGAACGGCCACGTCACGCTCGTCTACGACGGCTTCACGCGTGAGCAGGGGGTCACGGGGCTCTCGGTGGTCCCGGCGGCGCGAAGCCGAGCCCGGAGCGCACGTCAGCTCATCGCGGTCTCGGCAGAAGTCCCCTGCTCTGGATCGAAACACGATGGCCGTGAGCCCTGCCGGCTGCAGCTGGTCGCCTCCGGCCTCGCCGCCCGCACAACCCTCAGCGATCCCGACCACGAGCTCGCGCTCGGCGCCTCGTCGATCGTCACGGACGGGCACCGCTTCGCCGACGTCGTCCGCTGGCGCGGGGCGGTGTCACGCCAGGTGACGGTGACCGCGGGCGGCGAGGCGAGCGTCGAGACGCTGCGCCTCGAGCGCGCCACCCCCACGGGCGCTCCCTATTCGCTCGCTGCGCGTCGCACCGTGACTCGCCCCTCGGCCAGCGTCACGGTAGCGCCCGTTCGATCGTTCGAGTGGCTCGGTCTCGGCGCGCTCGAGTGCCACTCGACGGAGGGCCCCACGGGCGGTGACACCTGTGGCGAGCTCGAACCCGTCGCACGAAGCGGCCTCCGGGTGAGCCCGACGCGAAGCCTCGATCTCTTGGCCAACGTTGGCCGCACCGTGCGCGTCCCCACGCTCGGGGAGAGGTACGGCATGGCGCCCCTCGTCCGCGGCAACCCCGAGCTCGAGCCCGAGCTCGGCACCTCCGTCGATCTTGGCCTCCGCCTGCACGGCTCGTACCCTTCCGGGCTCGGGGGCTTCTTCGAGGCCTTCGCGTTTCGGCGCTGGGTCGAGGGGCTCGTAACCTATCGGCAGAGCTTCCGCCAGCTCGTCCCCTTCAACCTCGGCGCAGCGCGCCTCCTGGGGATCGAGCTCGCCAGCGAGGTCCAGATCCGCCGCGTAGCGCGGCTCGGGGCGACCGCGACCCTCCTCGATCCCCGAGACCGCTCCCCCGATCGCACGCTCGAGAACGACATCCTTCCCCTGCAATCCCGCCTCGTCGCCACCTCGTACCTCGAGGGAGGCACCACCGCCGAGCGCTTCGGGATCGATCGGCTCTCGGCGGGCCTACGCCTGCATCATCGTGCCTCGCACTACCAGGATCCGGCGGGGCTCATCATCGTGCCCCACCAAACCACGGTCGATCTCGACGCGGCGCTCCTCCTCCTCGAGGATCGGTTGGCGCTCCGGGCCGCGCTCGAGAACCTACTCGACGCCGAGGAGCGCGATCTCATCGGGTTTCCCCTCCCCGGCCGAACCCTCAGCGTAGCCGGGGAACTGGTGCTGCCATGAAGGATGGGACTCTGAGTTGTGGGCGGGGAGGGACCGCGCCTGGACGCGCGGGACGCCGCCTCGTGGCGACCGAGCGCGCGAGCGGGGTCGATCGCGGCATCCTGTCCGCCGTCGCGGTCCGCCTGGCCGTGATCCGTGCCAGCGGGATCGAGCGCCGCTTCAGGATCTGGATCGGAATCGCGATCGGGATGGTCACGGCGTGCGATGTGCCGGTGCGGGATCCGGGGCGGAATGGACTCACGCCGGCGGGCGGCGCCGGTGCCACTGAGCAAGGGGAAGCCGCGACCGAAGCGGAATGCACCCGCGGATTCGCCGTCGTCAATTCCGACTATCAGTCGGCCAGCGTCGCCTTGCTCGATCGAGCGGGCGGGGGCCTGACTCCGTTGCTCATCTCGTCGGGGAGCGTCGCACCCGAGCTCTCCGCGGCGCTCGGCGGCGACGTCGTCCTCCCCACCGAGCGCGCGGGAGGCGACAACCTGGTCCTCATCGATCGCTACCCCGCGAGCGTCCTCACCTGGGTCGATCTCGAGACCACACGCGTGTCGGGACAGCTCGCCGTCGCCACCGGGTTCATGGCGAATCCCCACGACTACGTGGCGCTGGCGCCGAACCGTGCCTATGTGACGCGCTTCGAGTCCAACCCCGCGCCGGGCGCCGAGCCCTTCGACGCCGGAGGGGACCTGCTGGTCGTGGATCCGTCAGTACCGGCCATCACGGGACGCATCGACCTCTCGGCGGCACTCGCGGACGAGCCAGCGGGGTATTTGCCCCACCCCGATCGGGCGGTCCGTGTCGGGGAGCGCGTCCTCGTGCTCCTCGCCGGCTACTCCGCCGACTACACGACCTCCGCCATGGCGCGGATCGTGGCCGTCGACGGGCGGACGGATTCCATCGACGAAGTGCTCGTGCTCGACGGCATCCACGGATGCTCGGGGCTGGCGATGTCGCCCGACGCGAGCGAGCTCAGCCTCGCCTGCTCCGGTGAGTGGGGCGGAGACGGCACCCCCGATCTCGACACCTCCGCCCTCGTCCGCGTCCGTACCACATCCCCCCTCGCCGAGCTCGCCCGCACCAGCGCCGAGGAGCTCGGCGGGGATCCCGTGGGCATGTCGGTGAGCTACGCGAGCCGGTCGCACCTCGTCTTCACCACCCTCGGCCGCTTCGCGGACGCCGCCGGACCGGCCGCGGACGACGCGCTCCTCGAGCTCGATCTCGAGTCGGGTGAGCACCATGTGCTCCTCCGCTCTGCAAGCGCCCCTTTCACGCTCGGCGACGTGCGCTGTGATCCGGTTTGCGGCGTCTGCATGGCCGCTGACGCCGGCCGCGAGGGCGGGGTCGTACACCACTTCACGGTCGACGACGCCGGGCTCGGTGAGAAGACGATGATCGAGATCGACGACGGCGTTGGGTTGCCGCCGCGCTGGGTGGGGACCTTCTGATCTACTGGGTCTGAAGATCCGCGCGTCACGCGCGGATTCTTGGACCGCAGCGAATCGGCGCCGGAGCCGCCCGCCGCTCATCAAGCGGCGAGGAGGGGCAGGCCGCGGGTCGTGGACGATGCAGGGGAGGGCTCGCCTCCCCTGCCAAAGAGAAGCCTAGAGCAGCAATCAGGTTGATCGCTGCGTCCAATCAACGACCTAGAGCACCGAACCGGCAGCACACCTCTCCAGAGGCAGCGCTGGAGATGCGTCCTCGCCTAGCACCAACGCTTTTTCCAGCGCTGCCGTTGCTGTCGGCACCCTGATCGGTGCTCTAGCGCGGGCACGATCCGCCACCGTGCTTGGGCTCTGGGCCTGTCCCGCGCCGGGGGCGAGGAAACCGGTCGATGCGGCCGCCACCGGCCAATCCCGCGGCAGCGTCCCGCGCCGCGGAGCCGAGCGACGCCGGAGAGCGTCCCCACGATCGCGGATGTCGGCATCGCGCGCGACCACCAAGCGGTCACCCTGACCGCGACGGGCGCCAGGCTCGGCACGCCTGGCCGAATGACCCCGGAGCAGACCACCAGTGGGAAGGAATGCTGAGCGGCTCAGCAGTCGCTGGCTGCTGTCCGGAGAGCGTCGCCCGCAAGCACGCGGTACCCCCCCGCCAGCAGCACCGACGCGCCCGGACAGGCGGACGCCAAGGATTCCGGATCGCCCCGAAGGCGCTCGGCTTGGCATCCTGCTTCGGCTGCCTCGCCGGCCGGCGCGGTTCCCATGACCATCATCCGGTCCTGGGAGAATTCCCAGTGCGCGCAGAGGTCCGCGCCGACGAAGCGCCGCTCGGGGCAGGACGACAAGGTCGGCGGGGTGTCATCGGAGTCCGGTCCCATCGCCGGCACCACGGGCGCGGCTTGGACGAGGATCTCCATGCGGGTGTGATTGGCTACGACGAAGACGGCCCATGGATCTGCCACCGCGCACCTGCTTCCCGGACACGAAGACCGCGCCGACCCTTTCATGTGGCGAAGGAGGCTCCCGTATTTCGCGAAGCGGAACCTCGACGAAAAAAGTCTCGGCGGCCGAACCCTTCGACGCGTCGGCCACCCTTGCTCCGCCGCATGGACGCGACACCCGAAGCTGGCGAAATCCGCCACCAGTGACCGCGCTCGGCCCTTCCCGTGGACGGGATCAGGGCTCCGCGAACCTGCCCCGACAGGTCCCCGACCCGAAGCGCTCGGTGTGAACGAGCTGGGCGGGTCCGTCGATTTCGGGCTGGACCAGCTGCTCGAGACGCGCCCCTTCCCTCTCGACGACGGCGCCACGGAAGAGTCCAACAAGCTCCCGTATTGCCAGCCCCCCAGGAAACGCGAGACGAAACGCGCGTTCGACTCGTTCGTCCTCACTGGGGGCAAACTTGGGCTATCGTCCCCCAATGCCATCACGACTAGGCGGACGATGGGTGCTCATCTCTGGCGCCTCGAGCGGCATCGGGGCGGCGGCGGCACAGGCGTTTGGCGCCGAGGGTGCGAAGCTACTGCTGGGGGCACGCCGCGTCGATCGTCTCGACCAGACCGCCGAGGCGGCACGGCGGGCCGGCTCACCCTGCGCCCTCGTCCACCCATTGGATGTGACGAGCACAACGAGCGTGGCTTCCTTCGTGGATTGGGCGCGCGGGCAGACGGAGAGCGTGGATGTCCTCGTGAACAACGCAGGCGGGGCCCACGGACTGAGCTCGGTGGCCGAGGGGTGGGACCCCGATTGGGAGGCGACCATCGGAACCAACCTCTTCGGCCTGCTGCGCATGACACGCGCGGTCCTGCCGCTCCTGCGTCGCGATGCGGGCGCCGCGATCATCAACGTCGGCTCGATCGCGGGGCGCCAAGCCTACGAAGGCGGTGCGGCCTACTGCGCCGCCAAGGCCGGTGAGCTCCAGGTCACCCGGACGCTCCGCCTGGAATTGAGCGGAACGGGGATCCGAGTTGGCACGATCGACCCAGGCCTCGCCGAAACCGAGTTCTCCCTCGTGCGCTTCAAGGGCGACGTCGAGCGAGCGAGGAAGGTCTACGAAGGCATGCGTCCGCTCACGGCGGAGGATGTGGCCGAGGCGATCGTCTGGGTGGCGAGTCGTCCGCATCATGTCTGCATCGACGAAATCCTCATCCTGCCCGTCGATCAGGCCGCCGTGCACAAGACGCACCGTCGGGCACAGGGCGACTGACTCGCCATCGCGACACTCCTCGTCCGGTGGAGACCAACGCGCTCCGGCGCGATCTTGCGGCGGTACCTGGGTCGGAGGGGCCTAGAGCAGCAATCAGGCTGATTGCTGTGTCAAATCAACAACCTAGAGCACCGAACCGGCAGCAGACCTCTCCCGAGGCAGCGCTGGAAACGCGTCCTCGCCTCGCACGAACGCGTTTCCAGCGCTGCCGTTGCTGTTGGCAACCTGATCGGTGCTCTAGCGGCCGCGCTGCCTCCGTTGCCTGCCCACGGGAGACCCGGGGCGAGCCGGTCCCCGGCATCCCCGACCCGAGGGAGCCGGGACCTCGCAGGCCATCAACAGGCAACGCTCGGGCGAGACGCGGAAGAGCCGCCTGCCGACGGCTGACTGTCGCGAAGAGCCCGGGAGATTCCCGGCCAGGCCGAGTCAAAATCGCACCGCCAAGAGACCACTTCGACCTACAGCGACGGCGGCATCCGTCAGGAACGCCAAGGCTCGGGCTCCTGTGCCGATGGTGCGGCGCCATGCCCACGGGCGAGGACACCCGACGGATTCTGATTCGCATCGTTGGTCGAGCGCCAGCCCGTGGCTTCCCAGTTGAGACGAAGGCACGGCTCCGATAACCTCTCCGGCGAGGAACGACGGGAGACGGACGGCTCCGATCGAGGCGGACCCTTCTCTCGCGGTACCCCCAATTCCTTCTTCGCCCATGACCTCCCCCATCCACCCCGTGACGAGCGAGATGCCATGACCGAAAGCTCATTGAAGCCCAGCCTCTCCGATCCCATCCGCATCGCGAGCATGAAGGTTAAAAACCGCCTCTACTCGGCGCCGATGGTCAGTCTCTACGCCACCGAAGATGGCAATGTCACCCCCCGGCTCGTCGACATCTACCGCCAGCGTGCCAAGGGCGGCTGGGGCCTGGTGTGCGTCGAAGCGACCAGCGTCCGCTACGACGGGCGACTCTTCACAAGGATGCTCGGAGCCTACAAGGACCAGCAGATCGCCGGCCTGAACGAGCTCGCAGAGGCCATTCGCGACGGAGGAGCGCGGTCGTGCATCCAGATCATGCACGGCGGGCGACAGGCCAACCCTCGATTCAACGGAGGCGTGCATCCGATGGCACCCTCCTCGACGGCGGCGTGGCCGCCGGGCAGCGAACCGCCACGGGAGCTCACGCTCAAGGAATGCGATGAGCTTGCGGATGCGTTCGCGTCGGCCGCCGGTCGCGCCAAAGAGGCCGGATTCGATTCGGTGCAGCTCCACGCCGCGCACGGGTTCCTGCTCCAGCAGTTCCTCTCTCCCCACACGAACCACCGCCAAGATCGGTATGGTGATCGCCTTGCCTACGTGACGGAGGTGATCCGGAAGGTCAAGGCGGTCGTCGGCGAGGATTTTCCGTTGGGCCTCCGGGTCAGTGCCGACGAGTTCATCGGTGACCAGGGGATCACGATCGACGATTTCACGAAGAACCTCGCGCCAGGCCTCGAGCGAGCGGGCATCCACTGGCTCGACGTCAGCGCGGGGGCCTTCGAAACCCTCGTACACTGGGTACCCCCGCTCTACTTCAAGAAGGCGTACCTCGTGGACCTTGCCAAGCAGGTGAAGAGCGTAGTCAGCATTCCGGTCTCCGGGATTGGCAGGATCAACGATCCCAAGCTCGCGGCGAAGCTGGTCCAGGATGGCGAGGTCGACATCGTCGCCTTCGGACGCCAGGCGCTCGCGGACCACGATTTCGCGCGCAAGGCGCTGGAAGGTCGAGAAGACGAGATCCGCCGCTGCATCGCCTGTGACCTCGGCTGCACGGAGAGGCTGCTCGCGCAGGTCGGCCTGCAATGCGCCATGAACTTCGAGTTCGGCCAGGAGCCCGCCGACCGACGCCTCGACAGGACCGCGCAGCCCAAGAGGATCATGGTCGTGGGTGGTGGGATCGCGGGCATGGAGGCGGCGCGGGTCCTGACGCTGCGCGGTCACCAGGTGACGCTGTACGAGAAGGAAGAGAAGCTGGGCGGCGTGCTCCGACTCGCCGTCGCCGTGCCCCACTTGTCCACCTCCGAGCTCTGGCGCATCGTCGATGCGCTCCAGACGGAGCTCGACGCGCTAGGAGTGAAGGTCCACTTGAGCCAGGAGGTGACCAAGGATACCGTCGACGCCGCCAACCCCGATGTCGTCGTGCTCGCGACTGGCTCTCGCCCTGACCTGCCCTCGGTGCCCGGCATCGATGGTCCCAACGTCGTCACGGCCGATGCGTACCTGAACTGCTCGGCCAAACCAGGCGCGCGAGTCGTGGTGCTCGGCGGCGACTATGGCGCCGAGATCGCGCTGTCCTTGGCCCGATCCGGCAAGGAGGTCACCTTGGTGTCCTCCTCCGCCTCGGTGGCGAACCCACCGTATAACTACCTTGGGCGAATGCTCGTGATGCAAGGGTATTTGACCGAAGCGAAGGTGAAGATCCACACGGAGGCAACGGTGAAGGCGATCTCCGGCTCTGGAGCCACCATCGTGGGGCGAGATGGGCAGGAGATGAGTCTCGCCGCCGACACCGTCGTGATCGCCACGGGTCGAGTCGGAGAAACCACCCTGGCGGAAGCGCTGTCGGGTAAGGGACGGCCGGTCTACACGATTGGCGACTGCGTCGAACCCAAGAACATCCTCCAGACCATGCGCCAGGCAGGCGTTTTCGCGCGTTCCGTCCCATGACGGCACCGCGGGCGGCGGCTGGACCCAATCGACGGTCCGGTCGCCGCCGCGATCACGACCAACGAGGTTCTCGCCCCTTCGTTCCCATCCGGCCGGTCTCCCCAGGAGCACGCGTATGCCAGTCCGCGCATCCACCGGGTTCAGCATCCGACGAGACTCCTTCCAGGCGGGCCATGACGCGGCCCGGATGGCGCTGCGCAAGATCGTCCGACCCGACCTCGTGTTGGCCTTCGGCGCGGTGACACATGACCAGACACGCCTGCTGGAGGGCATCCGGGCGGTGGTCGGTGAAGTCCCCCTCCTCGGCGGCTCGTCATTCGGAGAGCTGACCGAGCATGGCCTACGGGACGACTCCGTGGCCCTGATGGCGCTCGAACTCCCTGGTGTGGAGATCGCCCTGGGCACAGGCAAAAGGAGCGACCAGGAGCCGTCCTCGGCAGGAAAGGTGGCGGCCCGCTGCGCCACCGACCTCCGCAGGGATGGCCCCGGGCGGCTTGGCCTCTTCCTTGCCGAGATGCGCGCCAACGAGCAGCCGCTGCTCGGGATCCAGAGCGTGCTCGGGGACGGTTTTCCGCTGTTCGGTGGGTGCTGCTCGGGGAATCGCCACCTGCCGATCAGCGATCCGGCGTTCAGCCTGGGTTTCCAGTACGCAGCGGGTCAGGTGTATCAACACGCGGTCCCGCTCGGGATTCTGGCCGGCGAGTTCTCGACCTCTTTCGGCGTCGCCCATGGTTGGCAACCGCTCGGGGTAGAGGTCGAGCTCGGACGGACCGAGGGCAGCATCGTCTACGAGATCGACGGGGAACCCGCCATCGATTTCTACGCGCGCTACCTGGGCGATGGACAGCCGACTGCGTTTCCCCTTGGGTTCGTCACCGACGGACACCTCGTGCTGCGAGCCGCTCGGGGCGCGGCTGCGGACGGCGGTATCGCCTTGACCGCCCCCGTTCCCGCCGGTTGCCGAGTCCGCCTCACGCGCGGAAACCGAGCGGACATCCTGAACTCGTCCGAGGCCGCGACGCGGCTGGCGCTCGACCGACTCGGCCGTGATCGCCTGAGAGCAGCGCTGGTCGTATCCTGCATCAGCCGGCGCACGATGCTGGGGACACGGGTCGAACAGGAGCTCGCCTCCGTTCGGCGCGTGCTCGGCAACGAGGTTCCCATCCTGGGGCTTTATGCAGCGGGTGAATACGCACCGCCAGCGCAGCGGTGCCTGTACCACAATTGCACGTTCTGCCTCTGTCTCCTCGGCGACTGCCCGCCGAGCCCGGATGGAATGCTGGCCGAGGGCATCCCCAGCGTCGCGGCCCGCGAAGACCGGTCGGCAGCCCCGAGACCGCCGGAGGCACAACGCCGGGTCCTGGTCCTCACGGATCGGCAGGAGGTTGCCACCGCCTGCGTGGAGGCGATAGCGGAGGGCGCCGACGTGTGCGAGTGGATACGTGCGCCGTCAGAGGCGAACGGCCTGGTGGAGGCCGAGTACGCGCAGGTGGTGGTGCTCGAGGAGCGCCAGCTCGGTCTCATCGGTCCCTGGCTCGACCTCAATCCAGCGCTGGTGGTGGTCGTTCTGGTGGAGGGTGAGCCCGAATGGCATCCGGCGCGGGTGGGCGTTTCCCCCGACCGGATCGCTGGATACGGACGGTTGCCCCTAGTGGCGGTCGAGCTCCGCTTCCTGGTAGCGGGCGCGATGCGGGATAGCCTCGCCCGGGTCGAGCGTACCCTGCTGGAGCGGCGCCTACATCGAGCGCTCCGCGGTCTCGCGACGGCGGAGGACGCCATAGAAACGTCAGAGCGGCTGCTGACGGAGACCTATCGTGCGATCGAAAGTGCCTACCGCGACATGCGCATTGTCCTCGACAACGTCCAGCAGGGCTTCGTCACCTTGAACCGGTCTGGGGTAATGGCCCAGGGCCGGTCGAAGGCGATCGATCGGCTCCTCGGTGAGTGGCCGGGGCCGGTTCCTTTCGCGGCCTACCTGGCGCGGAGCGCCCCCGCGCTCGGACAGCTCTTCGGGCTGGCCTGGGACCAGGTGGTCGCCGCGGTGCTGCCGCTCGAGGTGACGATCGACCTCTTGCCGCGCCAATGGGTCATCGGACCCCGGCACCTGCGGTTCGAGTATGTCCCGGTCCAGAACCCCGATGCGGGTCCCGACTGCATCGACAGCATGGTCGTGGTCGTGACCGATGCCACGGCGGAAGTGGCCAAACGCGAGGCCGAGGCGCAGCAGCAAGAGTCCCTGGAGGTCTTCCAGCGCATGCTCCGGGATCCCAATGGCGTCGACCAGTTCTTCCGCGATGCGCAGCGCATGGTCGGCAACCTCACGGACGACGCCGGCCAGCAGGAGCGGGATCCGGTCGTCGTGCGCCGGCTGCTGCACACGCTGAAGGGCAACTGCGCCGTGATGGGGCTACACCGGATGGCTGCCATGTGCCACACGCTCGAAGACGAGCTTGGCGAACGTCCCGAGCTCCTGCTCAGCCACCACCAGTCGCGGCGCCTCCGCGACGCCTGGAACCGGGTCGCCGAAGTCGTCGAGTCGTTGCAGGCTCAGCGCGGCGACGAGATCGCCGTCCCGCGCGAAGCGATCCGCGAGCTCTCGGAGCGGGCCGCTCGCGCAGCCGTGACAACGGACCTCGCCGCCGACATCCGGAGCCTCCTCCACGAACCGGTGCGTCGGCGTCTGGAACGTCTGGCCGAAAGCGCACGAGCCCTGGCCGAGCGGCTCGACAAGGGAAAGGTCGAAGTCTTGGTGAGGGCGGACGATCTGCGGTTGGATCCGCACCGCTGGGAACCGCTCTGGAGCGATCTCGTCCACGCCGTGCGGAACGCGGTGGACCACGGCATTCCTATGCCCCAAGACACGAGACCCGGACGAAGGATGCCCCGCATCGAGCTCTCGGCCACCAGGCACGGGTCCACGTTGGAAATGCGTGTATCGGACAACGGCCCGGGGATCGATTGGCAGCGAGTCGCTGGAAGGGCGGCAGAGATCGGGATCCCGGTGGCCACCCCGAAGGACCTTCAGGAGGCGCTGTTCGCCGAGCGGGTCACCACCCTCGAGGCGGCGACGCCCACCTCTGGTCGCGGGGTGGGCCTCGGCTCGTTGCGCCGAACCGTAGAGCAGCTAGGGGGAACCATCGAGGTCGAGAGCGCGCCCGAGGTAGGGACGACGCTGACTCTCCGGTTCGAGCTCCAGCGATAGCCGCCCCGTCGCTCGTCAGAAGAAGATCGCCTCATCGCGCGGTGTCCCCGCATCCTCTCGCCCGTCGGCCGCGGGCATCAGCTCGAACCCCGGTGTGGTTTCGACGTGCACCCAAACCAGAACCACACCCTGGTCACAGTCGAACATCAGAGGAATCAGCAGGTGCCGTGGGAGGGGAGCGATGTGCTCGCCCTGTAGGACCACGGGCGTACTTGGCGCGATCTCGGCGCCGCGCTCGCGGAGTCGATTCTTGAGACGCCCCACGAGCTGGTTGGTAAGCTCCCCCACCCAATCGCGGACCTGCCCCTGGGCCGGGCGAGACACCGCGAACGGGCCCTCGGTACCAGCCAGCAGCACCGAGCCCCGCAGTTGCGAGCCGGTGAAGCCCAGGACCCCACAGAGGACGATCTGGTCGAAGGGCCGATTGCTGTCAGAGCTCACCCTCAGGGAGACTCCGTAGGCCGCGAAGAGCTCCTCGCAGGCCGTGGCGGCCATGGCTCTCATGGCGCCGCCCACGGATACGTTCGTGCCAAACATGGCTACTCCTTCCTCCCAGTCACGGACGCGTCCCTCAGGATCCGCTCGATCGCCGACGCCAGGAGTTGCGGCTTGATCGGCTTGAGGAGCCATCCCTTGGCACCAGCAGCCTTTGCCCGCTCGATGAGCGACGGGTCCGCCTCACTGGTGAGGACCAGTGTGGGCCGCAACTTGCCGTCCCGATGGATCCGCTCCAGCATGTCGATGCCGCTCATGCGGGGCATGTTGACGTCGAGGACGATGGCGTCGATGGCGTCCGCGTTTCCGCTCAGGGCCTTCAACCCTTCCACCCCATCCGCCGCCTCCACGATCGTGTGGCCCAGCGGCTCCACCGCCCTTCGGACGTGATCCCGAACTGTTTCGGAGTCTTCGACCACAAGTATTCGACTCACCTTCCCTCCGCTTCAGGGCTCTTGGCGCCGCGTCGCACATCCATGCACATTGGATCCATGGCCTTCGATCGTCGTTCATTCTGCCAAACGGCAAGCGGCACACGATCTGAAGAGCCCGGAGGGCGACGCTGTGGCAGTTCGTGTTGGTTCGGCTAGAATACACCCGCCGTTCGCGGCACCAAAGCCCAGAAGAATAGAAGACCGCGCCGGATGAGTGCCGAGCATCTTCATCTCATAGTCAAGGCGTCCACCGTTGAGCTCCTCGGCTCCTATGGCGTGGCCGTAGCGCCCCAAGCGAGTGGCAGCGGGAGCAGCACCGCCGACCCGACGTCGATGCTGACGGGCCTCATCGATTTCCGGAGCCCTGGCTTCAGCGGGAGGATGACCCTCTCCGTCACCCGCGACCTCGCGACCGCCACCAGCGGGGAGCATGGCGGCACGACCCACGGCACCGCCGACTGGGTGCGGGAGCTGACCAATCAGCTCATGGGGAAGCTGAAGACCCGCCTCGCTCGGTTCGGCTTGAAGGTGCAGGCGGGGTTGCCCTCCGCCGCCGCCGCCGGTGCGTTCAGTGGACAGGCGACCGCTTCGAGCGAGCAGTTCCAGTACTCCTTCCGGAGTCTCAAAGGGGAGGTGCTGGTTGCGCTCGTGGGCCAGTTCGACCTCGGCGCCATCGACTACGCCAACGCGAGCGCCGGGGACGACCCGAAGGATCTCATCCTCTTCTGATTCGAGCCTCGAGCGCACCGTGACCGCGCAGCCCATCTCGGTTCGCAACTGGGGGCCCCGTGTCTCGTGAAGCGCCGCCTCGACAAACGAGGCCTCGATCGTCGCCACGGGACCGGCCGCAGGAGGCCTGCTCCTCGGTACCGGGGCGACGCTCGGAGTCGACGAAACCGCGACCGGGGACCGCGATCGACCCCCACCGCTGGCGGGCTCAGAGCTCTGCGAGGGTGTAGCGACGAGTCCCCAGCCCGAGTCGCTCTGCGTGCGCGAGCTGGACGGTCCCGTCGGATCCCGGGTAGGCGAGCTCGTCGAGGCGCTTCCCTTCGTTCTCGGCGACGAGATCCATCGCGGCCTGGTCGAGCGCGACCGGGTCCAACGACGCGGCGAAACCGACGTCCCGAGCGACGATCGGCGAGCCCGGCGCGAGGCAGTCGCAGTCCTTGGTCAGCGAGACGATACCGAGCAGGTAGACGACGCGGCCCTCGACCACGCGAACCGCACCGAGCGCATGCTCCGCCATCTTCTCCTGCAATTTCGCCGAAGCCGAATCCCAGCGGAACCCAATGGCGCCGTATCGACATTGCGCGATGCACTCTCCACATCCGATACAGCGCGCCTCGTCGAGTACGGCCTCGCCACCCTCCCCCGCGGTGAGCGCGTGCTCGGGGCACGACGCAATGCACGCTCCGCAGGCCTGACACCGCGCCTTCTTGACGAAGGGCTTGGTGTCGCTGTGCTGCGCGAGCTTTCCTTTGCGCGAAGCGCATCCCATCCCCAGGTTCTTGAGGGTAGCCCCGAAGCCCGAGGCGAGATGACCCGTAGCATGGGACAGGACCACCATGGCGTGGGCATCCGCGATCGCTCGCGCGATCCGGACCGACCGGAAATGCTGACCTTGGATCGGGACCGCCACCTCGACGTTCCCGACCAACCCATCCGCTGGCAGGAACACAGCCCCCGTGCGGTCGCAGGTGAATCCATGCTTCACCGCCACCTCGGCGTGACCAACCCCGGTCGAGCGCGGCCCGGTATACAGCACTGCCGTGTCCGTGAGGAAGGGCCGCGCCCCTCGCTGCCGAACGTAGCGGACCACTTCGGCCGCGACCTCGGGAGGCAGATGGGTCTTGACCCCGGGCTCGCCGACGTGGAGCTTGACGGCCACGAGGTCGCTATTGCCGATGAAAGACGACGGATCCGCGGCGCGGAGCACGCTCCCCACGGCCTCCGCCCAGATCTCCGGGGGCTCGGCGGCGGAGACTCGCCTCAGGAATACCTGGCTCATCCTACGGGGACTTCTGCAGCAGGTGGAACCAGTTGTTGGTGAGCGCGCTGTAACAGATCCGGGAGGACAACATCGACCCCGCGAAGCCGGCCGAGAAGGCGTCCTGCCCGGTGAGATAGAGGTTCTTGATCTTGGTCTTGGGCGTGAGCCAATGCGTGTGCTTGACGAAGCGATCACCGCTCGGCTCCAGCCCGAGGGAGCAGGCCTCCCAGGCGAAGGGGTTGCACCCCGTCGAGACGCCGGCACGCCGCACGACGGGGGTCTTTCCCTGGATCTGCGGGACGTTGAAGAACGCGATCTGCTCGAGGTTGTCGGCCAATCTCGCCTCGAGGCTCTGCTTGAACTCCAGGTCCTGGCGGCTCTTCTCGACCCAGGCGTAGGGCGCTTCGGCCAGTACGACCACCGTCGACTTGTTCGGATAGCGCTGCGAATGCACCGGATCCCGCGCCGAGGGACACAGGAGATATCCCCCCATGCCCTCCAAGGCCATGTCCTTCTTGTAGTGATCGTCGGCCGCGTCGAGGTCGTACTGCGGGATCCCCGGGTAGGTCGGCATGTGCCAGAAGATCTGCTTGGGCAAATCGATGGCCTCGTCGTAACCGAGGAAGAGGTAGACGTGGCCAGGGCTAGGGCGGATATCCCGGAACTTCTCCGCGTAGCCGAGCCGCTCCGACACCGCTGGGTCCACCAAGTCCATCCAGGTGGTGTAGGCCGAGGCGTCGCTGATCACGAGCGGCGCCCGAATCGTCTCGCCGGTCTCGATCTCGACGCCCACCGCCGTGTCCTGCTCCACGAGGATCCGCTTCACCCGACAGTCGACGGCGAGCTGGCCACCGGCCTGCTCCACGATCGGGATGATGCACTCCGCGATCTGCCCGGGCCCGCCCACGGGGTAGTAGGCGCCGTATCGATAGTGGAACAGGTTGACGGCGTGGAACGCGAAGGGCGCGTGCTTCGGCGTGCGACCGTGATTGCCGTACATGTACGAGAAGACCGAAGCGAGCTTCGGCGAGTACCCGAGGGTATCGGTGAAGACCTCGGTGACCCGGCGCCCCATGTACTCGCGCCAGGCGCCGCCGAATGCCTGGTAGAACACCTCGCGCATTCCCTCGGGAACCCAGAGAGGGAAGAGCTTGGTCACCGCCCAGGCCCAGGCCCACCACTCGACGCGGTGCTCGAGATCGTAGTATCCGCGCACGTCGCCCTCCCCGGGGAAGCGGCGCTCGACCCACTCGATGTTCTTCTCGGGAGACGAGAACCACTCGTACTTGTCCTCCCCGAAGGTGCAGATCTCGTGCAGGTCGGGCATCTTCGCCCACTCCAACCGCCCGCCGGTCAGGAAATCGACGCTGGGGCGATAGAGGCCTCGTCCCACCGTGGGATCCATGTCACCGATCGAATCGATCCCCAATGGAAACTCGAAACCATCGAGCTCCCGGCATCGCGTAGAACCACCCGGGGTCTTGCAAGCCTCGAGCAAGAGGACCTTCCATCCTTTCTTCTGGGCGAGGATGGAGGCGATGCCCATGCCACCGATCCCCGAGCCTATCACGATGGCGTCGGGATTCGCGAGGAGCCTCTCGGGTCGCTGGTACCGCGCGCTCGCTGGCGAGGCCTCCGTCAGGTACGGCGGCCCTCCGGTTCGGGGTGTTTCCGGGGTGTAGAAGTAATCCTTCGACGTTCTGCGCGTCACGTTCGTCCCTCCAAGGAGCGTTGCGCCGTGGGTCCTAGGCAAGCCACCACGGCGCGTCAATTGGACGACTACATTTTCATAATCGTTGAGTATTTTGCGACGCCGGCCCCCCCGAGCGCACCGCCCGCATTCGCGCCGCCTTGGTCACGCGGGCGCACGCAGAGTCGTTGCATCATCCATGGCCGTCATGGACGAAGCTTCCCCGCCCCCCGCCCGGGGCAACGCCGAACGCGGGCGCCCCGATGGTGGACAATGAGGCGGAGTGTCGACCGCCCGTCGAGGCCCAGTAGACCCGCTTTGGGCGTCCTGACCGCGAGGGGATCGTGCCGGATGCCAACGCCGAGCATGGGGGTCCGACCGGCCACCGACGGCTCGAGGATGCCACCGTTGTCCCCGCCCGACAGGGGATGCGCGATCCCGAGCTCCTCCGGGCCGCAACCGTCCTTGCGCCGGACACCCTGGCGTGATGACCTCTCGGCATGAGCCTGAACGGAAGGGACGGACCGGCCCATCGCGCCGAGTACGTCGCGCGGATCAACCGGGTGATAGACTTCATCCAGGCGAACCTGGCCGAGGATCTCACCATGGAACGGCTCGCCCAGGTCGCCTGCTTCTCGCCCTACCATTTCCACCGCATCTTCCGCGCGCTGGTCGGGGAACCCCTGCGCCAGCATGTGCAACGACTGCGGGTCGAACGAGCTGCCTACCGCCTCGCTCAGGAGCCGAACACCTCGATCACTGAGATCGCGCTCGACTGCGGCTACGGCAACTCGGCCGCGTTCTCCCGCGCCTTCCGCGAGGCCTTCGCCGCGACGCCCACCGAATGGCGCAACGGCAGCCACAGCAGGCTCGGCATGGAGGATCGCAAGTTCGGCACAGCGCTCAGCAAGCTCGGGAATGCCATCGAGGTGGAATGGTTGGATGCTGGCCTCCACGGGACCCCCCCAAACTGGAGGATCACGATGCCCAACCAGAACTCGAACCAACCGAACCTTTTTGCCACGGTCGAAGTGAAGGACCTGCCGGCGATGGACGTCCTCTATGTCCGCCACATCGGCCCCTACGCCGGCCAGAGCGAGCTCTTCGGCAAGCTGTTTGCGAGCTTGATGAAGTACGCGGGACCCCGCGGCCTGCTCGGCCCGGACACGCTCCCGCTCAGCGTCTACTACGACGATCCCGATGTCACCGACGAGAGCAAGCTCCGTCTCGACTGCTGCATCACCGTGCCCCCCGGCACGCAGGCTACGGGCGAGGTGGGGCAGAACCGCCTGCCGGGCGGGAGATACGCCGTCGCCCGCTTCGAGCTCCTGCCGGAGCTCTACGGCGCCGCCTGGGACGCCGTGATGGGGGGGTGGCTGCCCGAGAGCGGATACCAGGCCGATGACCGACCGAGCTACGAGCTATATCGCAACGATCCGAAGCAGCACCCGGAAGGCAAGCAGATCGTGGATCTCTGCGTCCCCGTGAAGCCGCTCTAGAGCACCGATCCGGTTACCAACAGCGACAGCGCCGCTGGGAACTTACCGGCAACAGACCCTCCTTCCGCTATAGCGGTATCGCGAACCCTCGCGGGAGAGCGGGGTGTCTCTCGCCGCGGCCGAGATCGAGACCCGCCGGGGTCGAACCGAGCGCTTGGTCGAGGACGATTCGTACGCAACCGCTTGGTGCCGTGGACCGACAACGAACTCGATGCACCCGCCCAGAATCCCGATCCCGAGCCTGATCGGTATGGCTCTGGCACTCCACGCCGGCTGCTCTCCCTCGTCACGCAACGATTGCGCGCGGACGCTCACCTGCCTCCCCCCAGCTCGGCAAGGCCGCAGCGGCGATGGGGGGGGAGGCGGGGCCGGCGTCGGGCAAGGGGGGACGACGCGAGCCGAGGCCGGAGCATCAGGAACCCGAGGCCCCCTCGGGGGCGTGGAGGTGTCGGGCGGAGCGGGCGATCCCACCGGTCACACGACCGGAACGGGGACCGGGGCTCCCACGGTGACCGCTGCGGGCGCCGCGAACGGATCCAATGCCACGGACAGGTCAGGAGCTGGCGTCGCCAACGGACCAGCCACTGGAACCGCGGGCACCGCTGGAACCGCAGGCACCGCTGGAACCGCGGGCACCGCGGGCACCGCCGGGGCGCCTGGTGTCACGGGTGCCGCGGGTGTCGCTGAGGTCGCGTCCGCGGGAGCCGCGGGCAATCCCGAGACGGCCGGCACCGGAGGGGTGGCGAGCCCCGAGTCCTACGGCCTCTGCAACCTCGTGGGCGCCTACGGCTGCGCCGGGCCCGCCCAGCGGATCGCCACCCTCTGCCGCGAGGGTCGTTGAGTCTACCGCGTGCGCTGCAGCGAAGACGAGTACTGCAATCGTTCGACCGGCATCTGCACCCCCGCGGCCGAAGGCTGTAGAGATCTCGAACCCGACGAGACGTTCTGCACCGATGACGTGCTGGTCCGTTGCGGGCCGGATCTGGTAACGAGCGAGAGGACGACCTGCGAGGGCCTCTGCGCGGTGTCAAACGGTACCGCCGACTGCGTCACGCCGGCCTGCGGAGACGGCAAATGGAACGGCGAGGAGCAGTGCGACGACGGAAACCTCGACGGCGGCGACGCCTGCGCCCCCGACTGCACGTTCGAACCCGTCGCGATCGCGCTCGGCAACTACCATAGCTGTGCGATCGGGGCGAACGGGGTGGTGAAATGCTGGGGCCAGGGCAACTACGGACAGCTCGGCCTCGGCGACACCGAGCATCGTGGCAACGACCCCGACGAGATGGGGGATGGCCTCCCTGCAGTCGACCTCGGCCCCGGACGGACCGCGCAAGCCCTCGCTGTCGGAGAACACCACACCTGCGCCCTGCTGGACAATTCCGGGGTGAGATGCTGGGGCGAGAACGAGTTCGGCCAACTCGGCCTCGGTGACACCGAGCGCCGCGGTGACGAGCCCGGGGAGATGGGAAGCGCGCTCCCCTACGTCTCCCTCGGCACCGGACGAACCGCCATTGCGATTGCGGCAGGCGCCGACGCCACCTGCGCCCTCCTCGACGACGACAGCTTGAAGTGCTGGGGCCTCAACGATCAAGCGCAGCTCGGGCTGGGTGATAGCAGGGACCGCAGCTCGGCTCAGGAGTTCGGGGATGCCCTGCCTCCGGTGGATCTCCGGTTCTGAGCCCCCCGTCCCAGGTACCGGAGGGCCGACGGGGCTCAGGGAGCATGGGCGCCTGGCGCGCCCGCGCGCTCGCGGTAAGAGATCCACGTGGCTCTGCGACCTGCTGCTCTGAAGGACCAGCTCGACCGGGAGGCGATCCAGCTCATCGCCCAGAATCTCGCGGCTGTGTGGGAGGGCTTCGACGCAGCGGGGTTCGTGGCCGACGCCATGAGCGGCCTCTCCGGCCTCGAGCTCAAGGCACGGGTCGAGCACGTCATCGCCGCCCTCGCCCGCTACTTGCCGACCGAATACCCGGAGGCCCTCGGGATCCTGGTACGCCTCGGGCGCCGCGCCCGCGACGTCGCGCCGGAAGAGCTCCCGCGAGGGTTCGCGGCTTGGCCCCTGATCGATTTCGTGGCGCGCTACGGCCTCGACCACTTCGAGGCTTCGCTCGAGGCGCTGCGTCTCCTCACCCCGCTCTTCACCGCCGAGTTCGCCGTTCGGCCGTTCCTCGAGCGCGATCGCGATCGCACCCTGGCACGCCTGCGCGACTGGGTGAGGGATCCGGATCCCCGTGTTCGCCGGCTCGTGTCAGAGGGCACGCGACCGCGCCTGCCCTGGGGAAAACGCCTGCGGGAGCTCCAGCGCGACCCCCGCCCCGTCCTCGAGCTCCTCGAGGAACTCCGCGACGACGCAAGCGAAATGGTGCGGCGCTCGGTCGCGAACAACCTCGCCGACATCGCCAAGGACCACCCGGAGCTGGTGCTCGACGTCGCGAAGCGCTGGCTCGCGGTGGACGACACCACCGAACGTGCAGCGCGAGACTCCATCGTTCGGCGCGCGACCCGCTCCCTGGCCAACGCAAGCCACGACGGCGTCTGGTCCCTGCTCGGCGTCACGATGCACCCCGCGGTACGCGTTTCAGGGTTTGCCGTCGAGCCCACCCGTATCCGCATCGGGGAGGGGATCCGCTTCTCCTGCGAGCTCCGTTCGCGCTCGACGGAGCCCCAGCAGCTCGCGCTCGACTACGCCATCCATTTCGTTGGGGCCGGCGGCCGCTCGCTGCCCAAGGTCTATCGCCTGAGGCAGATCACCCTCGCCCCAAGCGAAGGGGTGCTGATCGAGAAGCGCCATACCTTCCGCATCCTCACCACCCGCCGGTACTATGCCGGCGAGCACAGGGTGGAGCTCCGCGTGAACGGTCGGCGACGGGCTTCCGGATCCTTCCTGCTCCAGGTGAGGGGACGCTGATCTACCAGATCACCGGCCGCGCATGGGCGACACTGGATACGTCGAACCGACAACCGGAGCGGATTGGCGACCAGCAAGGACCGATGCGCGGCCGGTGATGGAGGAAGAACAAAGCGACTTCGATCACTTGGAAGACGACCTTGAGTTCGTCGGCTTCGGTGGATTCGGCGCGTTGCCGACATCCTTGACGGTCACGTCGACGCGGTACAATCGTCGCCGATGCGCTCGCCTTCGGTTTGGTTCGGGTTCCTCTCCCTGCTCGCCCTCCCCCTGTTCGGCGGTTGCGGTGGTCGCCAGATCGACGAGGAGGCCTGGGTCGGCCACGAGGTTCCGCCGCCGCCGCCCCCACCTCCGACGGCGCTTCCGATCGCGCTCCGCATCAACGAAGTGGTGAGCGACAACGAGGGCGTGTACGTCGATGAGTACGGACAGACCGACGACTACATCGAGGTCTACAATGCGAGCGACGAGCCGATCGAGCTCGGCGACGTGTGGTTCATCGACGCCTCGGGCAGGTTCCAGCTCCCGGAGGGGCTCCTGGCCCCAGGGGAGGTCCGCCTCCTGTGGGCCGATGCCGAGCCCGAGCAGGGCGCCAACCATCTACCCCCGAAGATCGCGCGGGAGGGCGAGCGGCTCCGGCTCGAGCTCGCGGACGGGACGATCTGGGATTCCGTATCGGTTCCTTCCCTCGCGGAGCACCATGCCTACGCCCGGTTCCCGGACGGCGTCGGGCGCTTCGTCGACTGTGGCTGGGCCTCGCCCGCGCGGGCGAACGGCCCAGGTTGCGAGCCTGCGGCGCCCCCTGGCCTGCCCGAGGTGATCGAGTTCGCTCCCTTCACTTGGCCCGAGCCGTGGCCTGCGACGCCGTCGCCTGTCGAGCTCACCGAGCTCGCCCTCCGACCGGCAGACTTCGTCGAGGTGCGAAATACCACCGACGCGGCGGTCGATCTCACGGGCCTCGCCCTCCGCATCGCCCCGAGCGCCGTCGGGTTCCCGTGGCCGACCAGCTCGGAGGGGGCGGTGATCGCATGGCCCGCCACGACGCTCGCTCCCGGCGCTCGCCTGGTCGTCCCGATTTCGGCGCCGGATCTCGGGACCATCCCGGACGATCCTCGCTTCGAGGGCGTCGTCACGGTGTGGGACACGGCCGCGGATGCCGTGGTCGATCGAGTCGATTTCGACCAATGGCCCGGCTCGGCGGTGCTCGCGCGGGACGGGAGCCCGGCCGCGTTCTTCCGCTACTGCGCTGAGGCGACGCCCGGGGATCCGAACGATCGATGCACGGAGATCACTGACCGCGAGGTGAGCGATCACCTGCGAGCGTTGCGCACCATGGGCGATTTCGAGGCGCTCGCCGCCGCGCGTGCACGCACGGGGATCTCTGGGGTCGAGTTCATCGTAGACATGAATGCGGGGGATCGGACGACGCTCCTCGACTCCGCGGATTGGGATCTGCACTACCTTTTCATCAGCGAGGTCATCGACCGGGAGCCGCACGCGGATCGCTGCACATCGGAGGGATATCGGGCGTTCCACCAGGGCTGGGTGGCCTTCAGCTGGGAGCAGTACTACAGGGTCGAGGGCCGCCGATACCTCCTCGGCAACCTGGTCCACCACGCGGGTCCCGACCTTCACACCGTGGAGTTCGCGGTCGGCGACGAGATCACCCCCGAGCTGATGGAGCGGGCGTTCTACGCCGTACTGCAGGCCGTCCCGGACCCGACCGAATGGGCGATCCGACCGCAAGACCTGCGGCAAGTGGAGGTGGCGCAGGCATTGGAGGGCGAGGTGCCGCTGGTCGATCCCAACGCGCCCTATCGCGACGTGACGTTCCAGCCGCTCACCCCCGCCGTCGCGTACGGAACTCTGCGCTTCGTCCCGGCCGACGCCATCACCGGCAGCTCTATCGGTCCCCACGACATCCTCATCACCGAGCGGGTACCGAACGATCTACCCTTCATCGCGGGCCTCGTCACCGAAGCGATCCAGACGCCCCTGTCCCACGTCAACATCCTCAGTCGGGCGCGTGGAACCCCCAACATGTACCTCCGCGACGCCCGCCGAGATCCTCGGATCGAACCGCTGATCGGCGATCTTGTCCGGATCGAGGTGCGCGCCGCTGATTTCTCGCTCCGGGTGGCGTCTGCTGAGGAGGCGGTCGCGTTCTGGGAGGAGCGGGAGGGCGCGATCGCCCCGCAATATCCGCGGCTCGACACGAGCCGGCGCGGACCGCAACCGCTCGCGGACCATGATTTTGGGTCCTTGCCAGCGGTCGGTGGCAAGGCCGCGCAGCTCGCCGAGCTGCTCCGCGTGCCGGTCTGCGCGCGCACCGCGCTGCCGGATCAGCCATTCGCGCTGCCCGTCGTCCACTCGCTGGAGCACTTCACCGCGAGCGGCGCCGAAGCACAGCTCGCCGAGCTCCGCGCCGATCCGGCCTTCGTCGCGGACACGGCGATCCGCGACGCCGGGCTCGCCACGGTGCGCGAGCTCATCCGGGATCACCCGGTCGACCCCCAGGTCTTGGAGGCCGTACTGGCCGAGATCGCCAGGACCTTCCCCGACCGGCGCCTCCGCTTCCGCAGCAGCAGCAACACCGAGGATCTCGCCTCGTTCAGCGGAGCCGGCCTCTACGACTCGGTCCCCTGGGAGCCGCTCGAGGGCCGCGGTGGAGTGGAAGAGGCGCTCCGCACCGTCTGGGCCAGTCTCTGGAACACGCGTGCCTATGACGAACGGGAGGCGTACCGCGTCGATCAATCGAGCGTCGCAATGGCTATCCTGGTCCACCCGGCGTACCACCACGAGGCCGCGAACGGCGTCGTCGTCAGCCGCGATATCCTCGATCCGATGCGCGGGGACCGCTACTACGTGAACGCTCAAATCGGAGAGGCCCTCGTCACCAACCCGGCGCCGGGCGTCCTGAGCGACCAGCTCGCGATCAGCCCCGGAAACCCAGCCCGTCAGACGTTCCGCTCCGAGTCGAGCCTCCCCGGCAACCACCCGGTCCTCTCCCTCGCTGAGCTGGATCAGCTCACGTGCAGCATGTACTTCGTCCACCAGCACTTCCGCGACCTGCTCGATCCGGAGCACGCGAACGGGTGGTTCGCGATGGACGTCGAGTTCAAGCTGATGGGTCCGGAGCGCACCCTGGCCTTCAAGCAAGCGCGCCCCTACTCGCTCGGCGTCGCGGCGCCGGAAGGCTGGTGCGACCTGTAGGGGCGCGTGTTCACGCCCCCGACGGCACCTCCTGGAACACAGGAGCCCCGACGGTGCTAGTCTCCGGAACCGTGACGGAGGACGCGCGCCCCCACTCGCTCCAGGGCGAGGACTCCGAGCCAGGTGGCGACGACCGCCCCACCACTTCACACTTCGCGCCTGGTCGACTCGCCACCCTGCCGGAGTCGAGGGTAGGTGAGGGGCAACCGTCGCCTCGGCCACCGGCGACGGCGATGCCCGCTGCCACCGCCGCTCCCGAGGACGTAAGCTGCGTCACGTTGAGCACATCCGAGCTCGCGTCCGTGGCCCCCGACGCGTCCACCGACGACGAACCAGCCACGAAGCGCCGCGAGCACCTGCCCGCCGTGCCGCCCGGAACGACCCTGCCGAACGTAGCGGAGCACCTGCGCGCGGGTGCCGCTCCGGCGAGACGGGAGCCCGTGCCGAGCCGCGAGTTCGGCCGGGTGATCGCCGGTCGCTACCGCATCGTCGACCGCCTCGCGCAGGGCGGGATCGGGGCCGTGTACCTCGCCGAGCATGTGGTCCTGCGAGCGCCGATCGCGCTGAAGCTGCTGCAACCTCAATCACGCGATCTCCCGGAGCTGGCGGCGCGCTTCGAGCGGGAGGCCATCGTCGGCGCGCACGTGAAGCACCCGAACATCGCGGGCGCCACGGATTTCGGCACGCTCCCCGATGGATCCTGCTATCTGGTACTCGAGCTCGTCGAGGGCACGACCCTCGAGAAGGTGCTCCAAGCGGGCCGCCTACCACCGGGAAGAGCGGCTCAGATCGCGTTCCAGATCGCCGACGCGCTCGCGGCGCTCCACGAGCGGGGGGTCATCCACCGCGACATCAAACCAAGCAACGTGATGCTGGTCGAACGCGGGGGGCCCGGTCGCCGACAGGACCTCGTCAAGTTGATCGACTTCGGCCTGGCGCGGCTCGATCCGAACCGCCTTCCAACGCGGGATGCGGACGATGGTGACTCATCGGATCGCCTCACGAGCGACGGCATCGTGCTCGGCACCGTCGCCTACCTCCCGCCCGAGGCCGCCATCGGCATGAGCGCCGTGGACGAACGCTCCGACCTCTACGCACTGGGGCTCGTCCTCTACCGAATGCTGGCCGGACGGCACCCGTTCCTCGCCACCGATGAGGTCGAGCTCTTCCGCCAGCAGGCCAAGGAGATCCCGCCTCCCTTCGCGGAAGCGGCACCCGATGCGAGCATTCCCCCGGCTCTCGAGGCGATCGTGCGCCGCCTGCTCGAGAAGGATCCCACGGCGAGGTTCCAGACCGCCACCCAGCTGCTCGAGGGACTCCTGCCCCTCGCGGCTGGCCTCGATGGCGCCACCACGCGGCTCCGAACACTTCGGCCGTCGGTGAGCTCGGCCGCGAAATCCACCCCCATGGTCAAGGCGATCTCGAAACGGGACGAGGTGGGGGCCAATACGGCCGGCCCCTCGCTCGCCTCGGATCGGACCCTCGCCGCCCTCAAGAGCGACGCCCGGAGCCGTTCGGCTGGCCGCGGCCTATCGACATCGACCTACGTCTTGCTCTTCGGTGCGCTCGCCGTCCTCGCGCTGGTCATCACGGCCATGGTGGCCGGGCTGGGGCCGGTCGAGCGCCTCCCGCCCAGCAATCCCCTCCCCCTCGCCAGCATCCCCACGCCAGCGGTGTCGACCCCGGCGCCGGGAGCGAACTCCCTGAGCGCCTCGGGGGCCACGGCGACCAACAGCCACGTCCCAGCACCCAGCGCCGGCGCCGGCGCCGAGCGAATCCTGCTCCTCCGCGTCCACTTCCGCGACGCGATCGAGAGCCGCTCCTGGGTCAAGGCCTACCAGGACTACCAGCGGCTCGCGCGCGAGGATCCCGCGTACTTCGCTGCTGAGGGCGGGCGACTCGATGCGGTGACGCTGCTCAGCGCCCTCGCGATCGGCGGGATGCCAGAAGCTGCCGAGATGGGTCATTCCTTGGCCTACGAGCTCGGCCCGAGCGGGCACGACGTCCTCTTCCACGTGCTCCTACTCAAGGGCGGCTCGAAGGCGCACCTCCTCGTCACCCAATTTTTGCGGGACCCGATGCTGCGCGCAAGACTCGGTCCCCCCCTCGCCGTCACGCTCCGCCTCTACCAGCTCGGCTGCACCGTCTCCACGGACGTCTATGCGGATGCGGTGAAGCACGGCGACAACCGGGCCCTGCTGACCCTCGGCGGACAGCTCCAACGTTGCCGCAAGAACATTGCTCGCGAGCGGGCCTACCGCGCTCTCGAGAAGCGACTCTTGGCCGAGCAGGCTACGGGCCCGGTCCGCCCCTGATCCATTGGGTCCGAGGATCCGCGCATCACGCGTGGATCTTGGACGGCGCGGCAGATCGGCGCCGGAGGCGCCCGCCGCTCATCGAGCGGCGAGCAGGGGGAGGCCGCGCGCCGCGTCCGATGCGGGGGAGGGCTCGTCCCCCCCGCCAAGAAGAACCCTAGGGCAGCAATCAGGTTGATTGCTGCGTCAAATCAACAACCTAGAGCACCGAACCGGCAGCAGAGCTCACCAGAGGCAGCGCTCGAAACGCGTCCTCGCCTCGCATGAACGCGTTTTCAGCGCTGCCGTTGCTGTTGGCATCCTGATCGGTGCTCTGGCGCGGGCACGATCCGGCGTCGTGCTTGGGCCACGGGCCTGGCCCGCACTGAAGCAGCAATCGGGTTGATTGGTGCGACGAGTCGACAACCCAGAGCACCGAACCGGTAGCAGACCTCGCCAGCAGCGCCGCTGGAACCCTACCCTCGCTGGGCATGGGTACGTTTCCAGCGGCGCCGTTGCTGTCGGCAGCCTGGTCGGTGCTCCAAGGGGGCCCCTCTCTTTTTGCCCAGAGGCGTGCCCGTCTCGCCCGTATAATCCGCGCGATGGTGAGGGTGTCGCCGGCTCCGACCTCGTTGCGCCTCCGCGCCGTCGGGGCCTCGGAGCCCGGACGGGTTCGCTCCCTCAACGAGGATCGCCTGTTGATCCGTGAGGACCTCCAGCTCTTCCTCGTGGCAGACGGGGCCGGCGGGCACGCCGCGGGCGACCTCGCCGCGTCGATTGCAGCGCTCTCGGTGGCAAACTTCATCGAGGCGACCGTGGTCGACCAGGTCGCACTGCCGGAGGCAGACCGATTCGGGGTGCCCAAGGCCGCGCGCTGGCTCGCGCGGGCGGTGCACAAGGCGAACCAGGATGTCTACGAGATCGCCACTGACTGTGCCCCCTCCCAGGGGATGGGCTCGACCGTGGTCACAGCGCTGTTCGCACCCACCACCGGACAACTCCAGGTGGCACATGTGGGCGATAGCCGCTGCTACCGCGCTCGCCACGGCCACTGCGAAGCGCTGACCCGGGACCACTCGCTCGCCCAGGATGTGCTCGAGGAGCACCCGGAGATCGACGAGAAGGTGCTCGGGAGGCTGCCGCGCAACGTGGTCACCCGCGCGCTCGGGATGGCGCCCACCACCCGCGTCTCCGTTGGAACCTTCGATGTCCTGCCCCGCGATCGGTATCTCCTCTGCAGCGATGGCCTCTCCTCATATGTCCCGCACGAGCAGATCGCGGCCATCCTGGCCGAGCCGCGACCCACGGGGGCGACCGTCCAGCTCTTGCTCAATGCCGCGGACTCCGCCGGCGCTCCGGACAACGTAACCGTAATCGTCATCGAGTGCCCCGAGGTGGATCCGGACGGTGCACGTCGGGAGGAGCGCCGGCGATCGCTCGACCGCGAGAGTGCGTCGCAGCGTGCGCTCGATGCTTCGGCCCCGGAGATATTCCTCGTTGGAATCGAGGACCTGGACCTCCCCGAGCTCATCGGCTCCCTCGCCCTCCCCGACCCGGAATCGTCGCCCGAACGGCCAGTGATGGTCATTCCCCGTGGTCCGTTCGATACAAGGGATTGACCACGGCTGCGCCCAGGGGAGCCGTCCGCGCTACGGCTGGCGCCGCAGAACCCCGTTCGCGCGGGATCGCCTGGACGTCCGCGCTGGTGCCACTACCCTCGCCCCCACGCGACCGGACGGGCTCTCGACCGCGACTCTTCAACTCCCCGGCAGCGCCAGAAGGACCAGCGATGTCGACGACGGTGCCGTCCACCCCACGAGTACCCCCACGGAGGTTCGCGGGGACTCCGCCCGTGGCCGCCGGTATCAGCCCCGAGGCCGAGGATTTCGTGGTCGAGGAGCTGCCCGCATTCCCGGCCACGGGCACCGGGGAGCACTGGCTCCTGAACGTGAGGAAGCGAGAGCTGACGACCGCCGCGCTGCTCCACGAACTCGCCAAGGCCGCCGGAGTCGCCGAACGGGATCTCGGCCACGCCGGTATGAAGGACCGCCATGCGGTGACCACCCAGTGGGTGACGGTCCCCGCGCGCGGTCGCCCGCCCGAGACCTGGGTGCTTCCCGAAGCGATCAGCGTCCTGTCTGCGGCCCGCCACGAGAGCAAGCTCCGAACGGGGCACCTCGCGGGGAATCGCTTCCGAATCACGCTCGTCGGGGTAGCGGCGGATGGGCTGGCTCGGGCGCGCGAGCTCCTGGACGCGATCGCCACTGGCGGGCTGCCAAACTACTTCGGAGCCCAGCGGTTTGGCCGCGAGGGCAACAACCTCGCCGAATCCGTGGCCTGGCTCGAGGCCGGGGCACCCGCGCGCGGCAAGCGCACGAGAATGCTGCGCAAGCTATACCCGAGCGTGGTCCAGTCCGAGATCTTCAATCGGTACCTCGAGCGGCGGAGTACCCTCGGCCTCGACCGTCTCCTCCAAGGCGACGTCGTCCGCCTCGAAGGGCGCCGGGCTGTCTTCCTGGTCGAGGATCCGGAGGTGGAGCAGCCACGGCTGGCCGCCCGCCAAATCCACCTCACGGGCCCGATGGTGGGGCCCAAGATGCGCGCGGCTTCCGGCGTCCCCCACGAGCTCGAGACGACCGCGCTCGCGGAGCTCTGCCTTGGTGAGCGGGCGCTCGACAGCCTCGCCCGATTGGTCGACGGCACGCGACGCGATCTCCTGCTGTGGCCCGAGGAGCTCACAGCAGAGGCGGCGCGCGACCACCGCCTCACCGTCACGTTCGTGCTCCCTCCGGGTGGCTATGCGACCCAGGTGCTGCGCGAGCTCGTCGCCACCCCATGGCTCAAGCGGTGTGCAGCCGCCACCCCCACGAACGCCCCAGGAACCACCGAGCCTGAGGATGATGAATTGGCGGGGGAAGCCAGCGACTGAGGGGGTGCTCGGCGATGGAACGTGGATCGGTGTTCTAGCGGTCGCCGCGCTCCACCGCGCGGAAGAAGGCGGCGTCGAGCACGGGCAAGTGTGCCCCCACCTGCCGCTTCACCGCCGCCATCTTGCGGCCGATCACGACGTCCCGTTGGCCGAGCGCGGTGAGCTCTGCGGGAGCGGTCATCAGGAACGAGAACACCTCGGCCTTGTCCTCCTCGAGCGCCGCCGTCGCATAACGTGAAACGAAACCCGGGACCTCGTGCGTCAGATAGGAGCTTCGCGGATCACGCATCGCCCGACCGCCAGAGCCATAGACGAAATAGCGATCGTTGAGGGCATCCCAGCTCGGATCCCGCAACACCTGATCGTCGTCCGCGTAGTCGATGAAGTGGAAGAGCTCGTGGTGCACCAGGCGGCGGAGAAACTCCGGTGAGGAACCAACATCGAGGAGGAGCGTTTGCTGGTAGTTCGGGAGCGAGGGAATGGCACGGCCTGCCTCGGCAAGCCCAGCACACAGCAGCACTCGGCGAAATCGCGCCGCCGCCAGCGAACCCTGGGGGAAGCGGCTGAGCTCCCGCGCCACGACCGAGGCGGTCAGCGCCGCCGATCCCGTCGGTGGTGGTCCGCCGGTGATGGCTCCCGGCGAGAGATCGAGGTGGAATTCCCGCTCCGGAAGGAGAAGCGTGAGTCCCTGAAGGCGCTGGAGCCGATGGGCAGCCTGCTCGAGGTCCGCCCGCTCGGACACCACCTCACCGCCGCGGCCCAGGTTGGCGGGAGGGGCCGCGCCGTCGAGGATCCGCGGACCGGAACCCTCCGCGGGGCTCGGTCCCACGGGGCGCCAACCACGTTCGGCCAGGTCCCGCTCCACCAGTTCCTCGGCGTATTGCTCGAGCGCGACCTCGCGCGCCCGGGGATCCGCGAGACCCGTGGCCAGCCAGCTGATGAGGAGGACGGTGACCAACGCAACCGCGATGGTGACGGGCATGAACCCCAACAGCGTCAGGCCATGACCACGCTGCTGGTACACGCCGGGCCAACGCACGGCCACGATCCTAGCGCCGGCGCCAGACTCCGCCCACGCCGCCGGACATCCTTCGAGCACGATCGGTCGAGCCACGGTGAAGAGACGGGCAAGACCCACCTGAACCTTGGCTCGTGACCGCGGAAGCCTCGTCGCTCCCGTTGGGTGGGGCACCGGCGGCTCCGCCCGGATGAACGGCGCTTCGGACAGGATCACCGACCCGTCGGCCCACCGGGTGCCGCCAATCGGCCGTTCCCGTCGGAAGCCCCGATCGGTCTCGTAGAGAGGATCCGCGCTCGGGGGCGTTGTCTTCTGTGCAAGCACCGCCCTAGAGCACCGATCAGGTTGCCGACGGCAACGGCAGCGCTGGAAACGCGTCCGTGCGAGGCGAGGACGCGTTTCCAGCGCTGCCTCTGGAGAGGTCTGCTGCCAGTTCGGTGCTCTAGGTTGTTGATTCGACGCAGCAATCAACCTGATTGCTGCTCTAGGCGGCACGCGACGGCGCGTCGTCCCCGATCGATCCAAACCCGATCTCTCCGCAATCGTCACCGCGAAGGCTTGATCCGCCTTGAGCTACGCCTCGGAGAACGCCACGACACTCGCGTCTTCAGGGTAGTTCTCGATGATCAACTCGACGCCGTCAGCGCCGCATCGGGGCTCCGCCCGCACAGGTCCTCCGGCATCCCGGCTCAGACGGCGGAACGGCCGGGCACGGGCCTCTGCGCCGCCGGTTCCGGCTCTACACGGCCTCCATCAGCTCCAGCTCTGTGATCTTTCGCTGGTTGAACGCAGGGTAGTAGGCCCGAAGGCCCGCCACCGTCTCGTTCACGGTCAGCTGTCCAGGCGCGGTCGCTTGGTTCAGCGAAGCGAACGTTATGCAGGAGCCCAACGCGGGGAAGAACACCCGGGACTTGATCCCCACGGTACCCATCGCGATGACGACCAGGTGCCCACCCTCGTTCTCAACCAGCAGCCGTGCGAGCGTACGGACATCAGCATCCGTATGGGCCATGGTTGCCACCTTGACCACGTCCGCTCCGGCCTCCCGTGCGTTCGATACCACGGATGAAAGGTCGACCAGGCTTGGGGTCTGATCAAAGTCGTGGAAGGATAAGATCACCAGTTTCCCGGAATCCCGCGCCGCCTGAATGACCTCGCTTCGGATGTCCGTCGAGCCAAGCTCGACATCAACCGCATCCACGCGCGGGATCACCGCACGAAAGAGGGCAATTCGGTCCTGCTCACTACCTTGCCACCCGCCCTGCTCCTTCTTCGAGCGAATCGTGGCTATCACCGGCATCGTGAACTTTTTCAGTTCTTCCAGGACATGGGCCACCGAAGTATCGTGGAAGAGGTCGATCCTGATCTCAGCCACGTCGAGTCCGGCGTTCTTCGCCAGAGTGATCGTTTGGCGCTCCGTGTTGTCCGCGAACGCAGCCGCCAGCAGGGGATCGGAACGTTCCAGATCAAGCGAACCGAGCTTCATCGCGTTCACCAACTAGCTCACCTCGAGAGCAGGAGCATAGTCCACTTATTGGCGGGGTTCCGTGGCCCAGCAGAAATACCTCTCACGCAAACACTGTGCCACATGCACGGAAGCCGGATCCGGCTGTGGTCGGAGCGGCTCACTCCTGGATCAGCCGCAATACCGGCGCGCCGTGAAGCGGCCGATCGAGGCACCCGTTCAGGTGTCCTGCGCCATGACCCGCGAGCAATCGGACGGCGCGACGAAGGCGGCCCCGAGGCACGGCTCTCGTCCCGTGATGGGGGTCCGCCCAACGGGATCGCAGGGACCACGATCACGACGGTCCGCACGCCCCCACCTGACCCTTCGACGAGACACCCTCGCCGCAGGCACTTCTGCCGCACCTCGAGGCCCCGCTCGCTCGCGCGTAGGTCCGGAGACGAGGGGCGTTCGGGCACTAGCCCGCCCGCGGGCAATGCGAGGGCAACGCGACCGTTCCCTCCACCGCCTGTCGGGGTTGGTCAACGTCCCAGGGCAACGCCCCTCGGGGGCTTCCGCGAGCATTTGGCGGGGAGATTCTCGGTGGCGAAGGTCGGACTTGAACCGACGACACCGCGCTTATGAAGCGCGTGCTCTAACCGGCTGAGCTACTTCGCCAGGCGGCGGGGCCGCATATGATAGCCGAATCGCTGGGTTGTCAACCCGAGCCAGCACGTCTCGGCTCGCCCCCGCGCCCCTCCCTCGAGCGGCCTCCGACCGGCATTCCTTAGGCCGGGTGGGCGGTCCCTGTCATCCTCCCCAGCGGCAGGCCAAAGAGCCGCGCAGTGTTCTCCATGGTGAGATCCGCGAAGCGGTCCAGCGTCATCCCTCGAAGCTCAGCGATCCGGCGTGCGGTGTGAACGACGTAGGCGGGCTCGCAAGTGCGGCCGCGAAACGGCTCCGGTGCAAGGTAGGGGCTATCGGTCTCGATCAGAACGCGGTCGCTCGGCGCCCAAGCCGCAACGTCTCTTATCGCGGCGGCGTTCCGAAAGGTCACAATGCCCGAGAAGGACAGATAGAAACCGAGATCGAGGGCGGACCTCGCGAAGGCTCGGTCCTCGCTGAAGCAGTGGATGACTCCGCCAACCTCGCGGGCGTCCTCCTCGGTCAGGATGGCCAGGGTGTCAGCGGCCGCGCTCCGCGTGTGTACCACGATGGGAAGCTTCGCCTGACGGGCCTCGGCAATCGAGGCGCGGAAGGCCGTGTGCTGGTCGACGCGGGGAGCGTGATCGTAGTGGTAGTCAAGCCCGGTTTCGCCCACGCCGACGACCCGTTCGACCCCTAGCAACGGGACGATCTCGGGGCACATCGCGGCGTACTGAGCTGCATCGTGGGGATGCACTCCTACGACGGCCCAGACGTCGCCGTTTCGAGTCGCGAGGTCGACCGCGCCCCGCGCCGCCGCGACCCCTCCGACACCCACGACCACGAACCCGACCACCCCCGCCGCACGCGCCCGGGCGAGTACGGCGTCGGGTCCCAAGGGCCAGGTATCGGCGTCGAGGTGACAATGCGAATCGACCCACATCACACGGAGTGCTCTAGCATCATTGCCCGGCACCATCATACCCGCCCTACGACGACGCCGCGAAGACGCGACGCCCCAAGGGCACGAGCAGCCCCAGCGCGACGACGGCGGCGGCCGTCTCGAGCTCCCCAGGAGTGGCAGCCGCGCCAATCCCGATGATGACCACCCCGGCCAGGGGCACGGGCCACACGTCCCGCAGCCGGATGCCGGAGCGCGACCGGAGGCCAAGGACCAGGAGCGCGGCCGAGCTCACGCCATACTGGAGCAGGACCATGACGCTGGAGAGAACGAAGAGCTCCCGCAGTCCGACGCCGACCCCCGCTCCCAGCGCGAGAAGGACAAGCACACCGACCAACAGGAGCGTGACCAGCAGGGCACGAAGCGGCACGCAGGTGGACTCTTCGCGACCAATCCAAACCCCGAAACCATCCGCCCTCCCCAGCGCAGCAAGGTAGCGCGGTGTCATGACGATCATTCCGAACGCGATCCCGGCCGCGGAGACGGCCGCGCCCAGCCCCACCAGCGCGCCGATAGGCCCCCCGCCGAGCACCTCACCAGCGTGGACGAGCGGGCGTTCGACACCAGCGACGCCGGGAACGGCGCGCACCGTGACCCAGTGGACCGCAGCGTACAGCAGGGCGGCGACGCCCAGTGATCCAACCGTCGCGAAGGGAACCGCGATCCGCCCTCCTCGCGCCTGCCCGGCCGGAACGGCGACGATCTCGAACCCCTGGAGGGCGAAGACGACGACGAGAAGGGCACGGACGAACGTCGCAACGTCAACGTTCCCTGGAGCCGGCAACGCGGGCCCCGCGCCGCCCCCGAAGCCCACCCCCACCCCGACGAGCAGCACCAGCGGCAAGAGCTTCGCGCAGGTCACCGCCGTCCAAACCACCGCGCTTGGCCGAAGACCGACCGCTGCGACGAGGCCGAACCCACCAAGCACGATGACCGAGACCACACGGGCAGAAGCGCCAACCGCGCCGGGCAGGACTGGTGCCGCGGTCTCCGCCAGACCAAGCACGACCGCTGCCGTGCTGAAGACGGCCGAAGTGAAAGCAACCCACCCCACCACGAAGGCGACGGTGGAACCAAACGCGGCGCGGGCCCACACATGGGGTCCACCGTCCTCGGGGAAGCGCGACCCGAGGATGGCGTAGGTGGCAGCCACCGGCAACAGAGCGAGCGCCGTGATGAGGTAGGTCAAGACGCCCACCATGCCAGGGGCCAGCCCCGCCACATCCCGAGGAACGAAGAAGATGCCGACACCGACGATGCCGTTGAGGCCGAGCGCGAAGAGCGCGACGGGGCCGAGTATCCCCCGTTCCCTCATCGTGCCCATCCGCAGTCACCCCAACACGTCGCGATACCGCTGCTGCACCAGTGCGTGCGCTGCATCGGCCGCCGTCTCGGGAACATAGCCCACGTCGTGACAGAGGCGCTCGAGGAATCGCTGTGCTGCTTCCTGGCGCGCATCATCCAGGCCGGAACCTGAATCTCGCACGAGGATGACCAGATCCCGACAGGCACGACCCACCGCCGGACGCCGCTCGCGGAAAACCCCCTCCCGAAGCCGGTGGATGAGGTCGTCGAAGGCGGCACGACGATCGAGGGGCCTGCCAGGATGGTCGATGGCCCAGGCGGCAATCCGACCGAGCAGCGCCTCGCGCCAGACCTTCGTGTCAGCGGTGACCCCGAGCAGCAGTTCTACCTCGCCCATCAGCCGCTCGTCAGGATCCTCGAACCAGCCGGTGATGGCATGTCGCATCTTCTCGCCGGAGAGCCACCCGCTGACCTGCGTGAGATAGCGGTCGAAGAGCTCGTCGTAGCTCGCCTCGTCCACCAACCCGGTCGCCACGCGGAACTCGTCTTCCAGGAGGTCGAGCAGCCGATCTTTTAGCACCCGCCGGAAGAGCTGGTGGTCGTGATATCCACCCGGCTTCGGATCGACTCCAAGCCAAGCATACTCGGCGCGGCGCGTGCAGAGGCGCTCGAGCTCCGAAAGGACCGAGAATGGGGAGAGGCCGGCGTAGTGGACATCCTGCGCCGCATCGAGCAGTACCCCTCGCATCTCGCGAGGACTCGCCCCCATCGCGCCCTCGTAGTCCACGCTCCCGTCCGTCTCGTGCAATAGCTCGCCGACATTCGCCCGCAAGACCTGCTGAGCCTCCACGGCCAGCCGCTTGGGAACCGCGCCCGTCGCGTACAGGTCGAGCTTCTCGACCGCCGTGAGCCCTTCGACCGCCTCTTGGAGCTGCCCTGAGTATCGCTCGGGATCGGGCTTTCGCATGCGGGTCAGCACCGCGAACATCGCGGCGATCTCGGTCGCATGTGGAGCGACGTGGCGCTCCACTTGAGGAGCCACCTGGGCGTCGTAGATCCGTTGCTCGTCGAGGTAGCTCAACAGATACGGGACTCGCACGAGCTCCAACCTGCCACGGAAGCTCTCGAACTCGTGGTGCTCTCGAAATGCCGAAAGGTGGAGCTCGTTGCCGCTCGCGAGCATCACGCAGTTCGTCTGGAGGTTCTGGGTCTCCAGCTGAACCTCGCCGGTTTCGGCGGTGATCTGCAGGTACTTGAAGGCGTCGAGCGGCCGCTTCAGAAGATCGGAGAACTCCAAGAGACCGCCCGTCGCATCGACGAGGTCACCGAACGCTTCGAACAGACTGAGCGATTGCAGCGACGCCGGGAGCGCAGCCAACGAGCGATCGGAGGTGATCTGGCGCTCGTGCGCGTCCACGCCGATCTCGGGGCCAAGCGTGACGGCTCCAACGCGGTAGCGCCGCGAGATGAAATAGCGCTCGACGCGGACGTGGCGCAGCACCTCCGTGAGCGCTCCCCCGTAGCTGGCAAGCAGCGCGTCGAAAATCTGGCGGTTCTTGTGGGAGAGCCCTCCTCGCCGGATGAAGTCGGTCGGGGGGTCTTGGACCCCAGCGGTGGCGATGACGCGATCGAGCAGCTCGGCCCGCTCGCGCTCCGGGATGAGAAACAGGGGATGATCGCGGGTCTCGACGAACAGACGGGCGTCGGTCTCCTCATCCGAGAGGTGCGCATAGCTCGTCCCCGCGCCCGTCACCTGCTCCTCACCCCGAAAGCCGATCACCCCGCGCCCAGCCGACCTGCGGGGGAACACCCAATGGAAGCGGTAGAGCGCCCCTTCGTCGAGGGTCGAATACCATTCGAGCCCACGCATGAGCGCATGGGCGATCGTGCTCTTGGCGGATCCGTTCGGCCCGTGCAGGAGAATCACGCGATTCGCGCGTCCCTCCCGCACGAAGTTCTCGAGCACGCGATAGAGCTCGGCCTGCACCTGCTCGTGCCCGGCCAACGCCCGACGCTGGCCCTCGCGATCCTCGAGGAACGAGAGATCGAACAACCGGAAGCGGGTGACCTGGCCGCTCGGGCGGTCGACGAGATCGCGACCGAAATGGTCGAGCATGTCTCGCAAGTACTGCCCGGCAAACCGCGAATAGCGGACGGGATCCGAGGCGAACAGCGCCAAGTACTCGCCAAAGCTCAGCACTCGCCGTTCGTCGGCGAACCTCCGCTCCACGGCCTCCGAGATGACGGCGAGTTCCTCGAGCACCGGCGCGATCACGCCAAGACCCTACCATGGGGCGAGGCGGACGCCCTCCCCCCCTTGCGCAGCCTACGGAACGCGAATCTTGACCGCGAGGTCCCGCCGCTCGACCAGACAACGCTCGTCGTTGCAGACCGAGAAGGAGAGACGGCCGGCGATGCGATGCTCGCCCGCTGCCTCGGGCGTGAGGCGAACGGTGAGCCTACCGTGCTTGCCAGAGATCTCGACTCCTTCCTTCCCGACCACGGGCGCAGGAAACCGGATCCCGGGCAGAACCTCGAGCTTGAGCTTCGTCGGGTACTCGTCGTTGACGTGATACGGATCCTTGGCGTCTATCAGGACCTCGACCGCGCCTTCCTTTCCGGCTTCGTACCTCCCCTTCGGCTGGATCCGGAGCGAGAACGCCGCTTCGTCGAAGCGGTCACTCGCCGGCGGGCTGCTCTGACCCGCTCCCAGCGATTGCGCCGCCGCCACCGGCACGACGTCACTCACGTTGGGCTGCATACGCTCACGCGATCCCGGATCTCGCGAGCAAGCCATCACCAGCAGGACAGTGGGCAGCCCGACTCCGCGCCCTACCATGAGGATCATCACCTTCCCAGTCATCTGTCTCCCGCGTTCGTATCTCGCCTCCGAACGCCCCAGAGCCCCGGTCAGAGTGCCAGCCGTGAAGGGACCCCGAGAGACGCCTCCTTGCCGGAGAAGAGAAGCCCTATCCAGGACTGCTCCGCCACGGGCTTCCCCCGGCTTGGTGCTCTGCTTCTTGGTCCGTTGGGGTCCGTTGGGGTCCGTTGGGGTCCGTTGGGGTCCGCCTGGCGGCGATGTGCCCTTTGGAGGGTCTACCACGGCAAATATCGTTGATCTAGGGAGTGTCTTCAAAGGGCCGGTTCGGTTCGAGCACCCTCCCCAGAGCGGCAATCAGGTTGGTTGCTGCGTCAATTCAACAACCCAAGCCGGGGCGGAGCCGAAACGAAACAGGCCAGGCCATCGGCGGTCAGCGGTCAGCGGTCAGCGGTCAGGTAGAACGTGGAGACCCTGTTCGCTGACGCCTGATTGCTGATGGCCACGAGAACATCGAAGGAATTTCTGCCAGATCCGGCCAAGATCACACCGCTGAGGGACTAGAGCACCGACCCGGCAGCAGACCTCGCCCGAGGCAGCGCTGGCAGCGCGTCCTCGCCTCGCACAGGAACCCGAGTCAGAGGCCCCGGGTTTCGGACCCCGCTCGGCGGAACCGATTGGGCAGCACTGGAGCTGAACTGGGGTCCGTCTCCAGTGCTGCCGTTGCTGTCGGCAACCTGATCGGGGCTCTAGGCACGGAGGACCAGCCAGGCGACGAGGATCCCCAGGCCGAGCGCCCCCATCCCGACCAATACGGCGAGCATGGGGCCGATGGGGAATGGACGGGTCGGCACGACGAGCGGTTCCTCCACCACGGAAGGCCCGCTGGGGGCTTCCTTTGGCCAGCCCTGCGCCGCCGGCGCGCCGATGGACGCGACCGGGGTGCCGAACGGGTCTTCGACGACATCGAGGCTACCGGCGACACCGAAGAACTCGTCGGCCGCGGCGCGCGGCGGCGCCGCCACCATGAGCCCGGGGAGCGTCCTGCGGATGCGGTCGGCGAGCACGGCTTGGGAGGCATGCCCCCATTCCCGATGCGACCCCTCGAGCCCGTATGCGGCACCCACCGCATCAGCGAGGGCGCCAACCGTAGCGATCCGCTGCGCGGCGTGCTTGCGGAAGGCTTGGGCCAGCACTCGATCCAGCGTTGGAGGAATGCCGTAGGCGGAAGCTCGACCAACGGTGCTCGGGGGCGCTGGCTCCTTGGTGAGGATCTCAAGCAGGATGCTGGGTCCGTTGCTACCCATGAAGGGGACCTGTCCGGTCACGCACTCGTAGATGATCGCAGCCAGTGCCCACACGTCCGCGCGATGGTCGAGGGTGTCGAGCCCCTGCGCCTGCTCGGGGGCCATATAGAACGGCGACCCGATGGTGGTACCCATGACGGTGAGCTTCTTCGCGTTCCAGGTCTTGTCCTTCACCGAACCGAAATCGAGGATCTTGACGATGTCGCCGTCACTCGTCTGGCACAGGAAGATGTTCTCGGGCTTCAGGTCTCGATGGACAAGCTCGCGGTTATGCGCCTCGTCGAGCGCGATCGCGACCTGCGACACCACACGCACGAGGCGATCTGGCGCCATGACGTGCTCCCGGCGGAGCATCGCGCGGAGTTCCTCCCCATAGAGGAATTCCATCACGAGCGCATAGCTACCATCGTGCGTGGGCTGGAAGTCCAGAACATCGACGATGTGGTGATGCGGGAGCTGCCGACTCACCTCGAACTCGCGCTTGAACCGCTCGAGGGCGACGGCGTCCAAGGCGACATCCGGATGGAGGATCTTGAGCGCCACGTGACGGCGCTCCTGCATGTCGATCGCTTCATAGACGCGCCCCATCCCGCCGTCCGCGACCACCCGCCGGATCTGGTAGCGACCACACATCAGCTGGCCAATGCGCCGATCCTGACTGTCGGAGTGTACCGGCACCTCGGTGGCGCGGAGCAGCTGCGTGCCATCCTCGGGACAGAACCCGGCGTCGTCCGGATACAGACGCCCGCACACCGGACAAGCCTTCAAGCGCTCCTCCACAGACGCTGGCGTACGGTCGCTGGTTGCCCCTGGTGCACGCCGCCCCGTCAGGCGCCGCTGGTCGCTCCGTCGGAAGAGAGCTCCGCGGCGGGCTCGGGCGGCTTGTAGTAGATGATGCGACTGCAGTGTGGGCAGCTGTCAAGCTGCGCTCTGCGCATCAGAAGCTGGAACTGCTGCGGTGGCATCGCCATGTGGCAGCCGCTGCAGGTCCCGTCCGTGGTGCTTGCCAGGCCGGATCCGCGCCGCTTGCGCACCATGTCATAGCGGCGCAAGAGCTGCATCGGAAGCCGTTGCGCGACCGACGTGCGCGCGGCCGTTCGCTCCGCGATCCCGCGCTCGAGCTGGACGACACGCGCCGCGACGTCCCCTTCGCTCGAGCCGAGCTCGTTCGACAGCTCCGCGCGTTGCGCTGCCGTCACATCGACCTCGGCACGCGCCTGCTCCACCAGCACCGTGAGCTTGTCTACTTCGAGCTCACGGTCACGGAAGAGCTTGCGCAGCTCCTCGAGCTCTCGCTGGACCGCGTTCGCCTCCCGCTCGGTGCGGCAACGCGCGATCTTTTCCCGCGACTTGTCCACCTGCAGGCTCATCTGACGGACCTCGTGGACCAGTTCGCTCTTCAACCGTTCCATCTCGTCGACGCTCGCTTGTGTTCGTTGAACCCGTTCGTCCAGCTCGGCGAGCCGTTGCTTCTTGGAGGCGAGGGTCTCGCGATAGGTGCCGAGTTCGCCGTCTAGCTCGGCAAGCTCCGCATCGACGGCGGAAAGCCCTTCGAGGGCCATGATCTGCTCTTGGATACTCGCTTGTGGCATTGGATTCTTGGAGAGTCCCTAGTACCGGGGTGCAGGCCCGAGGACCAATGTGGATGGAATAGGACGGGCAGAAACCGGGACTAGGGGGTGTTGGAAGACCAACCCGGGCAATGACTGCCCGAGTCCGAAGCGTGGCTGACTCGGATTGTGCCAGCGATGTGCGGCTCGCGCACCGACGAGGCGCGAGCCAAGCGCGCCGCATCGCCTGGCCTCGGGAATCCTGGAGGCCAGGCCTCCGCACATCGCCGAGTCTCGAAGTGCGCCGCCCGCAGGTGCGGGATTGCAGCTCGATCGAGCGGCACGCTCGGGGGGGAGTCTCGGAGGTGGCCGGGGTGCGCCGCCTCGAAGCGGGATGCCGAGATCGACCAGGTCTTCAGGCCGATGGGGTGGGCCCAGCTGGGTTCGAACCAGCAACAGCCCGGTTATGAGCCGGGGGCTCTGACCGATTGAGCTATGGGCCCGCTGACGGTGAACGTGTTCAGCAAAAACCGTGCCGAAACCGACATGGTCGCGATCCGAATCCCTGGCAACCCGTGCCAAAGGTCCGCGACGTGCGTTCCGTGAGGCGTCGAGGGCGGGTTGGGCACCAGGCTCCACGCGCGAACCGTAGACGAACGGCGCCTACCGAGCAACGGGGACCAGCAGTTGGCCTCCGAGTCCTACCTTGGGCTCCCCGTCGTTCGGCCCTTTGGCCTGGGGATGATCCCTGCACCCAGTCAGCGCGACGCCGACGCAGGTCACCTGTGTTAGATGAACCACTTGTCCATGGACCAGCTCATCGTACGTGGCGCCGCACAGCACAATTTGAGGAGTATCAGCTGCGCGATACCACGCAACCGACTGGTCGTTATCACGGGTCCGAGCGGGTCCGGCAAGTCCTCCCTCGCTTTCGACACCATCTACGCGGAGGGCCAGCGGCGATACGTGGAATCGCTCTCCGCATATGCCCGACAGTTCCTCGACCAGCTACCCAAGCCGAAGGTCGAAAGCATCGAGGGCCTCAGCCCCGCCATCGCGATCGAGCAGCGTGCTCTCGCAAAGAGCCCGCGGTCGACCGTGGGGACAGTCACCGAGATCGCCGACTACCTCCGCCTCCTCTTCGCGCGAGTTGGCACCCCGCATTGCCCGAGGAGCGGTCGCGTCCTTCGCGCCTACACGGTGCAGGAGATGGTCGACACGATCATCGCCCGCGGGGACGGGGCACGAGTCGCGCTGCTCGCACCCGTGGCGCGGGGAGCCGTCAGCGACCTCTCCGTGGAGATCGAGCGCTTGCGCCGGGATGGGTTCGTTCGCGCGCGGATCGATGGCGTGCAGGTGGATCTTGGCGACGCCCCGGCGCTCGATCCCGCAAGGTCGCACGATCTCGACGTGGTCGTGGACCGGGTCGTCGTCCGTGACGGAGCGAAGGGCAGGATCACGGACTCGGTCGAGCTTGCTCTGCGCCTGGGGGAGGGGACCATCCTCATCGATGCCGTTGACGGCACCGAGCCGGTAGTCATGAGCGAGCGGCTCGTGAGCTGGGAGTTTGGCATCACGCTGCCTCCCGTCGAACCGCGCCTGTTCTCGTTCAACAGCCCCCACGGGGCGTGCCCGGCGTGTGATGGACTCGGCGTCCGATCCGGAATCGACCCGAATCGGGTGGTGCCCGATGAATCACGTACCCTACGGGAGGGAGCAGTCGCGGCCTTCGGACGGCGCGGCTCGGTCGCCACCGCGGCAGAGGTGGCACGAGTGGTGAAGTCTCTCGGCATCAACCCGGACGTGCCGTGGGCCGAGCTCCCCCTCGAGCAGAGAAACGCCATCCTCTGCGGCGACACACGCAAACGTGCGCGGACGGCCCCCTACGAAGGGATCATCCCTCGACTCGAACGGTTGCTGGAAACCGGCGAGGTCGACGACATCGAGCAGGATGGAGACGATGGGGCCATCGGACCGGAGGATCTTGGCCGTTTCATCGTGACCCAAACCTGCGAGGCCTGCCAAGGGCGGAGACTCCGCCCCGAAGCGCTCGCGGTCAAGCTCGGCGGGCGCGATTTCGCCGAGCTCTCCATGTTGCCGCTTCGGAGACTGCACCAGGTCCTATCGGACCTGTTCGCATCTGGTGGACTCACCGGACGCGACGCCACCATCGCGGAGCCTCTCCTGCGCGCAGTGACTGAGCGGCTGGGATTCCTCATCGACGTTGGGCTCGACTACCTCACGCTCGATCGAGCGGCGCACACACTGTCGGGCGGTGAGGGCCAGCGAATCCGCCTCGCCACCCAGATCGGCGCCTCCCTCGTTGGCGTTCTCTACGTCCTCGATGAACCGAGCGTGGGGTTGCACGCCCGCGACAACCAGCGATTGCTCGAGGCCGTCCGTCGCCTGGTCGACACTGGGAACAGCGTGATCGTGGTCGAGCATGATCGCGACGCAATCCTCGCCGCCGACCACGTCATCGACATGGGGCCGGGGGCGGGAATCCACGGCGGGCTCATCGTCGCCCAGGGTACGTCGGCGGAGGTCACGGCGAATCCCAACTCCATCACTGGCCCCTATCTCTCGGGAGAGAAGCAGCTCCCCGTGCCCACCCGCCGCGTGCCGCCCGGTGATGCCTGGCTACGTGTCGTCGGCGCTCGCGCCCACAACCTCAAGGACGTGACCCTCGAGGTCCCGTTGGGCCTCATCACGGCAGTGACGGGGGTGAGCGGTTCGGGCAAGAGCAGCCTGGTCGTCGACACCCTCCTCAGCGCGGCACGCGCGCGCCTGTACGGCGCCACCGGCTGGATAGGACCCTGTGACCGCATCGAAGGGCTCGACCAAATCGACAAGGTCATCTCCATCGACCAGGCGCCTATCGGGAGGACGCCACGGTCGAACCCGGCCACCTACACGGGCATCTTCACCCACCTGCGCGAGCTCTACGCTGGGCTCCCGGATGCCCGCGCGCGCGGCTACAAGCCGGGGCGTTTCTCCTTCAACGTCAAGGGCGGACGTTGCGAGTCGTGTCAAGGCGACGGGGTGCTCCGCATCGAGATGCACTTCCTGCCGGACGTGTACGTGACGTGCGACGCATGCGCCGGGCGCCGCTACAACCGCGAGACCCTGGAGATCGCCTATCGCGGCCTGTCCATCGCGGACTCGCTCGATCTCACCGTCGACGCCGCCTTCGACCTCTTCGAGTCGATCCCTCGGATCCGCCAGCGCTTGACCGCTCTTCGCCAGGTCGGGTTGGGATACATGAAGCTCGGACAGGCCGCCACCACGCTCTCGGGCGGTGAGGCCCAGCGCGTGAAGCTCGCGACGGAACTGGCTCGCCGTGCCACCGGCAGCACGCTCTACGTGCTCGACGAGCCGACGACGGGCCTCCATTTCCAGGACATCGAGCTGCTCACCCACGCCTTGCTCGAGCTCCGCGGAGCGGGAAACTCCATCATCATCATCGAGCACAACATCGACCTCGTCGCTTGCGCGGATTGGGTCGTCGATATCGGTCCGGAGGGTGGCGAGAACGGCGGCAGGATCGTCGCCGCCGGAACGCCCGAAGCGATCGCTCACTGCCCCGAAAGCCACACTGGCCGCTTCCTCGCGAAGACGCTCGGCGACCGTCGGGTGGGCTCCGTGACACCGACCAAGCGGGCAGCGCGCGGTCAACGCTGAGACCAGTCCTCCTCCGGCAGCGGCGCATCGGGGAAGCGGCGCGCGGACGTGCCACGGCCGAGGGGCGCCGGCCCACAGTCCCGAGGGTCAGTCCCTCGGCGGTACGGTCTTGACCCAGTCTGGCAGAGAATTTGGCAGCGTTCTCGTGGCCATGAGCGACCAGCCACCGGCGATCAGGGTTCCCGCGTCCTACCTGACAGCTGTTGGCTGACCGCTGATGACCCTCGAATGGTTCCGCTCCGGCGGACCAGGATTCGACCGTGGGGCGGCAGTCAACCTGATTGCTGCTGTGGGTTGGTGAGGGCGCGGGGTACCGAGCCGGATGCAGGCCTCCGCGAACCCACCATGGCAAACGCAAGCGCACGCCATGTCGCCACCCACCTCGCGATGCGGCGCAGGACCAGGGCACGCGGGGTGCCTTTCCCGCGGCACCGTAGCGGTTGGCAAACCGGAACGGAGCGCTAGAGCAGCCATCAGGATGATTGCTGCGTCAAATCAACAGCCTAGAGCACCGAACCGGCAGCAGATCTCGCCCGAGACGCCGTCGGAAACGTACCCTCGCTGGGCATGGGTACGTTTCCAGCAGCGCCGTTGCTGGTGGCAACCGATCGGTGCTCTAGCCGAAGTCCTTCTCGATCCGCTCCTGCTCTTCCTTGCAGCGGATACAAAGAGTCGTCTCGGGCCGCGCCTCGAGGCGCTTCTGGGAGATCTTCTCCCCACACTCCTCGCAGACGCCGAAGCTCCCGTCGTCGAGCCTCACCAGGGCCTTCTGGATCTTGTCGAGAAGCATCCGCTCCCTACCACGTAGTCGGAAGGTGAAGCTCTGAAGATACTCACTCGAGGCAAGATCCATCTCGTCCGGTAGGTCATCGACGTCGAGCGTCATGTCCTCGTCGAGGGTCTGGCGAGCTCGCTGGATGATCTCGAGACGTTTTGCCTCCAGCGACTCCCTGAACTTCTTGAGCTGTGCCTTGGTCATCGTGGTCATGGTGGATTGAACCCCGAACGGCGCGGTCCCTCACGGGGCCAAGTAGGATAGATGCCAGCGCTCGAACCGTCAATCTTCACCTCACCCGTCGAAACCCACGCACCACCCCGCGAGGCCTCACCGTCCTGGTCTGCTCTGTCCGTTCCTTCCTGGGTCCGTTCCTTCCTGGGTCCGTTCCTTCCTGGGTCCGTTCCTTCCTGGGTCCGTTCCTTCCTGGGTCCGTTCTTGGGTCCTCCCTCCTGACCCGCCCCAATCTTGGCCCTCCTCGCGGGCTCGGCGCCCTCCTCCCGGAGACCTACCCGGGCCTTCCGCCCCCCGGCCCCCCTCGGCTCTCGGGAAGGGTGGGTCGCCGTGGCAGGAGGTCAGTGGCCATCCCGGTAGGCCCGAACCGCATTGACGATAGCGTCCGCTAGCTTCTGGCGATAGTCACCCGTGTTGAGGCGAGTCTCCTCTCGTTCGTCGCTGATGAACGAAACCTCGAAGAGCACGGCTGGCATATGAGCCCCCGCCAGGACGTAGAACCCCGCACGACGAACCCCCCGGTCAGCGGTCCCAACGTATCCAAACCCCAACGACGCCGCCGCTGACCGCTGGAGAAGCTCGGCGAAATGCACCGATCGGGCGAGGCTCGCCTGGTCGGCAAATTGCCGCATGACGCTGGCGAGCTCTGCCGCCGCCGCAGCCGAGGCTGCGTTCTCCCGCGCCGCGATCTCCGAGGCGAGCGCGTCCCTCGAATCGTCGAGCACGAAGGTCATGAAGCCCGTCGCTTGTGGATCCTCGGATGCATTACAGTGAATCGACACGAAGAGATCGGCCTTGAACGCGTTGGCCCGGGCCGTCCGTGCATCGAGCGACACGAACTCGTCCGTGTCGCGCGTCATCAGCGTCGAGACCCCGAGCTCGCGTGCCAGGAGCGGCGCGGCGCGCTGGGCGATATCGAGGGTCACGTCCTTCTCCCGAAGCCCGTTTGGCCCAGTTGCCCCGGGATCGTGGCCGCCGTGGCCGGCGTCGAGCACCACCCGCCTCACCATGCGTTGGCCTGCGCGGACCGGGGCGGCTCCTTCGGTCGGCGGGGTGGTGGAGACATCGATGACGAGACGGAAGGGTTCGGGCAGATAGAACACCTTGCGAAACACCGGCGCGGCAAGGTCCAACACGATTCGAGACCCATCCTTCCGCTGACCGAGACGCACCCTCTTGACGAGGCCGGGCGTCTCGAAGGCGAGCTGCCCCTTGTATGTGCCCCCTTTCACGTCTACGAAGAGCCGTGCGTCGAGCTTGCCCTGTTTCGGGATGAAGCCGACCTCGAATAACGCAGGTTGGGTCAGCACGACGACGATCCGCGCCGAATCCTCTCCTGGGTATCGTTCGACCGCGGTGATCCGGGTGGGTCCGGATGGCGCCCGATCCAAGGCAGGCACGACCACGGCCCCCGCCCCGTCCACCGTGGCGCGCGGCCTGCCTGAGCCCATCAGCTCCACACCGGCGTCTCCGCGCGCGTCGCGCTCGAGCTCGGCCAGGACGTTCGGCAGCGGGCGGAATGCCTCCAGCCGCTCGAGCATCGCTCCCACCCGCCGCGCGCAGTCCGTGCGGGGGGCCGCCGCCCGAATGGAATAGAGCTCCCGGTAGACGCGCTCCGGATCGCCGTCGATGTCACCGCCGAGGAGCGCCCGCTGCACCCGCAAACCGCAGGCCTGCGCGGGGTCGGCACGCGCTGCGGTTTCGTAGAGCTCGAGGGCCTCGAGCCCGTCGGCGGGCCGATGCTCGTACCGCCATAGTCGTTCGCGCATCGCCGCGGCGACCGCGGAGAGCCGGGCGGCTTCCCGTCCTGTCGCCCGGGCGCCCGCCAGAGCCAGAGCGTCGGCGCTCGCCACCACCTCCGGGCGCGACGCAAGCGGGCCTTCACCTAAGAGAGCCGCACCGGACGCGGATCCAGCCGGCGAGGGCGCGCTGGACCTGCCACAGGCCGCGAGGAGGACCAACGCAGGCCCCAGCCAGGACCCAACCGACCTTGCATGTCGCCGCACTGGAGGCCGCATCCCGTTGCTGCAATGTTACAGAACCTCTGCAGGGGGGCCAGCTCCACCGAAAAAGAGGCCGTCCCAGCCTCCGGGAGCGGGGGCTGCACGCCCAGACGAGAGGGTGTTTGCGTCAGCGAGAATCGGGATGGTAGCCTGGCTCCACCCTCGAGTCTGAACATGCTGACCTGCTTCCGTCGCTCTCTGGTGCTTCTCTGGTTTGCCCTCCTCGCCATCGGGATCACGACGGCGCGTCGCACCTACGCTCAGGACGACGCGACCACCGAGACGGCTCGACAGCGCTTCCAGGAGGGCGTCAAGGCCTTTGACGCGGGACAGTTCTCCAAAGCACGCGTCGCCTTCGCCCAAGCCTACGCACTCAAGCCGCACCCGGCGGTCCTCCTCAATCTCGCCCAAAGCGAGGTTCGGGTCCCGGGTCACGAAGCGAGCGCAGCGGAGCATTTCACTCAGTACCTAGGCGAGGTGTCGGATTCCGGCAAGCGCGAGGAAGCCGAACAGGGCCTCGCGAACGCCAAGAAGAAGATCGCGACCGTAACGGTGACGGCGGATCGTTCGGGCGCAAGCGTCGCCGTCAACGGAGAGGACCGCGGGAAGACACCGCTCTCGAGTCCACTCTTCCTCAAGCCGGCCAGCTACACGATCGAGGCGCGCAGCAGAGACGATACCAAGTCCGAAGAGATCGAGGCTACCGCCGGCATGGAAAAGGAGCTCGCGTTCGCCTTCGACGAGGCGAGCGAGGAGGGAACCACCGCAGCCCCAGCGGCCGCGGAGGAGAAGGCCGCCGAGGCGCCGCGAAAGGAGCGCAAGGAGCGCCCCGAGAAGGAGAAGAAGGAGAAGAAGGAGAAAGAAGCCTCCGTCAGCACGGACGGTCGTCAGGCCTTCTTCCCGTGGATGGTCCACAAGCCCATCGGGATCGTGCTCGGGGCGTTGACGCTTGGGGGATTGGGCGCGGGCACCGCCCTCCAGATCGTGGCGCAGAGCGAGTACTCGGAAGCGAAGGATATCGAGGAAGAGATCATCGCGCGAGCGGTAGCACGGGGAGACACGCCCGACCGTACTGGCCAGGCCATCTGCGGGGATCAGGCCTCGGTGGGGCCGGTAGAGGGCTACTACGACGCATGCAATGCCTACCTCTCCACGCACGATCGGGGAAATAACCTGTTCGTCGGGTCAATCATCGGGTTCGGGGTGGGCGGCGTCGCGGCGGCCGGCCTGGTCACGTACTACTTCATCGACACGGCGCCCGGTCGGAAGAGCAGCCGCCACGCCCCGATCCACGTCGCCCCGTTCGTGGCGCGCGATGGTTCCGGCATCCTCGTTCGGGGTAGCTTCTGAGTCGGGGGTTCAACCCTTCCGCAGCATCCACCCCGGGGGGCTGCAGCTATTTCTTGGCGTCCGTGATGGTTCGACGGGGACAACCGTCGTGCCTTCGGTGTCCCGACGCTCCGCTGGGTCTCCGACCTCACACCGGTGGTTCGCACCCGTCGACAGGCACCCGCGCCACGAACGCGGATGCGCGATGCAGCCGCGGAACCCGGCGTGAGACTCGAACCAACAATGCCGGGGTTGACCCGAGTCATCCGGGACCAGGCCGCCCACGCGCAAGCCAGCCGCGTAGGGTGCTGCGCGGAATGCCGAGCGAACGAGCGGCCGCACTGGTGTTGCCGCCGTGCTGAGCTACCGCGCGCACGGCCATCGTGGGTGACACCATCGTCGCTCTGTTGCAGACGGCGGTCACCCCGAGATCGAGGTGGGCGAGGTCGATCTCGATCCCGTCGGTTCGCGCCGCCGCTCGATAAAGGACACTGGCGAGTTCGCGAACGTTGCCGGGCCAGTCGTGCGCGAGGAGCGCTAGCATCGCCCGCGGCGCGAGGTGTCGCGGCCCGAGTTCCTCGCGGTACCGCTCCAGCAGAGCACGGGTCAGCACCGGGACGTCACCTCGCCGATCGCGCAGAGGCGGCAGGTGGATCTCGAAGGTGGAGAGGCGATGGTAGAGGTCATTGCGAAAATGACCCACCTCGATCCGCTCCAGGAGTGACACGCAACTCGCCGAGACGATCCGCACGTCGACAGGGGTAGCTTGAACGGTCCCCACCGCGCGCACCTGACCGTCCTCCACCACCCGCAGCAGACGTACCTGGCCCGCGGGCGACAGGTCGGCGACCTCGTCGAGGAAGAGTGTCCCGCGGTTGGCCTGCTCGAATGCCCCAATCCGCGCCGCCACCGCGCCGGTGAACGCCCCGCGGGCATGGCCGAACAGCTCGGCGTCGACGAGTCCCTCGGGGATCGCGCCGACGTTGATCGGTACGTAGTCCCCAGGCCGACCGCTTAGCTGGTGCAGCGCCCGAGCGACCAGGTCCTTGCCTGTGCCTGACTCACCCTGGATGAGAACGGCACCGCGCAGGCGGGCCGCCCGGTGGATCTCCACGGCCAGACGACGCATCGGCGCCGAGTCCCCGACCAACCCAGGAACGGGCCGCCAATCCGGACGGGCATCTTCGTTGTTGGGTGCAGACACCAGCACCGTCGTCCGACCCAATGCCACCGCGCCCCCATCCGCAAGCAACACCCGATCCACGCGACCGGAGCCGCAATAGACCCCGTTGGTGGAACCCAGATCGCTGACCAGAACCCCGTCGCGGGTCCCCTCCAAACGGCAGTGGCGCGAGCTGACCGAGCGGTCCTCGATACAGAGGTCGACCCAACCGCGAGCAGACCCCACTACCAGCGTTCCGCCCGGTTCCAGCAGGCATCCCACCGAATGGACCCCATCCACCCCTTCGATCCACCAGGGACCAGGCGCGGAACGGCCGCTGAGTTCGATGGTCGTGTCGGTCCAGTCGTCGTTCGATGCGGAGGAGGTGGTGGTGGCCGAAGGTGTCATCGTTCCCCTCCGTCGGCCGGAGACCTCTCTGGTTGCGCCTTTCCAGCTCCCTTCCTTGGCCGTTGGTGACGCCGCCACCAAGTGTTAACACCGCGGCCATGCGTCGCCCGTCCTCTGGCTTGCCCCTGCTCGGCCTGCTGCTTTCGGCCGTGCCGGCAGCCGCCCAGACCACCCCCGCGCCAACCCCTGCCCCCCCTCCGACTTCCGCGGAGACGCCAGCCCCGGTCCTGTCCGAAGCGCCCCACCCCGCCGAGGTTCGAGCTCATGAGCCCAGGGCGCCGGCGAAACCACCCGACCCCCCAAGCGACCCGGCGACGGTCTCCGAAACGCCCGGCTCGCCCGAGCCCGTCCCGGATCCACCAACCCCACCGGCGGCGCCATCACCACCCGTTCCCTCGGCCGCGCCACCGACCGTCCCGGACATCGAGCCTGCACCCGATGTCCTTTCGCGCCACTTCCACGCCACCATGAACGGGATCCTCGGCGCGCCCTTCGGGTCGCTCGAGCGGACTGTCCCCTGGTACGACTATGCCGCGGCCGGTCCCGGGCTGGGCCTCGAAGCTGCGCTGGGCGTGAGTCGATCGGTGGCGCTCGGTCTCTGGGGTGAGATGCTCTGGCTCGGCGACGAAGAGGAATGCAGAGGTTGCGCGACGACCACCTCGGCGGTAGGGGCCCTCTTCCGCTATCACCTCGTCCAAGGGATGCGCTTCGATCCCCACATCTCGATGGGCGTTGGATACCGCGTCACGAAGACTACGGGGAATGACCACGATTTCGTCTACGGCGGGATCGACTGGGCCCACCTGGTAGCGGGTGGCGACTGGTATGCCACTCGCCACCTCGGCCTCTCTCCCTTCTTCGTCCTGACAGCCGGCGCTACGCTCTTCCTCCCCGACACCTCACCGGCTCTGCTCCCGCCGGGAAAGGATCGGCTCAGCGGGGTCTACGGCGTGGTCGCGGGCGGGATTCGCCTCACCTTGGACGTCCCCGGTCGCTGAATGACCGCTCTCCATCCTGCCGGAGCCCGCCTCGCCGACCCCACACCTCTCGGCGGACCGATGGCGGACACCGCGGACCCCTGATCTCGCGCAGCGAATTCCCGAGGATCCCGCCGAGGCCACCTCGCTCGCAGACCGATGCCGAGATGCGCGCCGTAGTCTCCGCTGTCCCCTCTGGCCAGACTACCGATCCGGCGAAACCCGCCAAGGCCTCGCTGGATCGAGGCCGAGGTGATCGATCTGTCGCGACAGTGGACCCGACCGGTGATCTAGCAAGCTCCGTCAGCCAACGGACGCCAGCCTGCGTCCAGCCCGCCAGCCATGCAGAACCGCCATTTCACGTTGGCGACCCAACGCGCGAGGCGCAGCCACCACGCCGCGCATCGCGTCTGACCCTTGCCGCCGCTCAGGTGCCTTCTTGCCCGACAGACACCCCGAGCGTTTGTCTTATCATCGCGTACTCCTCGCTCACGCTGTAGACGAGAAGCTCCTTGACCTTCTCCGCCGGGGTCAGGTCTCCGGGAAGCTGCGGCTCGGACGCGAGGATCTTCTTGGCGATGGCCAGATCGCCACAAACGACGAGCCCAGCGCGACAAGCCGTGATCTCGACCGCATGCAACCATCGGCGGATGTTCGCCTTCGCTCCCTCGTCAAGGAACCGCTTCACGGCGATGCGAAGCTGCTCGGTCTGGATCGGCTGCATGTACTTCGCCAATTCCCGAGCCGTCATCTGCACCTGCTGCTGCATGTCGGCAGGCATCGGCGTCTGCGGGAACGCGATCATCACACCCGCGAACAGCATGATCGTGAGCTCGGACTGCGTCTGGAAGAGGTTCCGGATGTAATGCTCGACTCGATAGCCCGCGAGGTGCTTGCCGCAAATGAAGGTCAGCTCTTGCGGCTGGAACCCACTGAGCACCGTCTGCCCCGCGATGGATGCTGGCGGTTGGGCGGGGACCGTCACGATCGCGCCCTGCACGTCTGGTCGCACGTAGAGCTCAGGAATGTTGACGCCGAGCACCTGTGCCACCCAACCGAAGGTCTTGGCGAAGGTCACCGTCGAGGTGGCGGGGTCCTGCTTGAACCGTGGGTCGAGGACCGGCATCTTGTTCTGCATCCGAAGCTGCGCAATCTTCGCGTGGAGCGCCGCCGGTGCGATCGCCGCCATGATCTCCGAGATGATTGGGTTCTCGTCCGCGTGGGCCAGGCTGCGCTTCCACAGCTCGTTGCTGACCCTTCCTCGCACCGCCAGCATCCCCTGCGGCCGGTAATCCTCAAAGAACCGGTTCTCCTCCTCGTCCACCTTGCCCAGGAACGCCATCGCCGCGGCCAGACACCATGCCTCGTCGTACGCTTGCTTGTGCAAGTACAGTCGATAAAGAGAACGATAGGCGTCAACGCTCAGAGCATCTGCAGCCAGGAGCACTCGCTGCTCGACCACGGCTTCGTCGAACCGTCCGAGCTGCTCGAAGAGCTCGGCGAGGATCTGGTGCTCGATCATGAGATCGGGCCGCGTCGCACTCGCCATCCTGAACGCCTCGATCGCCTCGTTGACGGCGTTGAGTCGGTCTCGGTACACGAGCCCGAGCGCGTGCCACAACGTGTTCTCGAGCTCCGCCTTCCCCTTGCCGGCGATGCGGTGGATCATCTTCCGGTAGGACCGTTCGAGCTGCTTCCAGTTCTTCTGCTGGGTGAGGATCTTGTTGATCCGCTCGAATGCCTCAAGGTACTCGGGATTGAGGTCGAGCGCCTCGTTGAAGAGCTCCACTGAACGCTCGAGGTCTTCGAGCTTATCGCGGTAAAGCTGCGCCATCGTGTAGAAGTACCGCGCTCTGATGTCCGGACGCTCCTCAAGGTCGGCGATGGCCTGGATGGTCTCCACCATCTGCTCCCAATTGCCCGCCTTCTGGAAGAGCTGCAGGAGCTTGTGGAGCAAGACGTGGTCCTGCGGCTTGATCTCCCGCGCCTCTTCCAGCGCCTCGATCGCCTTCTGAACGTTCTTGTCCTTCTCGGCCCAGACGTCACCGATGTCGTTGAGCAGGACGTACCGGTCCTCGCTCTCGAACAGGGTATCGAGGATTTGGCGCTTGTAGGCGGCAACCTGCTTCCAGTCGTTCAGCTTGGCATAGACCCCGACCAGCGCCTCGAGCGTCGGGCGGTGCTCGCCATTCAATGCCAGGGCCTTCTCGTAGTTGTTGACCCCCTGTTTGACCTGCCCCTGCTCGCGCTTGATATTGCCGAGTCGGTAGTAGACGTCCACCCGCTGGTCGACGTCTCCCTCCCCGAGCGCGGTCAGGACCTTCTGGTAATTGCTCAGCGACGACGGCCAATCGCCGAGCTCATAGGCCACGTCCGCAATCCCGCGGATCGTTTCCTGGTCCGTCAGATCGAGCTGGTGTGCCGTCTGGTAGGACTTGATGGCCTTGTCCCACTTCCCGAGAGCCGAGAGGACCTTGCCCTGCAGCTTGTGTAGGTAGTGCTGCTCGTGCCGTTCGCGGTTCTTCGCCTTCTTCACGAGGAGCTCTGCCAGCGGCTCTGCTTCGGCACAACGCCCGACCTTGAGGTACTCTTCCACGAGTGGGAGAGCCGCTTCCTCACAGTCATCGTCCGACTGGATCGCGAGTTCGTATGCCTGCACCGCGAGGTCATGCTCGTTGAGCATCTCGTCACGGAGCTTGCCCAAATCGACCAGAAGCTTCGCACGAGCCCGAGGGTTCGGCGTATTGGCCTGCTCCTGCTCGAGGTACCGCGCGGCTCGGTCCCAATCGGCCTCGTCGATGGCGATCGTGCGGAGAGCGCTCAACGAGGGCAGATGCGTGGGATCGAGGTCGAGCGCCATCTCGAAGCGCTCCTGCGCCTGGACGCGATCCCCCATCTTGGTGTCGAGGGCCCTCCCGATCCGGAAATACATCTCGATACGCTGCGCGCCGTCCGCGGTCAGATCCGCGACCCGGGTCATCGCCTCGATCGCCTGCGGGGCGTCGTCCAGCTTCTCGTAGAGCTTGGCCAGCTGCTCATGGGCCGGGATGTTGCCTTCATCGAGATCGACGATGTTGCGGTAGGCATCCACCGCGCACTGGGCGTCCCCAACCTCGTCCTGGTAGATCTGGGCGATCTGGAAGTAGAGCTCGACCTTCTTGTCGACCTCCAAGAGCTCGGCGATGTGCCGCTCGAATGAGTTGATCAGGTCGAGCCACTGCTTCAGGCGCCGATAGCAACGCTCCAGGCCTTCATAGGCGCGCATCTCGGCCAGGTCGATCTCGAGCGCTTGCTCGAAACGCTGCGCAGCCAGCTCTGGCTTGAGGAACTGCTCCTCCTGGATACCGGCCAACTTGAGCAAGACGTCTACTCGCTCACGCTCCGTCTCGACGACGTCCAGCTGCTGCTGGAGAATGTCGACCAGGTTCGCCCAATCGCGCATGAGCCCGTAGATACGCTCAAGCCCGCGCAGCGCGATCAGGTTCCCCGCCTCGATATCGAGCACTTCCCGGTACGTCCGGGATGCGAATTCCTGGTTTCCGAGCGAGGTTTCGTGGAGCCCCCCAAGCCGCAGCTTGTGGGCCGCAACCTGCGCGGGATCGCCGAGTGCCTTCACCTTCAGCGCCAGGATCTCCGCCAGTTCCTGGTGTCGACCTTGCTCATCGTAGATGCGCTCGAGCGCCTCGAGGGTTGGCACGTAGCCCTGATCCACCTCTAGCGCCCGCCGATAGAACGCGAGCCCCTGCTCGACCTGCCCCATGTTCTTCTCGAGGAGCTCGCCCAGCTCGTGGAGCACGGCCTTGCGGTCGTCATTGGCGACGGCGACGTTCAACGCTCGCGTGAGCTCCTCACCGACCGCCTGCCAGTTTCCTCCCTGGCGATAGATGGCGGCGACCCGACGGCGCACCTGCACATTGTTCGGATCGAGCTCCATCACCATGGCGTAGTACGGCTGGGCGTACTCGGGGTGATCGAGGTTCTCGCCGTACCACTTGCCCAATCGCAGCCCGAGCTGGATCTTCTGGGCGGGGTCGGTCTGCTCCTGGAGCCATGCGTTCGCCGTCTGGATGAGCTCCCCCCAACGCCCAGTAGCCTGAGCCATGCGTTCGAGGTACCCCACGGTCTCGTCATCTCCGTAGTCCTCGGCGAAAGCGTTGACGAGTGCGTCGAAAGCCTGGTTCTTGTCATCGAGGCGCTCCTCGAAGACTCGGGCAATGCGGCGCAGCAGGTCCGTCTTCTCCGGAATCCTCTCCCGGGTCTCCAGGCGGTTCAGGTAGAGCTCAACGAGCTGCTCCCACCGCCCCGCCGCCGAATGCAGCTTCTCGAGTTCGTCGAACGCAAGATCGTGATCGGACTGGATCCCGAGGATCTTCTCGAAGGCAGGCGTCGCGCGATCGTACTCGTCGACCTTCGTGCGCCAGATCTCGGTGACCTCGAGCAGCTCCCGGATCTTCTCCGCTGGCTCGAGCAGGGCCTGCGAACGCTGGATCTTCGTATCCACCACCGCGGGCCAGTTCTCCTCCGCACGGTACCCCCGCTCGAGCCGGTCCATCGCCTCGAGGTCGGCCGGATCGACGTCGAGCAGAGACCGCCACGCCTCGGCGGCCTCGAATGGCTGCTCGAGAACGTCGGCGTACGTCCTCCCGAGCTCCCGGTAGACCTCTACGACCTCGCGTGGGTCGAGCACCGACGCAGCGCGGTCAATCGTCATGTGGAGGGCAGTGACGAGTTCCTGCGGGTCCTTTCGGGTCCTCCAGATGTGCGCGATGGCACGCAGGGCGTTGGTGTTCGCGAAGTCAATGTCGAGGACGCGTTGCCAGGTTTCGAGGGACTCGTCGTCCCGACCGAGGCGTTCCAGGAAGAGGTTCGCCCGCCGCGTGAGGATGTTCACCCGCTCTTCGTCGCTGTCGGCGATGTCGAAGTGGCGTTCGAGCACGTCCGTGAGCTCCGCCCAGCGCTCCTGCCGCTCGTAGAGGTCGGCCAGAGCCCAGAGAGCCTCCGGATCCTCCCCGCGCAGGTCGAGGACGCGCTTCCACCCTTCAATCGACTCCGCGATGTTCCCGAGGCGGTCAGCGGCGAGGCGCGCCATCTTGGCCCGAATCTCCGCCTCCTCGACGTCGCCCACCGCATTCTGCAGTTCGCGCTCGAAAACTCCCCCTAGCTCGACCCACGCCTCCTTGAGGTCGTAGATCCGTCCCAGGGACCGAATGGCCTCCTCGTTCGCGGGGTCGAGCTCGTCGAAGATACGCCGAAACGCGCGGATCGCGTCGTCAGCCAGGCCCAAATGCTCCTCGTACACCTGACCGAGCCGCGTGTAGAGCTCCACCTGCTCGACCGTCTCGGGCGCGACCACCGCACGCTGTTCGAGCACGCCCGCGAGTTCAGGCCACTTCTCCAGCGCCGAATAGATTCGATCCAGGTTCGCGAGCGCCTCGGCATCGCGAGGAGCCACCGTCAGGACGTATCGATACGTCTCCTCTGCCTTCTCGACGTCCTGGAGCTCCTCCTCGAAGACCCGAGCGAGGCGCTTTCCGATGATCGCCTGGGTCGGCGGGTCGACCTCGGGGATGCCGAGGACGTCCGCATAGGCGTTGGCGAGATCTTCCCACCCGTCGTCGGTAGCGGCAGCGAGACGCTCGATCTCCTCGCCCGTCCGTTCCTCCAGCGGTCGCTCCTTGAGGGCGCGTACGTAGACGTCAAAGGCCGCCCGCGTATCGATCAGCCGCTCTTCCGCGTCTTCCGCGATGCGGTGGTACAGCGCAATTCGCTCCTCGGGATCCGTGGTGTGCGCGAGCTGCGCCTCCCGCACGCGAATGAGCTTCTCCCATTCGCCGGTGGACTGGTACAGCGGCTCGAGGATCTCCGCTATCTCCGGCTGCTTCGCGCCGGCCGCGAAGAGCCCCTCGAGGGCCTCGAGCGATGGTTCGTGCTCGGGGGCGGCGCCAATCACCTCACGGTAGGCGCCGATTGCCTGGGTGACGTCGTCCAGCCTGAGCTGATACACCTGTCCGAGGCGGTACTTGAACTCCAGGATCTCCTCGGGGCTCTCCCCAATCTCCGCCTCCCGAGCCAGGATCTCGGCCAAGTCCGCCCACCGCTCGGTCGCGGTGAAGAGCCGGTCGAGGGCACTCACGGCCGTCTGGTTCTCCGGCTGCACCTCGAGCACGCGCCGATAGCGGGCAACGGCGCTCTCGACGTTCTCCAACTGGATCTCGTACACCTGGGCTACCCGGAGGGCCAGCTCCACGAGGCGGTCGGGATCATCCGTTAGCTTCTCGAGCTCTTGGTCGTAGAGCGACGCGACGTCGCCCCAGAGCTCAAGCAGGCTACCGAGGCGCTCGAGCGACACCAGCGTCTCCTCGTTCTGGCTGTCGAACGCCACGGCGCGCGCGTAGGTGTCGAATGCGCTGCGGTGGTTCTGGAGACACTCCTCGTAGAGCCGCGCGATCCGGTGCAGAAGCTCGACCTTCGCGAATGGGTCATCGGCGAAGCGAACCTGAACCTCGAGAACACTCACGAGCTTCGTCCACTCGCCGCTCGCGTCGTACACCGGTTCGAGGACGCTGGCCGCCGCGAGGGGCGCGTCGACACCGATCTTGATCCCCTCCAGAGCGGCGAGGGTCGGCTCATGGTCGGACATCACGTTCAGGATGTCCCGATAGAGCTCCACGGCGCGCTCGATGTCCGTCAGGCGCCTCTCGTAGAGCTCGGCAATGCGGTACTGATAGCTCACCGCCTCGGCTGGATCTGCGGTAAGCTCCGCCTCGTGCTGGAGGACGCTGAGCAACTCCTGCCAGTTTGCCGCCGTCTGGTAGAGGACGTCCAGGCGTCCCAGCGCCGTGAGATCGTCAGGGTCGAGCTCGAGCACGCGCTGATAGGTGTCAATTGCCTGCCCGACATCGCCAACCTCGCGCTCATAGACGGCGCCCACCTGGTACAGGATGAGCTTCTTCTCTTCCGCGTCGTACACGAGGTCGACCTTCTTCGTGTACACCCCGAGCAGATCCTCCCAACGTGACGAGCCGAGGTAGAGATTGATCAGCGCGTCGATGCTGCGAGTGTCCTCGTTGTCCAGCTCGAGGATCTTGAGATAGACGCCGATGGCGTCGTCCTTTCGATCGAGAACCTCCTCTTCGAGCGCCGCGGCCTGGAAGAGAGCGTCCTTCTGCGCCACGAGATCGTCCAGGATTTCGGCCTTGCGCTGCAGGATCGCCGACATATCGGCATAGCGCTCGGTCTGCTGGAACAGCGCCTGCAGTGACTCGGCGGCACCAAGCGACATCGGATCGATCGTCAGCACCTTGCGGTAAAGGTCGATCGCGCGGTCCACGTTGCCGACATCGTTCTCGAAGACTCGCGCAGCCGCGGTGTAGAGCGCGCTCCCTAGCTCGGGATCCTCTTGCTGCGCCGCGAGCTGCTCGAAGACCCCGGCCATGTCGATGAAACGCCCCGTCGCTCGCGCCAGTCTATCCAACGCCTGCTGAGTCGGCTCGTTCGCTGGATCGTGGCCCAGAGCGCGAGCCATCGTGTCGAAGGACGCATCCAGGTTCCCCGCCGCGTCCTCGTAGAGTTCGGATATCTGATGAAGGAGCTCGACCCTTCGGCTCGCGTCGTCTGCGCGCCGAACCTGCACCTCATGCACCCCGATGAGCTTCTGGTAGTCCCCCTGCGTTCGATAGAGCGGCTCGAGAATCTCCGCTATCTGAAGCTCGAAGGCCTCGATGCCGCCAAGGCGTTCGAGCGCTGCCAGGGCGGTCACGTTGACCGTGTCCTGATCGAGGACCTGCCGGTAGCCCTCGATCGCGAGCTCGACCTCGTTCATGCGCTGCTCACGGAGCGCTGCCAGCCGCAGCATCAGGTCGATTTGCTGAGCCTCCGAATCAGCCAGACCCAGGCGCACCTCGAGGTTCTCCGCCAACTCGTGCCATGACTGCTGGCGGGTGAACAGTCCATCCAGCGCCTCTAGTGCGACCTGACTGGCGGGGTCGAGAGCCAGCACCTCGCGGTAGCTCGCGATAGCGTCGTCCGGACGGCCCAAGCGCTCCTCGTAGACCTCGGCCATCTGGGCGTAGAGGGCCTCGCGCTCGTTGCCATCCACCGTGAGATCGATGCGTCGGCGGTAGACACCAATCAGCGATTCCCAACGCTCATAGGTGCGGAACATCCCATCCATCGCGAGGAGCGCCTCGGCGTCCGATGGATCGATCTCGAGTACCTTCGCGAAGCTCACAGCAGCGTCGTCGATTTGCTGAAGACGCTCCTGAATTCCGGCGAGCCGCAACCAGTAGCTGCGTGCCAGTACGGCATCGTCCAACTCACTGGCGATTCCCTGATAGATCCCGACCACTTTGCCCCACGCCCCGGCCTGCTCGGCGAGGTCCTCCAGTTCTGCACGCGAGTCGGAGAGCGCTGGATCGCACTCTAGCGCGCGAGCTTGCGCGTCGAGCGCGCGGTCGATGGCAGCCAGCCGACCCGCCGCCGTGGCGGAGATCTTGCGGAGCAGATCGACCTTTCGGTCCACGGCTTCGGTGGAGCTCGCCAAGATCTCGAGCACGCCGATGAGCTTCTCCCAGTCTTCCCGCGCCTCGTAGATCGCCTCGAGAATCGAGGCTGCTTCCGCGCCGAGCTCCGGATGAGCGAGCAGCCCCTCGAGCGCGCGGCGCGAGCCTTCGTGGTCCTGGTTCAGGAACAGGATCTCTCTATAATTCTCCAGCGCAAAGTGGGGATCGTCGAGGTGCTCCGTCTGCACCGCCGCGAGCCGGAACTTGAGATCGATGAGCCGGGTCTCGTCGGCGTCCAGCTCGACCCGTCGCTTGAGCACATCCGAGTACTGCTCCCACTGCTCGGTTCTGAAGTAGAGGTCATCCAGCGCCGCCAGGGCCACCGTGTCTGCCGGGTCCTCCTCGAGAGAAGAGTTGTAGGTCTCGATCGCGTCGGTCGGCCTCTGGAGCTGATCGACCTGCAGACGGGCAATCGCGTAGAGAATCGGCTTGCGCTCGACGGCATCCTGCGCGAGCGCTCGCTTGCGCCCGTACACCTCGAGGAGATCCGCCCACCGCTCCGTCTCACGGTAAAGCTTCTCCAATGACTCCAACGCCGTCGTGTTGTCCGGGTCCGCTTCGTAGACGATTCGGTACTCGACGAGCGCCTCGTCGATCCGACCAACCTCGTGCACCAGGACACGTCCGAGGCGAAGACGCAGGTCGGTGGCCGCCCGGAAATCTGCACCGTTGTCCGCGCTCTCGATGGCAGCACGATACGCGGCGATCGTCTCGTCCCAACGCCCGGTGAGGTTGGCGGCCCGCTCCAGGTCGGTCTGGCTCTGCTCGTCTCCGGCAGCCAGCTCGAAGGCGGCGAGGAAGCGGTCGAAAGCCCGGAGCTTGTCGTTGATTCGGCCTTCGTAGATCCCCGCGACCTCGCGAAGGAGCGCGATTCGCTCCGTCGGCTCCGCAACGTGGCCGAGCTTCACTTCGATCGCCTGCGAGAGTCCCCTCGGGTTGTTCGCCTGCGAGTAGAGCGGGATCAGCCGCTCCGCTGCGGCGAGGTGGTTCTCGTCCAGCGAAAGCACCTTCTCGTAGGCACGCGAGGCACGGTCGGGTTTGCCCTTCTGCGTCATCCACAGCTCGGCCACCTTCATCAGCATGCCGATGCGCTGGTTGATGTCCTCCGTCTTGGTTTCGTTGGTCTCGAGGACTCGGATAAACTCGTCCCACTTGCCACTCTCGGCATAGAAGAGCTCGAGGTCATCCCACCGCCCGAGCGTCACGTATCGCTTCTTCAGCTGCTCTTGCGCACGCCGATCGTCGGGGCTCAGCGTGAGCAGTTGCCGGTACGCCTCCACGGCGCGGAGGTCGTCGTTCAGTCGGTCGCCGGTGATCTGACCCAGCTTGGTCAGGAGCTGAAGCTTCTCGGCGGGCTCGAACGTGAATTCCACCAACCGCTCGAGGACGTCGGCCAGCTTCTCGTACTCGCGCGAACGCTCGAACAGCTGTGACAACGCCGAGAGGGCATCGATGTCATTGGGCTCCTCCGCCAGCACCACGGTCCAGAGGTCGATACACACCTCGGGCTTCTTGACCTTCTCGGTGGCAAGGAGCGCGATCTCCTTGTATTTCTGCGACCGCTCGGGACAAGCTGGCATGAGCGCGGCCTCGCGTTGCGCCAGCGACAGAAGCTTCTCCCAATCCCGCCGCTTCTCGTACATCTGGCGAAGGTACTCGACGGCGACCGGGTGTGATGCGTCGATCTCGACGACCTTCTCGTAGGCCTTCACCGCCTCCGCTTGGTTCGAGAACTTGTTGACATAGAGCTCCGCGGCCTGGGCAAAAAAGCTCGCCTTCTCGGCGGGGTCTGCGACCTCATCTCCAAGCGCGATCAACGTCTTGACGTACTCATGGTAGCGCTTGGCTTCGTCCTGCTGCGCGAGCTTCGCCCGAAGCTCGGCGATAAGCTCCGTGTTCTCGTTGGCCAAGGCCGCGGCCCCCCCTTCAGCGTCAGTCCCGCCAGGTGCGGCTACCGTCATCGGTCCGTCGTCGGGCTCGGACGCCGCCGTTGGAACCCCCACTAGGTGCTGGCCGACCTCGGCCTCGCCCACCGGAGCGGGCGCATCCACGCCGGACGCGGCAACGGCAGCCGGCGCAGCCGTCATGTCCGGCGCTCTGACCGCCGACGCCTGGAGCGACTGGCCGATCTGGGCCTCGAACGCCGCTACCGCGGGGTGCGTCGGGTCGACCCCGACGAGCCGTTCGAAGTACACGCGAGCCGCCAGCAGATCGCCCAGCTCGCGCCACGCGATCATCCCGCCCTGAGCCAACAACGCCGCGCTGGTCCTCGGCTCGAGCTGCGGCAGCAGCAGCAGGCGGTCGACCAGGGCGATCACCCGCGGCCATTCCCCGCCGCGCACGCCGTAAGCCTCTCGGAGGTAGAGGAAGGCAGCGTCATCGTTCGGATCGAGGGTCGCCGCCTGCTCCAACAGACCGGCAGCGACCTCGTGATTCTGGTGGCGTATCGCCCATCGCGCGCCGAAGGTCCGCAGCGCCTGTGCCTGCTCCTTCGCCGAGGGCAAAGCATCGACGACCAGTTGCTGAAGCTCGAAGATCCGGTCGGTCCCATTGGCCTCCACCAGCAACGTCTCGAGCAGCGCTGCCACGCGGAGGTTCGTGCTGTCGGCGACGTATGCCTGCTCGAGGACGCCCTGTACGTCACCCGGGGCGAACCGGGCCACCACGCGCGCAGCGCGAGCGAAGATTCCGCTCTTCTGCTCCGGTACCTCGGCTGCGTGCCCCGCCCGAAGCAGCTCGCTGACCCGATCCTCCCAGTCTTTGCCCGATACTTGAGTATCGGCAAGCAGCTCTGCGGCAAGCTCGCCGCCACCACGCTGCACCGCCTGCGCGTAGCTCTCAGAAGCACGGTCGAATTGCCCTTGGTCCCGTAGCACCTCACCCAACTGCACCAGCAGCTCCGACTGACGCGCCGACTCCGTCGCCCCCTTGAGCTCGAGCTCGAGCAGCCTCTGCACCATGTTGAGCTTGCCCAGCTCCAGGTAGATGGCGCGAGCATCCGCGAGCGCCTCGAACAGCGCCGGGTTGAGCTTGAATGCGTCCTGGAAGTGCTTGAGCGCCTTCACACCTTGAAGGAACTTGTTGCGCTGCACGCGACCCAGTCGCAGGTGCAGCAGAGCCTTCGTCGGGGCGTCTCCGGTGGTCGCGATGGCTTGCTCGATGGCGTCAACGAGACCCTGCCAGTCACGATGCTCTTCCAAATGGTTCAGATGCTGCTCTAGATCCATGCTCCCTCGGGGAACTGCGGAAAGACCGCACACGGGAAGGCCCGCCTCGGAGCCCGCCATCACGACTCGAATACCCGACGCTCAATGCAGCACCGGGACCGGCGCAGCGAAGCGACGGTCCCGAACTGCGAGGCACATCAGCCGGTACCGCCCAGCTGTTGAAGGAGGCTCGCCGCGGTTTCGCACTGCTCCTTGAACTGCGCCGCCTTGGCCGACCGACAGGCGCGCTTGGTGAAGGAGTTGAGCATCCGAACCGCCTTCTCCTTCTGCGGCGGGTCCATCTTGGCGTACGTGCTGCCCACCAAGAACCATGACTCGGGGTGCGCGTCCTGCCCGAGCTGTTGGGCTGCTTCGGCCGCAGCGACCATCCCAGCCATGTCGTTCTTTGCCTGGCAGACCTGGAACAGCAGCACCTGCATCTCGTAGATGTTGTCGCGGGTGTCCTCCGTCGCCGGAACCATCCGAACGCCCTCCTTCAGAATCTGCTCCGCCTCCGCGTACATTTTGTACGTGACATAGAGGCTCGCCGGATCCGGATAGAAATACGGCTCCTCGGGGTTGTGCTCGATCGCCTTGGTGTAGTTGTCGAGAGCCGCCTGCGCGTCGTCGGTCCATTCCAAGCACACCGCCAACCAGTGGTAACATTCGGCGTAGTTGGGGTCGCGCTTGATGCATTCCTGGAGCGGGACCTTGGCCTCGTTGAACTTGTCCTTGTCACCAGCCTGGGCCATCCGAGCGAGGGCATACCCCCGCTTGAACCAGTAGTTCGCGAACTCGGGCGCCTGCTGCGTTGCCTGAGCGAGGACCGAGGCCATCTTCTCCCAGTCCTCTTTCTTCTCGTAGGCGCGGGAAAGCTTGTAGATGATCCGGTGGTTGGAGGCATCGAGCTGCCGAGCGCGCTCGTAGCTCTGGATCGCACCCTCTACGTTCACCGCCACCTGGCGATCACCCTCGTTCGCGAGGTTGATCGCTTCGATGTGATCCCGGCTGCAACCCCCGTTGCCGACACCCAAAAACAGACCCGCCAAGACGGCGATGTTCCATGCCTTTCGCAGTTTCATCGCGAGCATACCCTTCTCTTTGTCGTAGCCACCGGGGGGAGCTTCACTCTCGCGTGAAACCCGCGGTGCCATGATTGCGTTTTTCGACCCGCTGACGACCGAACCCTAGTCAAGTGCCCCAGTCCAAACCGGACCAGGCTCTATGAGCACGCCCAGCATAGGCGGAGCGTCGCCGCGAAGTAAAGGCGCATCGGCCGGGCGAATCGTGGCGCTTTTCGGCCCCAAGCTGGGTTCGCACCGCGAGTTCCTTGGGGGTTTCGCGCTACGTCTTGGTGCGATGCGCCACGCCCCGAACCTCACGGTGAGGACACGGCGGGACGGTCGCGACCGTGAACTCGGCCACACACGGGAACCCCACCCGCAACCGCCCGGAGAGCAGCGCCTCCCGGGCTGTCCTGCGGCGCCCGCCTCCGAGGGCATCGCCCCCCGACGCCCCACTCGTTCAACTACGCTCAGGCCGAAAAATAGCGACTCGGCGCGGAACCCTCCTGGACCACGCGCCACCTCTCGCCCTGACGACCGCCAAATGAAGCTGCGGGTGGCCCTCAGGCCACCCGCACAACCCCGATGCCGACTCTCGCTCTGCCCCGGCCTCAGCCTGGAGCGAACATGATCGGGTACACAACCGTGACGATACCGCCCTCCGGTTGCGGAAAGCTCAGCCCGTAGTAGGCCGAAACCACGCAGGAAACCACACCGCTGTCCGGAAGGTCGGACCCACCATTGGCCACATTCGAAACCGACCCGTCACGCCCAATCACGAACCGGACCGAGACACGACCCTCCAGGTTCGGGTTTCGCGACAGGCCTTGCTCGTAGCACATTCGGAACCGGCCGTAGTTCTGCCGGACGATACGCTGAATGACCTCGGGTGGGAGCCGACCGCTCACGCTGGTCGCCCCCATGCGTACCTGAGGTGCCTTGGTCTTGTGTGAGCCGCCCAACCGCCCATGGCCCGAGCCAAAGCCCTGCCCAGTGCCGGTTCCGGCGCCGTGACCGAACGTGCCGATGGTCCCAAGGCCGATACCCTCGCCGCGACCGCCGCCACCTTCGCCGATCCCGGACAACCCGAGCCCACCGGCACCGAAGGCATCCCCAATCTCATCACCCCACATGTTGCCGCGGGCACTGACCTCGTCCGTTCCGAGCGACGTGTCGCGACCCCAAGGAGCGGTCGGCGCGTTCGGGTCTCCCGATGCACCCGTGTTGAGAAGCCCGATCATGCCGAATTCCGTTGCTTCGCGCAGGGCGGCCGCGCGCGCGATGTGGGGATCCGGGTTGTCCTTCGGACCCTGGATCGCGTAGCGCTTGTTGGTCGCCTTCGAGGTCGGGTTGCCCATCGACCCCTCCTCGCCCTTGGCCCGCGTCCCCGTACCACCCTCGCGGTTGTCCGCGTTCTCTTCGGCGACCTGTTCGGTCTCCTTCTCTTCCTGCTCCCTTTCCGCAGCGCTGTTGAGGAACTGTTGGATCAGACGAAGCTGGTTCTTGTCGATCCCATCCTCATCGGTCAGCCCCATCGGCGGCACGAAGAACGCCATCGCGGCGATCAGACCCGCAGCCGTCAGGAACGACAAACCGAAGTACGTCGAGAGCGTCCAGTCCAAGCCGGACGCCAAACCGGCAGGAACGGGCTTGCCAGCGTTGACCGCCGCAACCTGAAATACGAGCTGATCCATCTCGATGCGGGCCTTGCCCCCGTTGCCCAGGGCCAGCTGGTGTCCTCCACTGACCTCGGCGCTCGGCTGCGCCCTCCCGCGGGCCTCGTCCAGGGTCATCCGCGGTTGCCCAGCGAGCTCGACGTACCCCTTCGCGGTCGGGGGGATCACCACCGCCAGCGAGGTCCGGTCGCCGATTACCACGGGCATCCGCGTCGTTCCCAGGCGTTCGGCCGGCACGAGGAAATCCGTCGGCAGGTTCTTGCCTTGCTCCTCACCCACGTAAAAGTTCCGCGGCGGGGTCAAATGGGCCACGTAAAGAACGTTCGTGCCCCAGAGGATCATCACCTCCACCGACGCCACCCCGGCCAGCTCCACCTCGTCGGCGCTGACGTCCGGTCCGCTCTTCACGAGTGTGTAGGTGTAGGTCCCAGGAGGAGCATCGTCGGGAACCTCGAGGGCGCGGGCTCGTGCCTCGGCCTCGGTCATGGCCGCGCCCGCTGCGAAGGGGTTCATCGCGGCCAACCCACCCCCGAAGGGACTTGATCGGCCGGGAGCAGCCGCGAACGGGTTGACCCCCGGGCCCGCAGCGAAGGGATTCGGCGCAGGGGCCGGCGCAGGCGCCGGTGCGGGCGCCGGCGCCGGCATGGCAAACGGGTTCGCCGCGGGCGGCGGCGGTCCCGGCGGCGCGGCGAACGGGTTGGGCACCTCGGGCATCTGGGCAATCGCCTCCGCCCCCGGCGCCTGGGCCGCCTCGAGCACAATCCTCGTCCCGCCGACCTGGATCTGGTCACCGACGTGCAGCTTGCACTTGTTCACCCGCGCCCCGTTGACCAGCGTCCCCGGCTCATTGCCGAGATCGATCAAGGTGACATCGTCGGGGCTACCGACCTCGATGACAGCATGCATCCTCGAAGCCTGATCGTCGTCCACGCGGAGGTGGCTCTTCGGGTCCTTCCCGACCTTGACGATATCCTGCGCCACCGTCTCGCGACGCTGAAGCGCATCCCCCTGGTAGAGAGCAAACGTGAGTACAGCCTTTGCCATTGCCTTATTTTTCCTTCATTGGCCGCTGACACCTACTCCTTGGCAGGCAGAACGGCCCCCCGGGATCGGGCGATCGCTGTGGGCGGAACGTCGTTGTTGTCGTCAGATATTCTCGACCGACTTGAGCATCTCCGGCACGAACGAGGTTCGCGGCCGGATGAGGGTCGTCCTGGCAGCCCGAGGCCGAACCTTGATGGTGGCGTCACCGGGCCCGAAGCCCCCCGCGCTGAGCGGGTCATCGGAGAACTCGTATCCGTACCCATCGTTGTTCGCCCCGGTATCTCTGGCGGCCTGTGCGAATGCGGTGGAGGTAGCCAGCATGCCGACGACCCCGAACGCGACCCCGATTACGAGCTTCTTCGACGGTGCCATTTCACTCTCTCCAGAATATTCCCGTGCAATTACAGCCACATTGTACTTCGGATGGTCGTGTTGCGTCAACGGCCGAGTCCGATGGTCCCGCTAGGCGTTCTCGGCGAACTCTCCAGGAAAGTCCACCAGGGAAGTGCGACCACCCGAGGGGCACACCTCTCGAAACGGCCGCCTCGCGGACACGCCCGCTCGACATGCGGCCGTTGACACCGCCTCTCGATGAAGGTTCCTCGGCGTTGGTCGATTTCTGAAAATTCAACGCCAACCGACTAGTGCCGGTTCACCCGAACGGTTGAGCAACGCCGAACACCTCCAAATGGAAAGGCGCGGCCCGCCCAGCTGGACGCGCCACGCCTTTGGCGCCGACTCCCCTGCGTTTTTTCTATCTCTACTTCTTCGTTCCAGTCGAGGCCGCTGCTGGCTTCGCGTCTTTCGGAGCAGCGTCCTTGGCCGCGGCTGGGCCCTTTGCTTCCTCTGCCTTCTTCGCGGCGTCGGCCTTCTTCGCGTCCTCGGCAGCCTTCTTCGCTTCCTCGGCCTTCTTCGCATCCTCGGCCTTCTTCGCGGCGGCCGCGGCGGCGTTCGCAGCGTCCTGGTCCTTGCGCGCCTTCTCGCCTTCCTCGATGAACCTGACCGTGTCCTCGATGTCCTGCGCGCGGTCCTTGGAGCGCTTCACCGCTTCCTCGAAGGCTGGCTCGCTCCCGGCCTTGGCGATGAAGTCCTTGTAGAGAGAGGCAGCCTTCTTGAGCATCGGGATCGCGGACTTCTCCTCGCCCTTTGCCTTGTACTCCTGGGTCAGGATCGCCTCGTTATAGTAGATTTCCGGGCGCTTCGCGTCGATCTCCTTGCACTTGTCGAGGTGCTTCTGCGCCTCGGTGATCTTGTCCGCTTGGCCCGGCTGGATCTGTCCCCGAATAGCCAACGCCAGCCCCAGGTGCGCCTCGAACTCGTTCGCCTTGAGCTTGATGGCATCCCGGTACGCCTTCTCTGCCTCCTGAAAGTTCCGGAACGAGAGGTTTACCGCCCCATAGTTCATGTGGGCTTCGAAGAACTTCGGATCCAACCTGCGCGCCACAGCAAAGCTCGACACCGCACCGTTATAGTTCTTGAGCTCTACCTGGATGAGCCCCGCGGTGTTGTGGATGGGAGCGTAGTTCGGGTTCTTGCGAATGCCCTGGGAGGCCACCAACGCCGCCAGATCGAGCTGCTGCTGGTTCACCTGCGCCTTCGCAGCGCCCGCGACCTCGAGACGGCGCCTGCCCCGACTCCACGCGCTCGTCTTGCCCTTCTCGGCCTTCCGCTTCGCCTCTTCCATGTAATAGATGGCGAGTTGGTTGAACGCCGGCATGAAGCCGTCGTCGATAGCCAGCGCACGCTGGATGTTCTTCTTGGCGCGCTCGTAGTCGTCGGCACCGTCCTGGTCCGCCTGGTCGCTACCTCGCTCCATCTGGAGCGCCGCCAGGTAGACCAACGCCTCCACGTTCTGGAATTTCGCGTCGCGGATGATGGTGTCGAGCCGCGAGATCGTGCCGTCGACATCGCTTGACTTCTGATACTCGAACAGTACGAGCTGAGCGCGGGCGCGATGGAAATTGCTGTCCGCCTCGACCACTTCCTCGAAGAGCTTCTTCGCATCTGCGTCACGATTGCAGCGCTGGTAGGCTAGACCGGCGTTGTAGATCGCCTCAGCGAACCGCGCGTTCGTGTCGGATTTCTGCTGCTTGGCGGCGGTCAGGAACCCATTGGCCACCGCCTCGCAGTTCTCCTGCCACTTCCCGGACTTGTCCGCGGCCTGGAAGTCCTCCATCGCCGCGTCGAACGCTTCCTTGGCTCCCTGCGATACCGCCGCACCCTTCTTGTCCTTGAGCCCGCTCGGGTTCTCGGGCGGCTTGACGGCGCCGCCGCCCTTCTGCTTCGGGGCACCACACCCCACGCCTAGCGCAAGCACCAGGGCACTCACCAACACGGTCTTCATTCGAGCCATGTCATATTCTCCTCTCGGGATCCCGCGATGGGGCACGTGCCGCCGCCCATCCGGGCAGCGGCGCGTTGCTCACTTCGCCTTCTCCTCAGCCTTCTTGACCGGTTCGGGTTCCTTGGACTTGGTGATCAGCGGCTCCCCACCAATGAGCAGCGGGTAAGCCTGCTCGCGGAGCGCAGAGTTCACGCGGTTCGGTGAGCCGCGGAACTCGTCGATGAGGTGGTACTCGGACTTGTAGTTCTCAGCCAGCCAGACCTCACAGACGCGACTGTAGTCGTCGTAGTACTGGTACTTCACCGAATAGCCGAGGCAGATCTCCATGGCGCCCTTCGCCTGCAGCTTCCACGGCTCCGAGGCCTGGTCGAGGGAGTTATAGTACGTGTTCCGGAGCTCGTCGTCCTTCTTCCACTCGGGCGGAATGGGAGCGGAACGGAACTCCTTCACGAAGGTGCCCCACGCCTCGCCAACCCGCGAACCAGCAGCGATGACCCAACGCGGCGGCGGCGTCGGCTGGAGGTCGACCACCTTCTTATACTCGGCGCTCACTTCCTTGACCATCTTCCCCTTCTTCTCGTACCAGTCCTTCACCTTCGTGCTGATGTGCTTGAGGATCTGCTCCTTGTCCCCCTTGCCCTTGAACTCCGGGAACTTCAGCTTGTCGAGCTGAGCCCGCTTCTCCTCCGCGAAGAAGAAGAGCGCCTCACCCACCGCCTCGAGAGCGCGACCGAGTCGGCGGTCCTTCGCGGCGGTGTCCTCGTCGATCCCCTTGATCGACGCCACGGCCGCGTTCGGATCCTTCCAGGAGCCGAGAACCTTGCCGTACTCGGTCTTGGCATTGGGGGTGCGGTTCTGCTTCGCATAGGCACGTGCCATCAACGCATGCGCCTGAACCTTGATGTCGAGGGTGGCCTTCTGGTCGATCATCGACATGCCGGTCGTGAGGTACTTGACTACCTCCTTCCATTGCTCCTTCTCTCCGTAATGCGCGGCGATGGCAAAGGAGATCTGCGCCGTCATCGCCGGGTCCTTACGGCCGAAGTACTTGTTGTAGTTCTTGGCGTCGTCGATCGCCTTCTGGTCCTGACCGATGCCGAGGCGCAGCACCGTGGCGTCACTGAGCGCCTTGGGGGCAAACTCACCCCTGTAGTTCGACACCTCCGCGTACTTCTCGAAGTAGTCCGCGGCCTTGTCATAGGACGCGATCGCCTGGAAGTTGCCGCCGATCTCGTAGGTGGCCTTCTGCGCTAGCTCGGTCTTGTTCAGTCCGTACTTCGGGTTGAGAAGAATCAGGCGGGCGGTGATCGACTTCGCCAGGAGGCGCCCGGCCTGGTAGGCACGCGCCATGTTGTAGAGGACCTCGTCCGCCCGCTCGCACTGCTTCACCTTCTCGCCGGCCGCGAGGGCTTTTTCGCAGTACTTGTTCCAAAGGGCGTAGTACGCCTCCGCTCCCTTTCGGTAGTTCTCGAGGGCCGAGGTGTAGTTGCCGGAGTCGGCCTGCTTGTCCGCGGCCTCCACCGTCTTCTCCGCCTCGAGGCGCATGATGTCGAACTGGATGCGATTGAGGACCTCGCACTGCTCCTTGTTGTCCTCCACCTTCGCCGCATTGCAGTAAAGCTCGATGAAGATGGGGACGTCCTTGCCCATGTCCGTGAAGCAGCTCGGACGCGGCGGATCGGCGCGCGAGCCCAGCACGTTCATGGACTCGAGGTAGAGCTGCGCAGCGTAGATGCCGGCATCCTTGTCCGAGTTGGTGATGGCCACGTCGCGGAAGCCAAGCGCGGCCTCCTCCCAGTGTTGAGCCTCGAAGTAGGTACGAGCCCGGGCGAACTTGACCTCGACGTACTGCTCCTCCTTTTCGGCGTCGCCCTTGGGCGGGGTGATGAAGCAGACGTAACGGTTGAAGGCGTTGATCATGCCCTTCTGGAGGTCGGTGAAATCCTTCGGCTTGAATTTCTCCCATTCGTTGGACTTGGCCGCCATGTCCTCCTTGCTCGCGCCCTTGGGACCGAGCCCCTTGCCCTTCCGAGCCGCATCGCCCTGGTAGAGCTTGTCGTACATCTTCTGGTAGCAGAGGACGGCCGCATAGGCGGCTTCGGCGGCCGCCTCGCCCTTCGGGTTTTCGGACACCACCGCGTCGAAGGCTGGCCCGCACTCCTCCCACTTCTGACGGAAGTAGAGGAGGTCCGCCATCGCGTAGCGGATCTTGTACATCGTCGGCCAGTCTTGCTTGAGGATCCGAGGGAACTTGAACTTCTTGAAATCGTCGGCGGTGAAGTTCTTGGTCACGCGGTCATAGACGGCCGCCGAGAGATCCATCGTCTTCTCGTCGCCGGTCCCGCGAACACCGCCGGAACCGACCGCCTCCAGGTGCCACGCCATGGCGGTCTCGGCGAGGAGCGCCGCGGTCTCGTTGGCGCACTCGAGCTTGTTCTTGTTCGGGTAGTCCTTGGCCTGGAAGTCCTTGTTCACGCCGATCTGAATGTCGAGCTCCTTCACGATGCCGTCCTTGTCGGAGGACTTCATCGCCTGGACGGCCTTGGTGATCTGCGTCTGGTACTCGCAGTAGTGCTTGCCGGGATCCCGCTTCATCAGGTCCCGGTAGAGGATGATGCCCTCGGGATAATGGCCGGTGTCGAGGTAGGCGAACCCCAGTTCCCGGAGCATGTTGAAGGTCGCTTCGTCCGAGTTGTCGGGATCACCGCTCAGCGGCTTGAGGAACGAATACGCGGCGTCCGGGCGCCCGCTGATCGCATACACGGGGACGAGGTCGCGGCGCGCCGCCTTCTGGAGCTGTTTGGCGTTGGGGAGCTGCGCGTGCTTGTCACCGTACTCGATGACCTTCTTGAACTCGCTCAGCGCCTTCGTGTAGTCGCCGATGTTCCAGTACACGTAGGCGAGCTTGTAACGGGCGTAGCCGTAGACCTTGTTGGCCGGCGGCGGGTACTTCGTCACCTCGATGTACGCCTGTTCGGCGAGCGGCCACGAATTCGGGTTCCCCTGTGCCTCCTGGAAGAAGAGCTCGCCGAACGCCAGGTAGGCGTTGGGGATGTACGGCGATTTCGGCGCCTTCTGGATGAGCTCGAAGTAGACCTTGCGCGCGTTCGTCAGATCCTTGGCCTGCTCGTACTCGTAGGCGAGGTAGTAGAGGACCTCGTCCAACTTCGAATAGTTGGGGTACGAGTTCTTCATCACCGTGTAGTACTTGATGGCGTTCTTGCGGGCGGCCTGTTCGATCTTCTTCGCCTTGAGGGCCGCCGCGCGCGCCGTGGTGTCCTTCATCTTCTTGCGCGCCGCATCCTGCACCTTGATCTCGTTGCTGATGCGATCGCGCTGGGCCGCCGACTCGAGCTCCACGTAGCCCTCGGCGAGTCGGCGAACGAGCTGCGGGCGATCGGGGGATTTCGGCGGTGTCTGGGCGAAGAGCCGCTCGAGCCCCGAAATCTCGCTGATGAGGAGGGCCTGGGCGCGCTGCTGCAGCCGGAACTTGCGCGGATCGCGGCTCGCCGCACCCTCGAGGCTCTGCGTCGGGTCAACCGGCTTCGCCTCCGTCTGCAGAGTCTTCTTCTCGCGAGGCGGCGGCGCGCTGGAGAACGCGGCCGCACGCTGCTTCTTCTGGTCGAACTTCGTCGGCCCCGCAGGGCACTCCTTCATGTGCGCCACGGCCTCTGAGGACACGCACTCCTTGCTGAGCGGTGCCGGCTCGGTCTTCCCACCGGCGACCGGTGCGGCCAACGCGAACCCTAAAAGGACCGCGACTACGGGAAACGCTCTCTGACCAGTCATCTCGTCACTTCCTCCCGCAAGCCGACATCACGACGGCCCGATAGAACCCCAGCTCGTCACGCCAGTACTCGCCCATGAACGGCCAGAGCACGTGCTCTCCGTCCGGGTTCACCACACCGAAGATCTCGGCTTCCTCGGCCGTCACCTGATCCTTCTTGATCGCCTCGTCGAGCAGATTGCGTTGCGCCGCCGTGATGTCGATCAGGATCTTCTCGCCGTTGCGGACGTGCTCGTTGAGCTCGTCCAGCATCCGCTGGTAGCGCTGCATCGAGAGCTCGCCGGCGCGGCGCACCGCCAGGTCTCGCGCGAGCTTGAGTGCGTCCTGCACCTGCTGACCGAGCGCGGAGCTTCGGAAGCTAGCGGGGGACTTCTTGAACCGATTGATCTCGTCCTCGAGGATGCGAACGTACTCGATGTTGCGCAACAGCTGCCGGTCGCTGAGCGCCGCCTCGACGATCGGTCGCACGTTGTCATCCAGGTTCGCTTCGCCGTCGCGCACCTGCTTCAGGAACTTGAAGAACGCTTCCTCTTGGTTCGCTCCCTGGAAGCGCTTCATGACCTTCTCGAGCCCCTCGCGGAGAGGGAGGTAGTGCTTGTTGAATTTGGCCACCACGACGATGGCCTTGTCGTAGTCACAGTTGGCGAAGTAGATGACCGCCTTGAGGATCTCTGCCTCGGGGTAGAACGCAGCCGGAAAGTACGGCGACTCGATGGTGTGTATGTTGCCGAGCGCCTGCGGGTACTGCCCCGCCATGAAGTAGGCCCAAGACTCCTCGAAGAGCGCGTCGAGCCAGTACTCGCTCGCGGGCTCGATCAGGTCCCAGTACTTGACCGCGGCGCTGAGCTTCTCCGGATCGACCACCGGGGCGTTCGTCTCCTGATCCAGTCGAATCGACGCGGAGTAGTAGGTCCGTGCCATGGAGAGGTACGCGAGATCCCGGAGGCGGGCCTCGTCCTCGACGCCCTTCGCCCCGCGGTGAAGAGCCGCCTCGACGCGCTGGAAGGATTTGACTGCTGGCACCGACTTGCGCATCTGCACGTAGCTGATGCCGGCGAAGAACTGCGATTTGACGAAGTACTCGCTGTCCTTGTCGACCTTGGCGAAGAGCCGGATCGCGTCCTGGTACTGCCGATTGCGGTACTTGTAGCGGCCCAGCATGTAGTTGAGCTGCCAGTAGAGGTCGCGCTGTTGTGAGTTGTCGAAGCGTTCGAGCTGCGCATCGTTGTACTTGCCGACCCGCTCGATGATGTCCGCCGGCTCCGGGAGCTGAGTCGCGAGCTTGGCCAACCAGAGGAGGGTCTCCTTGAACTTCAGGTGGTTCGCGTTGTCCGCGATGACGCTGAAGATGGCGTAGCTCGCCTGGTAGAACTTGAGCCGGTATAGCGAGATCGCGAGGTAGTACTGGGCCAGCTGCTGGTTGCCAGGGTCGTCACCGGTCTCCCCGATGACCACGCGATAGAGTGACAATGCTGCCTCGCTCCAGCGCTCCTGGTCGAAGAGCTTCTTCGCCTTGGCGGCGGCCTCGGTCATCTGCCCCGCCACGACCGGCCCCTGCTGGGCCGGAGCGTCCGCGTCGAGATCGATGTCAACGCCCTCCCCGGCGGGCTTGGCGGCAGCCGCGTCCGCGTCGAGGTCGACGACCTCATCGGGCTGGGCGGCGGCTGGCGGGGACGAGAGGCCGCCCGCGAGGGATGCAGACGCGAGGATGCAGAGTGCGGCAAGGCGCTTTCGGAACATGATTCCTCTCTTTGACTCAGGGACGGTCGCGGAACCGGCACCCGCTTCGTCCGCTGCGATCTACGTGTGGGGGCGGAAAAGTCCTTTAACTACCAACAGATAACGCCCTCGTCCGGCCGCGATGTTAGGTGGCATGGGTGACCATTGTCAAGCGCGACGGCCCGGTTCTCTCGGGGGTCGCCGGATTGCGGATCGGGTGTTTTAGGCCCGGAGTAAATTTGCCCTGGTTCCGGATCCCCGCGGCGACCCCGTGTTTGGGGGGCCATCGGCCCTGCGGAGAACATTGAACATGGAGCGTTCGACACCGGGCTGTCGGCCTCCATGGGGCCTTTTCGCGTTGACGAGTTTGATCCGCGTCGGGTAGCGTACCGGGCCGACCGTCACTGCGGACGTGAGGCGTAGCGAGATCTCGATGACGCGTACAAACGTTGGTCTGGGGCTCTTTGTGGTGACTTCCTCCTTGTTTCTGTGGGGTTGCCCACCAGGAGGGGTTGGTGACCCGTGTATCCCCGAGGACGAGTACGTACAGGAATTCGGCGGGTACAGCTATAAAGAGGTGAACGTCGAGAGCCGTTCCTTCCAGTGCGAGACCCGCGTCTGCCTGGTGAATCACTTCCAGGGCCGCGTGAGCTGCCCGTATGGTCAGGGCCAGACGGAGATCGACACTCTGCCCGGCGACAACGAGAATCGCTGCCATATCCCGGGGACCACGGGGGAGAACGAGGAGCAGGACGCGGTCAACGTCCCGGTCTATCCGCAGTTGGCGGCCCGGCAGGCCAACGACACCGTGTACTGCTCGTGTCGCTGCGCCAACGCCGAAGGCAAGACGGACGACGGCGCCAACTACTGCGACCCCTGTCCGAGCGGGTACACCTGCACCCAGCTCATTGACGACCTCGGCCTCGGCAACGAGCAGCTAGCGGGCGCCTATTGTATCCGCAACGGCACCAAATTCGAGGTTGACACGGTCGTTCGCAACCCGCAGCCCTGCGACCGGCTCGCGCACAACTGCGGCGAAGCGCAACCCTACTGACGAGGGGCGGCCCGGTACCGCCGGCGCTCACCTTCGGGGCGGGACCGGGCGATGGGGCGGGGCGTTGACCGCGGCTTCGTGAGCGATATGCGCCGGGCGCGGGCGGGGCGCGCGGAGCGCGCCGTGGTGGCGCACCTGGCGGCGCGCGGGTTCGAGATCGTGGCGACCAATCTGAGGCTCGGGCGACTGGAGCTCGACGTCGTGGCGCGGCAGGGGAGCCTGGTGGTGGTGGTGGAGGTGCGCCATCGCGGGCCGAGCTCATGGACGAGCGGGTTCGGCAGCATCGACCAAGAGAAGCGCGCGCGGGTGCGCCGAGCGGGCGAGCGGCTCTGGCAGCGGCGGTACCGCCACGACGAGTCCGTCGACCGTCTTCGTTTCGACGCCGCGAGCGTCGTCTTCGACGGCGAACGCGCCATCGTCGAGTACGTGGAGGCCGCGTTCTGACGTTCTGACCAGCCGCGCCGGAGCGCGCGGGTGCCCGCGGCCGAGGGCACCCTCACGAGTCGAGGGTGGCCCTCATGTCGCCGCGCAGCTCGCGGAGAGGCACGAGCTCCGCTTCGGAGGCCGTCGCCGCGAGGTGCTCGATGCACACATCGAGCATAGCGATTTCGTGCTCCTGTCGCTCGCGCAAGCGCTGCACCATCACCTCGAACGCCTCGAAGAACTCCACGAGTTCGTCGCCGCGACGGAGGCTGCCCCCCGGGTGCAGGTGGCCCTCGGCAACCTCTACGATCTGGCGCCGCATCTTGTGAATGGGACCCGCGACCCGATGAGTGACGAGGATGCCGGCGATCCCGACGAAGAGCACGAACAGCCCGAGGGCAATCCCGAGTACGTAGGCGGCCGTCAGGTGTTGGGCCCGCAGCGCCGCGGCCTGGCGCTCGAGTTCGGACTGCTGGAGGATGAGGGTCTGCGCGTACTGGCCGTCCCCGTCCTTGAACGCCGCGAGCAGCTCCGGGTTGTCGCCGTACTCCTTCACGATGTTCATCTCGACGACTCTGCTCACCTTGTGCCCCTCATCGACGACCGCCTGACCGAGACGGACCAGCTCCTGGCTCTGCGCGATGAGCATCGTGCTCGTCCTCCACAGAACCGCGCCAAGCCCTGAGCTCAGCAGGGCGGCAATGCAGACGAAGTACGCCGCGTACTTGAGCTGGAAACGCCGGTCGAGCAGGTAGTTCCGGATCCGGCGCTGGTGTCGCCCAACCGGCTCGGTTGGCTGCGCGAGAGCATTTGCCATGAGACGTCACTCCTTGTCGGCGGGGCGCCGATCCTCCTCATCGCGGTCAGCGTAGACGGGACGTAGTCGGGGTGAGCAAGCAGCTGGGGGGGTCGGCCCTCTTGCCGACCCCCCGCCCAATCAGAACTATCGAAGCTTGGGAGCCATTGGACCAAAGGTTTCGATCGACCGGGTTGCCCCCGCCTGGATCAGCTGATCCTCGGCGGCGAGACTGGGCCCGGACACGCCCTGCATCGAGAGCGTCTTCGAAAACGTCCCCAGCAGGTTTCGATCGGGGTAGGTGAAGATGGCGGTGTCGATCTTCACCGTGAGGGTGGCGCCGGCATAGCTCACCTTGACCTTCGAGGACAGTAGGAACCCCTTGACGCTGGGGTGGCTCTTGAGAAGCTGGGCGGCGGACTCGATGGACTGTTCGCGAGGTGCGACCGCGAACTCGGGCAGTGCTGACGCGGTGGCCTTCGCCGCGTCGTGGAAGAGTCGTGCCACGGCGTCGCCACCCCGACCGCTGTCGTCGATCGCCTCCAACGCGACGTAGTACTTCGTCTGGTCGGTGATGCGAGGCGCCACCTCCGCCTCGATCCGCGAGATCGAACGCTCGATCACCGATTTTACGGACACCTTGGCCTCGACGGCGAGCTGCTTCTTCAGGCAGGCCACCCCGCCCTTCCTGAGCTTCCCGAGACCGGCAGCGGCCGCGGTGCGGACGGTCGCGTTCTCGTCACGAAGCCCGCCACAGAGGGGGTCGACGGCTCGCTTCGATTTGGACGCGCCCAACGCCAGCGCAGCCTGTGTTCGGACGCGGAAGTCCTTGGCGTGGGCGAGCTGATCCGCGAGCTGATCGACGTCTGCCGGCTGAGCGAGCACGGTGCTAGGCAGAACCAGCAACGCGACGCCCAGCAACCATGATCGCAACGCCACCATCTCGCCCGCCACCATCCTTCTCCAGACTACCATGGGTTCTGCCAAGTCGCTCTCCTTGCATACGACCGCGAATCCAGTCCTGGTTCGGTGCACGCATACGTCTCCTGCGGTCTTGGGGCACGCCGATGGTGCGCCGCCGTGCCCGGGCTCGAATCGAGCCAGTACCTGACGACCAGTACGACGGGTGAGAGCCCGTGTTCCTTCAACCCGATTCCTGACCGTCTCCTCCCCATTCCCCATCCTCGCGCCGATGCGCACATGGTACGCTCGACGCCGGCAATCCGAGAGCGGGTGGCCAACCATGAGACGTCCCCCCTGGTTTCTCGCCGCTTCCTTCCTCACCATGGCCACGGTGCTGCTGGCGTCCAACGTTGCCAGATCGGTGCCGGTGCGCGTGACAGGCACCGCGACCGTTGAACCGATCGCGGTGCTGCGTGAGGGTGTCCTCGAGGCGAGCGGGCGCGTGACCGATGATCGGGGGATCGCGCTGGTCGGCGCGCGGGTCAGGGTATCAGTACGAGATCGTGGTGGCCGTCCCCGTATCCTCGCTTCGCTCGCTCCGTGCCAAGACAGCCCAACGCCGCGCCGAAGGGGCGACGGAGTGGAGCTCGTCGCGGGCGCCGCCGGTTCGTTCTGCCTCCGAGCGGGACCGGCGGCAGCGTCGGACCGCATCGAGCTGCAGTACGCAGGCGACGATGATCACGACCCTTCGGGGGTCGTGGCCGTCCCCATCGTGGCGGGGCTGCGCTCCCTGCGGCTAGGCTTCTCGCCCGAACCACGGCGCATCGAACTCGACGCCGGTGACCCGCAGGTATGGGTGCTTGCCGAGGCCGTACCGGCGAGACCGAGACTGGAGCAGGTCGACCTAGAGGTCCTGCTGGCGCCGCGGGACGAAGCTCCGCAGCCCCTCGCTACGGTGCGAGCGGTGGTCGGGGAGCGGACCGCCATTAGCCTGCCGGTGCGGGACCTCGGCGCGCCTGGCCGCGACGAGCTCATGGTCCGTTTGGCCGGTTCACCGGATTTCGCGCCCGCGACGCGCAGGGTCATCGTGGAAAAGATCGCCCGCGTCGAGCTCGCGCTGACGGAGCCACCGCGAACCAGCGACCCCCGCCAGGGTCTCCCATTCAGGCTCGGCGTGACTTCTCGGCGCGGTCCGGTTCCCGGTGGCGCAGTGGAGGTGCTCGCCGGTGGACAATCGGTGGGTGTTGCCCCGGTGAACGATGGTGTCTCGAGCCCCGTCGTGGTCTTCGACGCGCCCCCGGGCTCAGCGGTCACCCTGACGGCGCGATTCCTCCCCGACTCTCCGTGGTGGACCGCAGGCGCTCCCATCTCGATCCCGATGTCGATCCCTCGAGTTCCCCCATGGCGCGGCTGGCCGTGGATGGTGACGGGGGGTGCCATTGCGCTGTGGGTGTTCCGCGCCTGGCGTCGCCCGGTCCGGAGGGCAGCTCCGCGGCCGCCGGAGATCGCGAAATTGCCTCCCGGCAAGGCGACCATCGAGGTGATTTCGCGAGGACCGAGCCGCGCCGGGTGGCACGGTCGGGTGCTCGACGCGCACCTGGGTACACCGGTCGCGGAAGCCCAGCTCGCCCTCGTCTCCCCATCCTTCACGGGGATCCGCGTGCTCGCGCGGGACACGACCGACGCCACGGGACTCTTCCATCTGGACGCCGTCCCCGAGGTTCCGGAGGGCTCGCGCCTGCGGGTAGAGGCGGAATGGCACTCGGCCCTGGAGCGACCGGTCCCCGGCCCAAGCCAGCTGGTGGTCAACCTCGTCACCCGGCGACGCGCTCTGCTGGACCGCCTGGTGGCGTGGGCGGAGCGCCTCGGTCGGCCCTGGTCCTGGGGTGCCGAGCCCACCCCCGGCCACGTGGCACGCCTGGCCCGCGAGCGCGGTGCCAAGGAGATCGACACTTGGGCGCGAGCAGTGGAGGCGGCTGCGTTCGGCAGGGAGCCGGTGGATGCCGAGCACGAAGGGGCGGTAATCGGCCGCGAGCCACCACGTGAACCGCGCGAGTACGGTTCACGTTGACGCGCGCTGCCGAGCCCTCTACTCCGTTCGGAGGCGATGCGGTTCCTGCGATGCCTCGAGCCGCGCAGGGCGCCGCGCTCCGTTCGCCAAGACGTAGATTCCATCCCTCCTCACGCGCCATGGAAATCCTCCTAGTCCTGATCGGAGTCGTCGTTTTCGCATTGGTGGTCTACTTCGCCACCAAGAAGAAACCGGAACAGCTCCCGCCCGCCGAGACTTCGCGGCTCCGGGAGGGCGACAAGACGGCGAAACGCACGGCGGAGTCCCGCGCGACCGACCAGAAGCCGGAACGACGGTCGGAACGACCGCCCAAGACGTCCGAACGCCCACCGAAGCCCTCCGCGGAGCCAACGCGAGGCGCTCCGCCAGCGGAGCCCGCACCGGAGGAGCTCGCACCCGCCGTGCCCGAACCCGAGGCGGCGGCCGCGGCCGGGGTTGCAGCACCGATCGACCGCTCCGCCCCCGCGGTGCCGCGCCGCTTGCTCGAGCCCACCCACGACGCGCGTGCGATCCGCAGGGGTTTGACGAAATCGCGGGAGGCTAGTGGCTTTTTTGGCCGTCTGCGCGCGCTGTTCAAGACGAAGCCGGAGATCGGCGCCGAGCTCACGATAGAGATCGAGGACGTTCTCCTCGGCTCCGACGTCGGAGTCGCGACCACCGAGACGCTCCTCGCACGCGTCCGCGAAGAACTCACGCGTGGTGAGATCCTCGACGAGAAGAAGGTGTGGCGATCACTGCGCGAGGAGGCGGTGCGCGTCCTCAAGATCGATGGCGCCGTCCGTCCGCTCGAGTGTCGGGCGAAGCCCACCGTGATCCTCTTCGTGGGCGTCAACGGTTCGGGCAAGACGACGACGATCGGAAAGCTTGCCACCCGCATGAAGGCCTCGGGTATCGAGTGCGTCCTCGCCGCCGGTGACACCTTCCGCGCTGCCGCCGTGCAGCAACTCGCGGTCTGGGGCGAGCGTGTTGGGTGCGAGGTAGTACGTGGCAAGGACGGCGCCGACCCCAGTAGTGTAATTTTCGACTCCATCAAGAAAGCGGAGGAGGTGGGGGCAGATGTCGTGCTGGCAGACACGGCTGGTCGACTCCACACCAAGGCGAACCTGATGGGGGAGATGAAGAAGATCGCGAAAACTGCAGCCAAAGCGCTTGATGGGGCCCCCCATGAAATCCTGCTCGTGATCGACGCGACAACAGGGCAGAATGCGCTCGCCCAGGCGCGAGAGTTCCAGGAGGCCTTGGCACTGACAGGTATCGTATTGACGAAGCTCGATGGAACCGCGAAAGGTGGGATGGTGCTCGGCATCAGTGATGCTTTGCGACTCCCGGTGCGTCTCGTTGGGCTCGGCGAGCGACCCTCGGACCTCCACGAGTTCGATCCCGAGGAGTTCGTGGAGGCGCTGCTGGGTAAGGAGACCGATTCGACTGCCCGATGAGACGTTTTGGTTGTTGATCGCGTCAAATCCCACGTGATATAGTCGCGCGGCGCTCGCGGTGGGCGATTTCACTAAATGTTCTCAGTACTTGCGGGGCTTCGGGAGCGGTCGTTCCAGGAGAAAACGGTAGAGGCATGAAGAAGATCCGCATCGGGCTCCTCGCGGCGGTGATGTGCGCGATTCCCGCACTAGCCTCAGCGCAGGACGAAGGCGAAGAGGGCGCCACACCCGCCGCTGGGGGCGGCGAAGAAGAAACGGCAGCTGGCACCGAGGAGGGTGCCGCCGATGGCGCTGCGGGAGGGGAGGAAGTGCCCGGAGAGGGGGCAGAGATCCCCGGAATGGGCGCGGAGCCAGCCGGCGACGGCTTGGCAGCGATCTGTCAGATCGATCCGGATGCCTGCCCCAAGCTCGACATGGAGAAGGAGGCGAAGAAGGATCTCAACGAGAAGATCTACGCCGTCCAGCAGATCTACGCGAAGCGCAAGATGCGCTTCGAGCTGAACCCGTACATGGGGATAGGGATGAACGATCAGTACGTTCAGCACCCTGGTCCGGGCGTCGCTGGAAACTTCTACCTGTTGGAGGTCCTCGCCATCGGCGTAAACTTCAACTATTATCGTCCGTTCAAGTCGGAGAGCGACTTCAACGCCGACGTCCGACGGGCAGCTCGCGTGGGCGTGCCGCTGACGCAATACGATTGGAACGCGAACTTCAACATCACGTACGTCCCGTCATACGGCAAGTTCGCGGGCTTCAGCGACTTCATCTTCCACTGGGACCTCTACGTGGTCGCCGGCGGTGGCGCCATCAGCACGAAGCCCATTGCGGTGATCGATCCCGACAACCGGAAGTTCGGGTACGAGATCAAGCCCACCGGCAACGTTGGCGTCGGAGCCCGCGTCTTCTTCAATCGCTGGTTCGCTGCGATCCTCGAGTTCCGGGACTACATCTTCGCGGAAGACCTCGAGAGCCTCGAGGTGAGCGAGGATCCCGACATCGCTTCGGACCCTGACACTTGGTACGACGAAGATCCGGAGATCACCAACAACGTGCAGCTGCAGTTTGGCGTCTCCATCTTCTTGCCGTTCTCCTTCGAGTACCGGTTGCCGAAGTGAGGCAGGAGGAGGCGACGATGCGGACGACGATCATGAAGACGACGGCCACCACGCGACGACTGCTCCTCGCCCTCGCTGCTGGTTTCGGGCTCCTCGCAGCTACCGAAACTGCACAGGCGCAGGAGATCCTCCTCACGGGTCCCTTGGCGGGCGCTCCCGCGGTACGCAAGCTCCGGCTGTACCGCCAGGGGAGGTTGACGATCATGCCTTCGGCAACCTTCACCCTGCTCGACCACTACCAGCGCACCATCATTCCGGGCATCCAGCTCGATTACAATTTTACTGACTGGTTGTCGCTTGGGGTCTGGGGAGGATTCGCGCCCGATCCGCTCCACCTCACGGCAGGGCTCACCGAGAAGATCCAACAGGTGAACGCGGATCGCGATTGTCGCAACTCCGCCGGCGACGCCGAGGGACCGAGCGCAACCGAGACCGATTGCCGACTCACCGCCGTGAACATGGGCTCCGAGTTCGAGGAACAGCTGGGTGAGATCAGCTGGGTCGCCGCTCCGCAGATCACCGGCGTTCCCTTCCGTGGGAAGGTATCGCTGTTCAAGAAGATCTTCATCGACACCGAGATGTTCTTCTTCCTAGGAGCGGCGTTCGTCGGGCTGAAGGAGCGTGTCGATTGCGGTCCGAATTCGGACTCGGATCTGGATGCGTGCAGCGGTCATGAGGCGTTCGAACGCAAGAGCCGCATGACCGTCGGCCCCACCGTCGGTTTCGGCTTGACGTTCTGGGCCACTCAGTGGCTCGGCATCGTTCCCCAGTATCGACTCCTTCCGTTCGCCTGGAACGACGGTGGATTCGATACGGCTGGCGGGGATCCGGACGGTGATTTTCCGGATTCGTCCATCACGAAGGAAGACCGGATGTACCGGTTCAACCAGTTCTTCACGATCGGGTTCAGCATCTTCCTGCCAACGCGGTATCGGATCTCGGACTAGACCGAGTTCGGATCCGAGAGGATCCCAGTCGAAAATGGCCGTGGCTGAGGGATCTCGGTCACGGCCTTCGTGTCAAGGCCGTACGCTTGGCGCATCCCGCATGTGCTACCCGAGCCTCGATGTTCGACACCCAACGGCCGCCGCGTCCAGCCTCGTCGGGCACGGTCCCGTCGCCAGGAGCCCCGTCGGCGCAGCGGACGCGGCCGGTCGTCTCAAGCCCAGAAGTCCGTGAGCGGCTACGGCCCGCCCCTACGGCAGGCTCCTGCGCTGGACGCGGTCACCGTCGAGCACGAACTCCGGAGGCAGGCTCTCGGCAACCGCCGCGTGAAACTCTGCCGGAATCACCCACCCGGCCTCGGTCAGCCCGAGAGCGATACGATTGCGAATCCGTAGGCTCTCTTCCTCGGTGAGCGCCTCGACCAGCGGCGCAATGCTCGCTGGATCCTTGCACGCGAAGGTGGTGGTGACCGCCGCGTAGCGGACAGGCTCGCTCATGTCGGTGAGGAACGGCTCGATCGCCTCGCGGACCTCGGGGGAAGGCAACTCCTCCAACGTGATGAGGAGCTGGCGCTTCGGCTCGATGTTGCGCACATACTCCGTGTCGAATTCATCAAGTACCCCGAGCAGTTCGTCCACCAGATCCTCGGCTGGCACGATCTGGCGGAGGACCTTGATGGGCCAGGTGAGGCTCTCGGCGTTGCCCGCATACACCCGAAGCGGTTCGAGCGCTGCACTGCCCGCGTTCACGACCCCGCGCGCCGCGGCCTCCTTCTCTTCGTGGTCGGTGATCGAGGGATCCATCGACCAGTTGAAGCGCTTCAGGAGGGCGGCCGCGCTCTCCGCAGTTCCCATCGCAGCGAGCTGCTCGATCGCCTCCTGCCGGTCGAAGTTCTGGGCCATCTTGTCGGCGGCGAGCCGCGCCAGGCGCGAGAGCTCACGTTCCGTCTTCTTCTTGCTTGCCCCTTCGGAAGACTTCTTGCTGCTGAAGATGTCGAACAGACCCATGGCGCCTTCGCCCGGCGGCACCAAGGGCGCGCCGGCGGATGGGCTTATAGCTCATGCACCGTCGCCGCGCAGGCGCTATCTCCCGGCGCTCTCCATTCGAGGGCGGGTAGGGAGAGCCCACCCAACCCACTGAGCGAATCCCCGTGGGGGGGTCTCTAGGGAGTGTCTTCACCCTGGATTTCGCGCCTCCCAGTCCGCCATGCCGCACGCCTCCTTCTCCGCGTCTTGCCCGACAGCCAACCGCTGACCCCCGCCGGCCTGCTTGGTTCCTGCTCCGCCAGCATGGGGTATGGGCCCAGTCTGGTCCCTTGGCGGTGTGATCTTGGCCGGACCTGGCAGAATGTCCCTCGATGTTCTCGTGACCATCAGCAGTCCGGCGTCAGCAGTCAGGGTCTCCGCGTTCTACCTGACCGCTGATGGCCTGTGTGGTTCCGCCGCCGCCGGGTCAGGGGATTGCGGCGAGGGACGGCCGTACCCTCGATGCGCGCTCAGCTACGGAGGGGGATGGCGATGAGGACGACGGCGTTGCCGCGCACTTCGACCCGATACCGAACAGGTCGACCGTGCTTCCGCGACACCTCCGCCTCGCTCTGTTGGAGCTTCTGGGTGAACGCGGGGCGCGTGATGTGTTCCACGGGATCGCCAACCTCCCGTTTCGCGGCCAGGTAGTCGCGAAAGACCCGTTCGTAGTAAGCGTCGTCTGGCTCTGCGGCGAGGGCTTCGGCGTAGCCAGGGTCCACGTTCTGCGCATGAATCGAGCTCTCGTCCACCCCGAGCGCGTCCTGAAAATGACCGGCAGATGGCGCCGCGGATGGCCGACCGTGCTCGTCCGTCGTGTCCTCGGGGACGCCCATGAGGGCGTTGAGCAGCGAATTGATTCGGAACACGAGGCCGCCGAGCTCCGCGTGCTCCAGCTCGAAGCGGATGTCAGTACGGCCGTTGATGATCGCCAGCAGACCTTCCTCGATCTGGCCGATTGGACTCTGAAAGTAATTGCCAAGGAGGTATCCCGCCACGATGACCAGGATCAGCCCGAGGGCGGTCACCGCGAACACTGGCCAGAGCTCACCGGCAAGGCTGGCGACCAGAGAGGCCGGGACCGCCGCCACCAGAACCCCACGACTTCCATAGCCGATGAGCGGAGTGACCCCAACGATGTGACCGGCGCTCGTTACGTCGCCTCCGCTCGTCTTCCGGTCCTCGATGGCGGTCCTGGCGAGCGCGGCGACCGCTGGCTGCGTGACCCCCGCGACGACGGCCGGCGGCGCCTTGCGACTGTTGGCGAGCAGTTCGAGCCGCTCGCCCTCGACGACCGCGGCAAAAAGGAGATAGCCGCTGGAAAGCTCGCTCGTCCGCGCCAGCCGGTCGTCGGTGAGCGGCGTCCCGACGATCACCGCGCCGACGATGTTGCCATCGTCTCCGTGGACGGGTGCATAGCTTGCCAACCATTGCTCCTGACGTCCGCGATGTACCCAAAGATCGCTTGTGGTTACGCCCGTCTTCAACGCCTCCGCAAGGGACGGATGGGCGTCCGCGATCTTCTCCCCGCGCATCAGATTCGAGCCGTTTCGCCCCATGGCGACGCCGCGCGCGTCCACGAACAACACCAGGTTCGGGGCCATTCGTTCGAAATTCGGCTCGGCAATCGCGGCCTTGTAGAGCTCGTTCGCTTGGACCGTGGCGGCCTCTTGCCGCGCCGACTCGGTGCCGCCGGCATACACCGCGCGAACGTCCTTCCCGGTCGTTCGGGTGGAAAGCCAACGTTCGACCCGCAGCCCATCGAGCGCCAGCTGTGCAGCGGCACCACGAAGCGACCTCCCCACCTCCTGCTTGCGCTCGATCTGGTTCTGCAGAACCCCCGCGAGGGAGCTCGCGAGGAGTGCATAGGTGAGCAGCCCAACCAAGAGGAGGATGCCGGCGTTGACGGCGATGATCTTCCCGCGCATTGGCCTCGACCCCTTCCGTTATCGATGCGAGACTGGGAAACGTGCCGGTACGCATCGCGGCCGGAGCGATCCCATCGACTGCGCAGGGTATCGGGCAACGGTCGCGGAGTAAACCTCGCACCGGCGCTACGGCCGGCGCGGCCCCGAACTTCACCCTGGGGCGGCCACCGACCCCGGGGATCCCTTGCCGAAGCCCTCGTCCTCGGCTAAACCCTCGGCCTCGCAGCGGTCGGTACCGCACCCGCGGACGCCGACCCCCTTGGTGGGTGTAGCTCAGTGGTAGAGCACTGGATTGTGGCTCCAGGTGTCGCGGGTTCAATTCCCGTCACTCACCCGAGATCGGCGCGCCGGGCCGACGCCGAACGCTGAGCTCGCTGGAAGCCAGTGGATTTGGCCGCGCCCGCCTGGCCGTTCCTTGGACCCGCGGCCTGCGGCGGCCGGACGAGGCGGTCTCCTCCTCTTCCCAACGCGGAGGCCGGGCCGAGCGCATGGTCCTGGTCCCTTGAGGCCGTGACGTCGAACGTCCTGATTGCACTGCCCATTTGTTTCATACGGGGATTGGGCTAAAGAGACGACGAAGACCAACCGGAAGGGGAATCCCATGACCCGTCGTCACCCTGGACCTGGCCGGCCGTACGCGCGCTTCCCGCGGGTGTTCATCTCGTCTGGCCCCGCGCTCGTGCTCGTTGCCCTCGCTGCCTGTACCGACTCCCCCGGCGCCACTCCCCGCGCGGCGGTGAGAATCGCCCCCAGCACCGGCGGGTGCGGGGTCGGCCCCTACGTCATTCCCGTCAACATCCCGGGCCCGGAGATGACGACGGACACGACCGTCGGTACTCGCGTCGAGGATGGAAAGAACGACGCCAACGTCGACTGTCGAGTCTCCCGATCCGGGTCCGGCTATTCCATTACAGGATCGGTTGGGCAGGGCACGACCGCGTTCTTCGTGAACGGGAACGTGGAGTCGACGGGGGAGCAAAGCTACACCGGCACCGGCCAGGCGAACTTCGTCGCGCCGTTCGCAGACTCCATCAGGTCGACCGACTGCACCTTCACCGTGAGCCCGGTCCAGCAGATCGGCGAGGGGAAGGTGTGGGCCAGCGTGAGCTGCATCAACACGATCCAGGGATCCAATCCCGGGTACTCGTGCGAGTTTCACGCTGCGTTCGTCTTCGAGAACTGCGAAAGCTGAATTCCCCGCGGTGGTCGAGGAGGGAGAGCGAACCGAGAGGTCCCCGCTCAGTCGGCCACCGGTCGGTCCCCGTCAGCCGAAACGGTTGCGAGGACATGCCGCGATCCGCCCGAACGAGCTGGTCACTCACCCTTCCCGCTCGACCGGTTCCGAGTCCGCCGATCCAGAAGAGACCTGCCCGGTTCCGGTCGCGCCGTCCGAGGGGGTCGGGGCGTCGGCAGCCGGAGCCACCGCGGCAGCGTCACCACCTTCGGGTGCCGACGGCGGCGCTTTCGCGACCTCAGCCGCACGGTGGTCGGCACCCCCGGCTCCCGGCACCAGCGGCCGCCCCCCGAGGACAGGCTCGAAGGGCGCCTTCTTCGCCTCTGCGCTCTCCGGGCGCAGCGTCTCGGTCGCCACCGAGCTGATACGAACGATGACCGCGGTGATGTTGTCCTCGCCCCCGTGCTCGTTCGCCATCCCGACCAGACGCCGGCACGCATCCGGAGGATCCGGCGTCCCGAGCACGACGTCCAGGAGCTCCTGGTCCTCGATCATCCCGCTCAATCCGTCGGAGCAGAGGACATAGACATCTCCTTTTTGGCACTCGTCGCTCTGGAGGTCCACCGTCACGTGGTCCTGCATCCCGAGCGCCCGGGTGATGACGTTCTTCGGCAGCTCGCTCCGCTGCTCCTCGGTGAGCTCTGGCATGGCCAGGAGGTAGTCATTCACGAGTGAGTGGTCGCGCGTCATGAGCCGGATCTCGCCCCCCCGGATGCGATAGGCGCGACTATCACCGACGTGCCCGATGAACATGCGGCGCTTCTTGGAGCTGAAGAGCGCGCCCACCACCGTCGTACCCATCCCGTGGCATTCGCGCAGCCGCGAGCTTCGCTCGATGATCTGCCGGTTCGCGATCCGAATCCCCGTCAGCAGCCGGTTCTCTTCCTCCGACAGCCTGGAGTCGAAGTGGAATGGCCAGGTGACATCCTCCACAGCCGTCGCGCGAAAGAAATCCACGATCGCATCGATCGCGAGCCGGCTCGCCACGTCGCCGGCGCGATGCCCACCCATGCCATCGGCGACGACGTAGAGCTCCTGATCGTTCAGGATCGCGAAGCTGTCCTCGTTGTGGTCACGCTGAAGCCCCACGTCGCTGATGCCAGCTGCCACCGCACGCAAGCGAACTCGGTCTTCTTCTGCCACCATACGCCCCACGGACGTCCGCGATGCCGTTCTCTAAAAGGTTTCACGCCACACTGGCCATTGTCAAGAAGGGCGGGGAAGTAAGCCGCGGAGAACGGCGACCGCTCGGATTCGCCACCTCGCTAGAGCACCGATCAGGTTACCAACAGCAACGACAGCGCTGGAAACGCGTCCGCGCGAGGCGAGGACGCGTTTCCAGCGCTGCCTCTGGAGAGATCTGCTGCCGGTCCGGTGCTCTAGGTTGTTGATTTGACGCAGCAATCAACCTGGTTGCTGCTCTAGGACTGCCACCGCCTCGGGCGTACGCCTCCCTCGGTCACCTGGGGATCCACGGATTGTCGAGCCGCGAGTGCGGCCGCCGTCGCACGCTGGTCCCGCCTCCGACGGTACGCCTCGGCGCCGTACCCCGGCGTTTCGCCTCCGGGGCCGCGCGCTCCCTCGGAGATGAGGTCGGCCAGAGGTGAACGCAGGGTGAGATGAGCCCCACCGGGATCCCGCTTCCCCCGGTTCGTCTCACCTTGAGTCCCCGCCCCAATCGACTGCCGCCGCCGAATTCTTCACGTGGTTCGCCCACAGCGACGCAGGACCGGAAGGCGATCAATGGGACCCCAGGGAGGCGCACCACTCAGGATCAGACGACGAGGATGTCCTTCTCCTTGGCCGCGACCACGTTGTCCACCTCGGCAACGGCCTCGTGCACGACGTCCTCGGCCTTCTTCTTGGCCCTCTCCACGACGTCCTCGCTCGCATCTCCCTCCTTCTTGATCTCGTTCAGGAGGTCGATGCACTCGTGCCGCGCCTTTCGGATCCCCACCTTGGCTTCCTCACCGGTGCGCTTGGCGATCTTCACCAGATCGCGACGGCGCTCCTCGCTGAGCGGGGGCACCGGGATACGGATCAGGTCACCGTCAACCTGCGGATTGAAGCCCAGATCACTCTCCCGGATCGCCTTGTCGATCGCCTGCACCTGCTTCTTCTCCCACGCCTTGACGGTGATGAGCCGAGGCTCGGGGATCGCGATCGTCGCCATCTGCGCGAGCGGCGTTGACTGCCCATAGTAGTCGATCCGAATCGAGTCGAGCATCCCAGCGTGCGCTCGACCGGTCCGGAGCCTCCCCAATTCCCGCCTGAGGGCCTCGATTGTCTTGCCAGTAGCGGTGCGGAGCTCACCGAGAGCCTCATCGATCATCGTTCTGTCCTCGCGGTGCTGGTTTCGTATATCACCGCTCTCCGCTTTTCGCGACCCCTCGGCCAAACCGAAAGGTCCAGCCGCGAGGCTCGTTCCCCACGAAGACGTCGGCTCGTGGCCTTCTATCGGATGGCTCCTCCCGCAGCCAATGGCAGTTTGCACCGGGCCGCGGGGCCAGAGGGCCGACCCTGGCGCGGAACAGACCGTCGAACCCTGACTCGCACCGAACCGTCGTGGCGGCCGATTTCGCCGTCCTCGCGGCAACCGACGCGCGGCTCGGTCCTCGATGGGTCGGCTCGGCGGCGTCTGACAAGACGCGCGGATTCGTGGCATGCTGCACTCGTGACTGGGAAGGACAAGTCGCCTCCGGCCGGGACCACCACGCCCGAAGCGGGTGCAGCGCAGAAACGCTCACTCGCCACGGCCATCACGGTCCCCACGATGCCGGCGGTCCGCGTCGCGGAGACCTCGTGCGATGTCACCGACGCGGAAGCCGGGCGTGCTGCGATGATGCCGCCCGAACCACCGGCGGACGCCCCCGCGGTCAGAATCGCCGTGCCCGCTGCGACCTTGCCCCACCGGTCGGAGCCGCCCCTGTCGAGCGGCCGGGCATCGCTGACCTTCCGATCCATCTTGCCCGAGGGAAGCCGCGACACGGACGAGCCGAGATCGACCGAGGTCGATGCATTCTTCACCGCGCCCGTCGCGCGCGACCGGATCCTTCTTCTGCGACTCGATGGCGCCGAGGCAGGAGACGTCCGTTCCCTGGGTGATGACGAGGTGCTCCTCGGTCGGCACCCCTCCAACGCGATCAGCGTGAACGATCCCGGTGTCAGCCGGGTGCACGCGGCGGTGATTTGGCGCGAGGGGCACCACCACGTCGAGGATCGAGGCTCTCGGAACGGAACCTTCGTGAACGGCGCCAAGACGACCGCCGCCGTGCTCGCGGACGGAGACACGCTGCAGCTCGGGCCGCGGGTAGCCTTCCGGTACACCTGCGTGGACGTTCATCAGGAGGATGTCCTCCGGCAGCTCTACGAATCGAGCAAGCGAGACGCCTTGACCGGAGCCTACAACCGGCAACATTTCGAGGAGCGTCTCACGGCCGAGGTGGCCTATGCCATCCGACACGCGACCGAGGTCGGCCTCGTCCTCTTCGACCTCGACCACTTCAAGCAGGTCAACGACACGCACGGCCACCCGGCGGGTGACACGGTGCTGCGGCGTGTAGCGGCGATCGTGATGCAGCGGCTACGGACCGAGGACATTTTTGCCCGGGTTGGCGGGGAGGAGTTCGTGGTCCTCCTCCGCGGCTCGGACCTGAAGTCCGCGGCGCGGGTGGGGGAACGACTGCGGGCCGCCGTGGCCACTGCCCAGGTCCATCATGAAGGCACGCTCATCCCCGTGTCGATCAGTGTCGGGTGTGCCTCCCTGCAACCCACTGACGAGAACGGAGGGCAGGAGCTGGTCGAAGTCGCCGACCGGCGGCTCTATCTGGCCAAGAACAGCGGCCGCAATCGGGTAGCAGCCGCGGGTTGATTGGGGCGGCACGCAGGGATAGGCGCCGAAGCCGCCAATCTGCACCTGGGACTGGCCAGAATCCGCCGAGGTTCGGTCGCGTCGAGGGGGGCGCGCACCGCCGCCCCCAGGTACGTGAAGGCCGGTGGTGCTGCGCCGCTTCGCCGATCTGCGTCCAGCAATCCTTGCAGGTCGGGCGGAAACCGCCCTCAACCGCGGCGGCTTCCGGTGTAGGCTCGCCGTGGATGAGCGGCGGTCGCATCGGCATCGACATCGGCGGCACCAAGATCGAGGGGCTGTTCCTCGATGGGGCGGGGCGCGAAATGGAGCGCCGCCGCCTCGCCACCCCAACCGCCTATGAACCCACGATCGCGCTCGTCGCGACGCTCGTGAGGGAACTCGAGGCCCGCCACGGGGCGGCGACGGTTGGCGTCGGTCTGCCGGGAACCATCGTCCCCGCGACGGGCCTGGTCAGGAACGCGAATCGCGAATGGCTCAATGGCATGCCATTTCGCCGCGACGTCGAAGAGACGCTGAACCGCGAGGTCCGGTGCGCGAACGACGGCTACTGCTGCGCGGCGTCCGAGGCCCGCGACGGGGCCGGGGCGGGGGCGCGGATGGTCTTCGCCGCGGTCATCGGCACCGGATGCGGTGCCGGCCTGGCGATCGAGGGTCACCCTTGGGCCGGCCCGAGCGGCGTCTGCGGGGAATGGGGTCACAACGCGCTCCCGTGGCCCGAACCCGACGAATACCCCGGGCCCTGGTGCATGTGCGGGAAGCGCGGCTGCATCGAGTCGTGGATCGCGGGGCCGGGTCTCGTGGACGATCACCGGCGACAGACGGGGCAGGCGATCCCTGGTCCCGAGATCGTACGCCGCTGCGCCGGGGGCGACGACCAAGCCGCACGGACCCTTCGCCGGTGGGAGTCGCGCCTCGCTCGCTCCCTCGCTACCGTCGTCAATCTGCTCGATCCCGACGTCGTGGTGATCGGAGGCGGACTGTCGAATCTCGATTCCATGTACGCGAGGCTCCCCGCGGCCGTCGCCGGTCATGTCTTCGGTGGCGAGTGTGCCACCCGCTTCCGCCGTGCCGCACACGGCGACGCGAGCGGCGTGCGCGGCGCGGCGTTCCTCTGGTAGCGCAACCGCCGCGTCCCTGCACCAGCGACAGCGCGGCGCAGACCCTGTCACCGCGCCGCCCACCCCTCCCGACGGGACCATGGGTAGGAGCATGGACAGCCGTCACACGTTGAAGCGGAAATGCACGATGTCACCGTCCTGGACGACGTACTCCTTTCCCTCGATTCGAAGCTTCCCGAGATCCTTCATCCTCGCCTCGGACCCGACCTGGACGAACTCGTCGTAGCGCATCACCTCGGCGCGGATGAAGCCGCGCTCGATGTCCGAATGTACCCGCCCCGCCGCTCGCGGCGCCTTGCTCCCACGCCGGACCGGCCACGCTCGGACCTCATCCTCACCGACCGTGAAGAAGCTGATGTAGTCGAGCAGGGCGTAGGCACGCTGGATCAGGCGGGCGGCGGCCGGCTCGGCCACCCCGAGGTCCGCCAAGAACTCCCGTTGCTCCTCGGGAACAAGCGAAGCCACCTCGGCCTCGATGGACGCGCACGCGATCATCACGCCGAGTTGCCGGTCGGCCGCGGCCGCTTCGAGCTCCGCCGGGACTCCCGCTGCCACCTCCGACTCCGCAGCATTCAGGACCACCAGCAAGGGCCGCCGAGAAAGGAACGCGAAGGACGTCACCTCGCGCTCCTCCTCGGGAGCGAGGTCGACCCGGCGCAACGGGATCTCCGCTTGCAACGCGGCGTTCAGCTTGTCGAGAACCACCTTCTCTCGGTCGTGGCCCGCCTCCTTCTTCAGCCGTTCCAGCCGACGCTCCACCATGACAAGGTCGTTGAGGATCAACTCGGACTCGAAGTCCGCAAGCTCCCGCACGGGATCCGGTGGCAGCCCGTCGAAGCCCGCGAACCCCCGCAGCACGAGCACCAGTGCGTCGGCCTCGCGCAGGGCAGTGACGGTGGCCGAATCGAAGCCGCCCCCTTTGCCGCGCGAGCCCGGCACATCGACGAAGAGGACCTCGGCGTACACGGTCCGCTTCGGCTTGAAGATGCCGGAGAGGCGGTCGATCCTCGTATCGGGAACCTTGATCACGCCAAGGTTGGCCTTGTCGCCCCGACCGCCCCCGGTCTGCGCGCTCTGTCCGGTCAGGGAATTGAAGAAGGTCGTCTTGCCGCTCTGGCCGAAGCCAACGAGGCCTGCTTTCATCGGGACACTCCGTGGAGCTTGGATCGTGGCGGCGATGAGCCGGCCAAGCCACGGCCGCATCATCCTGGGGCGAGTCGGGAAATCAACCCCGGTTCGGGGCAGGCGCCACCGATCCGACAGCACGGAGCCAAAAACTCCGCGTGTCGGGCAGGGGGACCGGCTCCCTTGACGAGGGAGGGAAGGGCGCGTGCGGGCCGGGCCGGCTCACCGGAAAACGCGTCGCCGCACGGCGATTTGCCATGTTAGGCTTCCGCCGGATTCGACATGGCCGACGACAAACCTCGCTCCGAACCGAAGAGCGCGCCGCCGCAACCGCCGCGGCCCGACGGTTCGAGGCGCTCCCACCCTCCCGTGCCGCGCCCTCGTCCCTCCCCGGCTGGTGACGCGAACCCGCAGCCACGGCCCCAAAGCGGCCGGGCGGGGCCTGGCTCGAACAGACCAGCCGAGCCCGCCGGGGCCATGGGCGCGGCAGACGAGGTCCTGCTCGGCTCGGGTACGAATCGGACGGAAGGCAATCGCGAGGCCCCACCTCCGCCGCGACCGAGGAGCTTACCGCCGCCGCCACCGCCACCGCGTCGCGGCACGGCCAGCCAAATGCCGCAGCCACCGCACCCCCCCTCTCGCGCCCCGATCCCACCTCCACCGCCGCCACGGCCGCCTACTCCGCCCCCGCCGCCGGTGGCCGTACCGTCGATGCCGGTGGCGCCCCCGCCGCCGCGCCCGCCACGGGCGCCACGCCCACCAGCGGCGCCCGGCGCTCCGCCCTTGACCTCCCTCCCCGCACCGACGGCTGGTCCTCCTCCCCCGGCGCGACTCGTGAGATCGGAGCCGCCGCCGACGCTCGACGGCTGGCTGGTCGTCGGGGCCGCCGCCGAAAGCGCGGAGGATCGGGCCCGGGCGCTCCTGGCGCACTTCGAGCGCGCACTCGCGAACCAGCCCGAACGCGCTCGTCTGGGGCGACTCCACTACGAATGCGCTCGCCTGTGTGAAAGCCCGCTCAAAGACCTCGCGCGCGCCTCCGAGCATTACGCGAAGGCGCTCGCCGCGACGCCGGACCACCTGCCCTCGATCCACGGTGCCCGCCGCGTCCTGCTCCAGCTGGGAAACTTCCAGGCTGCCATCGCGCAGTTCGATGCCGAGGCGCGATTCACGTCAGACCCCGTCCGCAGGGCCTGGCTGATCCACGAGAAGGCACTCCTCCTGGAATACCGACTGCACGGACGCAAGGCCGCGCTCACCGCCCTGGCACAAGCCGTGGAGCTCGCCCCCGGCTCACCCGCGGTAGTCGAATCACTCGCCCAGCTGCAAACGCTCGACGAGGCCTGGGAGGCGCTCGATCACACCCTGGACCTTCGCGTGTCCACCGTGACGGATGCCCGCGAGCGGGCGGCGATGCTGGCCGAGCGCGCGCGCCTGGCGGAGGCGCGGCAGAACGACGCCGCCAGCGCCACGGAGCTCTACCAGGCGGCCATCACGCAAGACCCGCGCGCGCCGGCTGCCCTGCTGGCGCTCAAGGATCTCGACCATCGCCAGCGGCGGTGGCGCGAGCTCGTCTCCGTCCTCGAACTCGAAGCCACACAGACCGAGGATCCTCACGTGCGCGCGTTGGCGCTGTACCGAGTTGCCCGCGTCCACATCGACCATCTCGGATCGCTCGACGACGGTGTTCGAGCCTTGGAGCGTGCGGTCGAGGCGACGCCCAGCGATACGGTCATCCTCAACGAGCTCGCTCGCTCCTACGAGACCGCACAGCGCTACGACGGCTTCGTGCGCGTTCAGGAGCAGCTCGTGGAGCATTCGGCGACCCCGAGCGAGCAGGTCGTCCTGCTGCATGGTGTCGCGGAGACGTGTGAGCGCCACCTCGACGCCGAGAACACCGCCATCGAATGGTATCTCCGCGCGCTGGCGGTCGACCCCACCCATCTGCCGACGGTGGCTGCCCTAGAGCGGCTCTACCGAAGGAAGGCCCAGTGGGAACCCCTGATCGCGACCCTGTCGGCAGCTGCTGACGCGGCCCGTGATGCCAGCCGCCGTGCCGCCTGGTACGCGATGATCGGCGAGCTCTACGAGGAGCGCCTGAATCGCCCCGACGCGGCGGTCGAGCATTATTCGCGCGCTCTCGGTGTCCTGCCCAACCACCAGCCATCCTTCCGCGCCCTGGCCAGACTGCTGGAGCAGCAGTCTCGATTCCGCGAGCTCGTCGAGCTCCACGAGCGTGCCGTCGATCTCGCACCCAATGCCGAGACCCGGATCGCTCACCTGTTCGAGATCGGCCTATACCTCGAGGACGCACTGCGCACGCCGGCGCGCGCCATCGAGGCCTACAAGCGCGTCCTCAAGGAGGATGGCAAGCACCTTGGGGCGATCATCGCCTGGCAGCGAGCCGCCGAACGAGCGCAAGCCTGGCGAGAGCTGGTGAACGCAATCGAGACCGAGGCCTTGCAGACCAGCGACAAGGACGCCCACGCCGACCTCCTGCACCGCGCCGGTGAGGTGCTCGCCGAACACCTGGACGACCTCGACGGCGCGCTGGAGCGGTTCAAGCGCGTCCTCTCCCTGGTGCCCCGACACCTCCCGGCGTTGGCCAGTCTGGCGCGACTCCACGAGCGCCACGGCCGATGGGATGATCTTTCGGACACCTACCGGCGGGAACTGAAGACCACGCCGGCGGGACCGGCTGCCGCCGCGCTGCGCATGAAGATGGCGGCGCTCGCAGAGCGCCAGCTGGGGCGCGCGGACGAAGCGCTCGTTTTGTACCGAGAGGCCGTCGAGTCGCAACCCACCCATCGTCCCGCGCGACGCGCCCTCGAGCGCTGCCTGCAGGCGGCAGAGAAGTGGGCAGAGCTCGTGACGATGTTGGAGCAGGGGCTACCGCTCCTGGACACCCCAGCCGAACGGGCCCGCGCCGCCACGCGCATCGGCGAGCTGCTGGAGTCTCGACTGAATGACGGGACGAAGGCGCTCGCAAGCTACGAGCGCGCGCTCGCCGAGGATCCGCGCTTCGGACCCGCGCTCGATGGCCGCCTGCGCCTGCTCGCCGTGGCGCGACTCGCTCCCCGCCTCGCGGACGCGCTCTCCGCGTCTGCGGAGGGGGCAGCGGAACCAGCCATCGCCATCGCCGAGCTCCTCCGGGAGGGGATGATCCGCCGCGACGACTTGAACGACGCCCGCGGGGCTATCCGCTGCTTCGAGGCGGTCCTTGCCCGTGACCCGCGACACCTCGGCGCCCTGAGAGCGCTCGAAGTGCTGTACGTGAGTGAACGCGCCTGGGACCGCGCGGCTTCCGTCTGTACGGCGCTCGATGGGGTGCTCACCGACCTCGGAGCTCGCGTCGCGGTCCTGCACCGGTTGGCGCGCATCCAGCGCGACCACACCGGCGCCGAGCCCGACGCGCTCCGCGGCACCTACTTCGCCATCCTGAAGCTCGATCCGGACGACATCCCGGCGCTGGTCGCCCTCGAGGAGTTGAGCCTCGTGCAGGGGGATCGCAAGCTTCTCGCCCAGGTAGACGCCAAGCTCTCGGCGATGCTGGTGGAGCCGGCCATGGCAGCGTCTCACCAAACCCGCCTCGCAGAGACTCTGGAGACCGCCGACCCGTCGGCGGCCCTGTCGCTGTTCCGGGCTGCGTTGGAGAAGGACCCCGATGATCATGCGGCGGCCCTCGGCCTCGGGCGCATCGCCGAACGGCACACGGACGCCAGCCTGCTCGAAGAAGCCGCTGTGCACGCCCGGCAAGTGTTGAACGATCCCCATACGGCCGCTAGCCTGCTCGTGCGAGCGGCCGGTATCGCCCAAGCGGGCGGTGACACGGCGCGAGCGCTCGCATGCCTGCAGCGCGCGTTGGAGATGGCGCCCGACCACGGGATCGCAGCGCGGCAGCTTGAACAGGCACTGGTGGCGGCCGGCGAAGTCCCGACCCTGCTCGACGCCCTGACCCACGCTGCGCAGCGCGCACGAAGCCGCGAACGGCGCGACGAGCTCTGGCTCGCGATCGCCCAGCTTCAGTACGAGCACCGGCAGGACGTTCCCGCGGCGCTCGCTGCCTTCGAGCGCGTCCTCAATGAGTCGCCGGGTCACGTCCGCGCGCTCCTCGGTGAGGCCGAGCTCCTGGTTCGAGATCGGCAGTGGGAGCAGGCGACCCGTCGCCTCGCGCAAGCCCTGGCGCAGTCCACCGACGACGCCACGCGCGTGGACGTTCACCTCCGGCTGGCGGCCATCCACGAGGAGTACCTGCAGGAACCGGACCGCGCCCTCGCCCACGTGAACGCGGTGCTCACGAGCCAGCCCGAATGTCGCCCCGCGCTCCTCCGCCTGCTGTCCCTCCAGCTCCGGTCGCGGCGCTACGATGCAGCCACGGAGACCGCCCAGCAGGTAATTGGCGGCAGTACCAACGCATCGGAGGCGGCTGAGGCGCGCGTCACGCTGGCGATGGTAGAGCGGGCCCGTGGCAATACCACGCAAGCACAACGCGAGCTCGAGGCTGCCGTCGCCGTGTTGGGCCTAGATGGCCGGGCCGCCCACGAGTATCGATCCCTGCTCCTCGAGCAGAAGCAGAACGGACACCCACCGGCGTGGCGAAGCTACGTGAATGCGCTCGAGTGCTTCCTCAGAGAGGTGGGCGCGGACAGTAACGCGACGTCGCAAGTAGAGCTCGAGATGAGCCGGGTGCTGGGAGACGAGCTCCGCCAGAACGACGAGGCCCTCCGCGTCCTTGACCGCGGCATCTCGTCGCGCCCCGACGATCCCGAACTCCATGCAGCGCGCGCGGTGCGGCTCGAGCACGCCGGCGACCTCGGAGGTGCCGCCGACGCCCTTCGGCGTGTGCTCGAGCTGCAGGTGACGCGCGCTCCGGCGTGGCGCAGCCTGTCGGCGATCCTCACCAAGATGCAGCGATCTGCGGATGCCACGCTGGCGCTGGCCCCGCTAGTGGCCATCGGGTCTGCCACCGAGTCGGATCGGGCACGCCTGGCGACGGTGCCGTGTCGTGCCGGGCTCGCACCGGTGGGTTCGATGACGGTCGAGGAGATCGACGCCCTGGACCCGTTGGGCAGTAGTGACCCTGCACTCGAAGTGCTCGCGCTCGCGGGTGAGGCACTTCCGAAGCTCTATCCGCCAGACCTTGCCCGCTATGGGCTCGCGACGAGAGATCGGATAACGACACGTTCCGGCCACCCGCTCCGCTCGCTGAGCGACCGGGTAGCCGCCATCTTCGGCGTCGCAGACCACCAGCTCTTCGAGCACAGCGCGAACCTCGGCAGCGTCATCCTGGAGCTCACGGATCCGGTCAGCCTGATCGTCCCCACCTTCGTCGCGGCGCTGCCCGAGCCGCAGCAGGTGTTCTTGCTGGCCCGCGCCCTGGCGGAGATCACCCGCCGAGTCCCCGTCCTCTGTCGACTCCCATCCGAAGAGATCGAGCTCATCGTCGCGGGCGCTGCCGCCGCGGTGGGGGTGAACGTCCCCACACGGCTCGATGGCGGATCGGTGACCGAGCAGGGTCGCAAGATCGCGCGCCTCCTGGGACGCCGCACCCGGCGCGCGCTCGAGGAACGAGCGGGACAACTCGCCACGGGGCCGGCTCGGGACTTCGCGGAATGGATCCACCGCGCGAACGTCACGGCAGCGCGCGCGGCGGTGGTCGTGACCGATGATCTCCCCGGCAGCATCGAAATCATCCGACGCAGCGAGGGAGATGTCTCCGGCCGGACGGGGGTTGAGGTGGCCCTCGCGATGCGAGTCGCTGAGGACCTGCTGCGTTTCTGGGTGAGTGAGCCGGCTTTCCGCCTGCGACGGCGATTGGGAATGATGTGACGTCCGTGGGCGTGATGGCACCGTCGGTTGGCGGCTCGAACGGAGGCAAGCGCTGGCGTGAGGTTCTGCGCTTCGAGCCGGCTTGGTCGTGGAGAGCCAGGTGAGCAACCCGAACCACCCACCGGACCGCTGGCTTGACAGCCCGGTCTTGCTCGCCACGCTGGATGCATCGCGCTGCATCGTCAAGACGAACGCTGAGTGGTCGGTGCTCGGGGGAAGCGCGAGCGAGCTACACGGTCGCAGCGTCTCGGATCTCGTCGCGGCGACCGAGGCAACTCGACTGGCCGCGGCGCTGGTAGCTTGCCAAGTCGAGGGATCGACGATCGAGCTTCACCTCCACCATGGCGAGAGAACACCGCGACGTGCCCTCTGTCGATTCCGATCCGTTGCGGACGGGGGCTGGGAGATGGCGGCGCTCCTGCTCGGTGGCCCGTCCGGCACCCCTCGCGTGGCGGGGTTCGTACCGCTCATGACCCGCGCGGCATCACGGTTGCCGTCGCTGGCTCCGGACGCACTCCCCGCCGGCCTGCGGTCCGCGCTCGAGGAGCTCTGCGTGCTCCTCGGGGTCGACGGGGCTTTCGTGCTGACGCTCGCAGACGGGGGCGATGCGCTCTGGCGAGTAGCAGACTGGGCGCAACCGGAGATCGCGATCGAGGTGGCCGAGATCGAGCGGCTCAGCGCACCCGAGGTCCGTGCCCTCGTCGCCACGGTCACCAAGCGCCGGGCCTGCCCCAGCAATCGATGCGACCCCGACCCAGCGGTCCTGCCGATGCAGCGGGCGCTCTGCCCTGAAGGCTCCTGTTCGGTCCTGGTCCTGCTCCTCGACTCCGCTTCGGGCGTTCGCGGACTCCTCGGCTTGGTGATGGCTAACGTCGACCGGTCCTGGCAGCCCGAGGAGCTGGAGCTCATCAACGCGGTTGCCGAAACAGCAGCTACCTCGCTCGAACGTCGATCGATGGAGACGGAGCTGCTGGAGTCCGAGGAGCGTTCCCGGAACATCATCCACGAATCGCCGATGGGAATGCACGTGTATGAGCTGCGACCAGATGGACGGCTCGTCCTCATCGAGGCAAATCCTGCCGCCGAACGCATCACCCGGCGGCCGGTGCGGCAGCTGACGAACGCCGGCATCGAGGAGGCTTTTCCTGGTCTCGAGCCGGCGGTGCTCGAGCGTTTCCGCCTCGCGGCGGCCCTCGGCTTGCCGACCCACCTCCCAGAGCTCACCTGGTCGGGAGCTTCGGGCGACGTCACGCTCGAGCTGCACCTCTTCCAAACATCCCCGGGCCGAGTGGCCGTGATGTTCGGCGACATCACCGACCGCAAACGTACCGACGAGGCCTTGCGCCAGAGTGAGCAGCGCCTGCGCGCGATCCTCGAAGGCGCGGCCAACGTCGCGTTCGTCATCACCGACGCCGACGCCGAGTCGCCCCACATCGTCGAGTTCAGTCCCGGTGCGGAGAACACCTTCGGATACCGAAGCGAAGAGATCCTTGGCCAGTCGCTCTTCACTCTGCTCGACCAGCCGGAGGCCACCGCGCTGCGCGTGGCCTACGAGCGGATGCGACAGGGCCACGAGGGCTACTCCGGTGAGATCATGCTCCGTCGCCGCGCCGGCAGCCGGTTTCCCGCCCTCTATCACACCAACGCTCTGCGCGACGAGTCGGGGGAGATGTCCTTCGTCCTCGGTGTCGGCCTCGACGTGAGCGAGCAACGCCGGTTGGAGTCTTTCCTCCAGCAGGCGCAGAAGATGGAAGCCCTGGGCACCCTCGCCGGAGGAATCGCGCACGATTTCAACAACATACTGGGGGCAGTGATGGGCTACACGGAGCTGGCCCTGCTGGCGCTGCCCCGTGACAGCGTCGTCGCGGGACACCTCTCGGAGGTCCTGGTGGCGGCCACACGCGCCACCGAGCTGGTGCGACAGATCCTTGCCTTCAGCCGCCGCAGCGACGAGGAGGTCCGCCCGATCCAGATCGGCCCGATCGTGCGCGAGGCAATGAAGATGCTGCGCGCCTCGATCCCAAGGACCATCGAGATCCGACCCGAGGTGGCCACCGAGCTCGGGTGCGTGGTCGCGGATCCGACGCGGATCCATCAGGTGCTGATGAACCTGTGTACCAACGCCGCACACGCCATGAGGGAGAACGGCGGACTGCTGACCGTCGAGATCGAAGACACGGACGTGGCTGAGCCGACGACCGCGATCGTCCCCAACTGCCCGCCAGGCGCCTATGTTCGCCTCACCGTGCGAGACACGGGACACGGGATAGCGCCAACCCACCTGGATCGCATCTTCGACCCCTACTTCACGACGAAGGCCAAGGGGGTCGGAACGGGGCTTGGCCTGGCGGTCGTGCACGGGATCGTGGAAAGCTATGGGGGTGTCATCGGGGTCAAGAGCCAGCTCGACGAGGGAACGACCTTCGATATCCTCCTCCCGCGCCTCGCGGAGGCGACCGCGGTCCAGAACAAGGCATCCTCCCTGCTTCCGCGCGGAACCGAGCGGATCCTCGTGATCGACGATGAAGAAGCGCTGGTCGCTCCGATGGTGCTCTCGCTGGGACGCCTCGGGTACCGCGCGACCGGCGAAACGAACCCAAACACCGCGCTCGAGATGGTTCGAGCGACCCCGGATGCCTTCGATCTTGTCATCACTGACCAAACCATGCAGCACATGACGGGTGATCGACTCGCCCGCGAGGTTCACGCCGTTCGGCCGGACCTTCCGATCGTCATCTGCACCGGGTTCAGCGAAACCCTCACGGAAGAGCGGGCGCTCGCCCTCGGGGCGTCGGCCCTGCTGGAAAAGCCAGTATCCCTGAACACCCTGGCTTGGATCGTCCGGGCGGTGCTCGAGGGCCGGCTACCGACACGGCGCCAATGAGGATTCATCCAATTCCCGGCGAGGCGCGCGGTCGTTCGGGCGTGTTCGGTGTGGTGCAGCCGTGGTGTTCGGAGGCGGGGACGGCTCCATCCCGACCTCGGGTTGGACTTGGGGGGGCCGCGCTTGCGATGGTGCGCGGCGGAAATCGCAGAACTGCAACGCGAGCTTGTCCGAACCCGCCCGAAATGGTGGGAATCGACGCTGAGAGCCATGGCACGGAGCGTGCTTAAGGAAAAGGTGGCGTCAACGTTGAACCCAAGACGGTTCGCTTGCCGCCGCAGTGTTCGCACGCAGCTCGGTGGGGCGTCCCCCTTCCCCCAATCCCCCCCGCCGAGCCGCGTGTCCTTTCTCAACGGATTGCGCGTTTCCCCCCCCTCCGCGCTACCGTTGTCTGGGAAGGCCCAAATGGTATCCCCGTTTGGGCCTTCCCGCCTATTTGTGCTGTGCAAGCCGGATTTCGTCCCCACGGGAGGGCGGATCCACCTGGATCGGATCGCTTGATGCCGTTCCCGACAGGACAGCCAAACGCTGGATCGCGGGGACCGCACAGCCGGCCTCCTCTCCGCCGAGCACCCGGACGAAACGGGTCAACAGAACACGGTCCACCTCGAGCGAGCCACCGCGGTCAAGAAGCTCAGGAATGATCTCCTCGCCCGGTCGGTAGCGAGTGAGCAGCATCAACTCCATCGCATGGTCGAACCAGGCGCCCCTGCTGGTCTTCGCCGCCAGGCGCAAGCTCAGGCGAATGGCGTCGCGCAATGACGGTTCGGGGAGCCCGTGACCCTTGCGAACCTCCTCGAGTAGGTTCGCAAGGTGGTCGCGCAGGAGTCGCTCGGCCCGGTCGGGACGACCGGCCGCATACTCCGACTCGGCGCCCGCAAGGGTTCGCGCGCTCGCGCCGGTGCCTCCAATCGAGACTCGCCTCTCGAACCAGGCCCGCTCAGCCTGCGACGGTGGCGGTGGCAAGGGCGACGAGATCGGCACTGCCACCGGCAACGCTAATGCCGGTCGGGATCGGCACGACCTTCCACTCGACGGTCCAGGCGGACGAGCCCCCCGGAGCAATCTCGGTCAACGCGCCCTGCACCTCCAGCTCGACGTACCCAACCCCCAGATAGATAGCGACTTCCGCCTCTCCTGCAGCAGCCGCGCCGACGGGAAGATCAGGGAATCGCTTCACGAAGAGGTACCCGCTCGCGGCGTGGGCCGACCACCCGCCACCACCATCGGCGACCAGCTTCGCCTCTTGAGGGCCCTGCGTCGCGGAGTCGAACCACACCTCGGTGGCGACCTCGGTGTGCTCTAGCGTCGTGTCTGCGGCGACGCCGCCGGGCCCGCGGGGAAAGAATGCAAGCCCGCCCGTCGGGACGCGGGTGACTTCCCAAGGCGCGAAGCTTCTGGGGGCGGTTGCCGTGTTGGTGATCGCGTAGCTGAGCCTTATCCAACCGGTCCCGGCGTCGGCAGAGAACGTCTTGGAGACAGAAACCCCCAGCGTGGGCTCGCTGCCGCCGGTCATCGTGACGGTGTTCCCGTCGAGCGTGGCGGTGTACGGGGTCGCGTCGATCGTCGGTGGTGGCGGCCAGTACCAGTCGGAGTGTGGGCTCGTCCAGAAGGTCGATCCGTAGTTGACGGAGTGTACAGCGCTCCCGCTGAGGAGCTCGACACCGCCGACGGAGAGCGAGGTGATCCTCGCCCCGACGGCGGCGTTCACGTCGAAGCTCACGCTGCCAATGTCGAACGAATAGACGTTGCCGGATACGCTTGGCACCACTGACCCGGCTCCCCCAATGCCGAGCTGCCCGCCCGTTGCCACCGTACCACCCGTGGGAGCTGCGCCGGTCCCCCCGGAGCTACCCGAGACCGACAGCATGGGCGGAGTCCCATCGCCCGCACACGCGGTGAGGAGCGCTCCCAGCGCGATCGCCACGCCGAACGTCGCCGGTTTCATCATGAACGCCCTCGCTCGCAAGAACCAGCGACCGGCTTCAGAGCTCGGTGATGACCTTCTCCATCTTCTCTGCGACCTCGACCTTGGCGTGCTCCGGCAAGGTCGCGAAGACGAGGCGCTTGCGGTTACCGGAGCGATGGTCGGCGCTGCGCGACCCGAGCTCGGTGTACGATCGCACCGTGTTGTCGTAGGTCCCCGTCTGCCCGAAGGTGAGGACGTGGCCCTTCTGGCCGGTGAGACCGACCACCTCGAAATCCGCCACCCCCTTGGCGGCAGAGTAGACGCCGGTGGGTTTGCCCTCCTTGCAGTCCGCTGCGACACCCGCCGCTTCGAGCTGGTGGCAGACGTCCATCGCCGCCGGTCGCGCGGCGCACCCCCAGCCGAGGAACGCCGCACCGATTGCTACCATCCACGTCTTGTTCATCGTCACGTTCGACCTCACGCGTTGTCCGGTCCGGGAGCGTAGCGGGGACCGGCCGGCACCGGAAGGCCCCGATTGTCCGGCTGGGCGCCGTTGGTCCTGCCGGATTCGGGCAGACGTCACGGTGGGCCCAAGCGACCTTGAACAGTGCGAGCGGCCGCGGGCACGAACGGCGAACTCCGGGGAGAAGACATGAACCCTCGTATCGCCCTACCCTACCTCGCTATCGCCTTCAGCTTCACCCATATCGTCCTGCCCGCCTGGGCGGAGGAAGCCCCCGAGGACGATGACGGCTGGACCGAGCCAGCCAAGACCGATGGATCCCCGGTGAGTGGCGATGCCGCCGGCCGCAAGGAGAACGAACCGCGCTCGGGCGACGCATCCGAGGCGGAACGTTCCAGCGACAGCACGCAGGCCGAACCCACGCCGAAGGGCAATTCGGCTCCGGCCGGTGGAACCGTCGTCGTGCTCGGCGGGAGCTCTGCCACCGCCGATGCAGCAACGGGCACCGTCATCGTGCTCGGCGAGGACACGGACCAGGAGGAAGACGCCGAGGAAGAGGAGAACGGCGAGGGCGACGAGCCTCGCGCCAGACCTGCACCATCCCTGCTCGGCCGGTCGGGCCCGATCGCCTTCGGCGGCTACGCGGGAGTCGATCTCCGGTACGCCCGTATCGGCGGGGAAGACGGGCTACTCGTCGGTGGCGAGGCAGCTCTGCTCCTCGACCATCGCTTCGCGATCGGGGGGGCTGGCTATGGTCTGGCCAACCTGATCAGGGGACCGGAGACGGAATACGGTGAGCACACCTACGTAGGCTTCGGATATGGCGGAGTTCTGCTCAAGTCGAACTTCGTGTGGGAGAGCCCCGTCTACTTCTCCGTCGGACTGCTGGTCGGAGCCGGCGGCCTGGGTTTCGCGGTGCAGACCGAGGACTTCGAGTTCGAACCCATGGAGGAAGGTGGCTCGGCCACGGCGTTCTTCGTCATCGAGCCGTCGTTCGGCGTTTACGCGAACCTGACCCGGTGGTTGCGCCTCGGCGTGAACGCTTCCTACCGCGCCACGCGGGGGATCGAGGTCGAGGGTTACAGAGATGGCGATTTCAGCGGCCTCAGCGCCGGTGGCCAGCTCGCGTTCGGGTGGTTCTGAGCCAATCCGAAATCCGGCGGTGGGCGCCGCATTCGCTGTGATTTCGTGCGGGTTCTTCCTGCCTTCGGGTCGACCGGGCAGCGCGGCCAGACGGGGTGTATGATGACGGCATCATGCGTGGGGTGTTCGGTCATCTCCCCTGGCTCATCCTTCTGACCAGCGGCTGTCGTGAGCCGACACAGATCCGAGTCTCCGTCAGCAGGGACGACGGGATGAACTGCGGTGCGCAGCTGGAGTCCGGGCTGAGGATCGGCTCCGTCAAGGATTACCGGAACAAGGCCCTCTCCACGGAGACCGACTACTGTGACTCCGAAGACCCGTACATCGGCACCGTGATCGTCACTCCCACGCGGAGCTGGCGCTCGGAGGTGGCGTTCGAAGTCGTGGCGGGATACATGGTCCCGGTCGAGGACTGCATGGGCGACCGCTCTCGGTGGGCCGGGCAGAACACGGAAGAGGGCTGCATCTGGGCGGCGCGCTCCCTTCACTACCTCCACCATGAGACCATCGACGTCCCCATCCTCCTCGACCTGGACTGTAGGAACGTGGTCTGTAGCGATGCCAACACGACCTGTGTCGGCAGCCGTTGTGTGCCGATCGACTGCCCCGAGGGCGAGTCCTGCACGGCAGCGGACCTCCTAACCGCCGCGGGGGGCGCGGGACCGCGACCAAGCGGGGGGGGAGCCGGACCCACCGACGCGACGGGAGGGACGGGCGAGGGCCGGACGGGCGAGTCCGGCTCGGGCCTTGGCGACACGGAAGCAGGAGGGTCTTCCGGGAACGATCCGATGGGCAGGGATCAGAACCCGGCGGCCGCCGGGGCAGAGATCGGGGGAAGCGCCGGCATGCCCGGCTCGGGCGGCAGCAGCGGCGGGGCCGAAACGGGCGGAGTCGCTGGTATGCCAGGCGGCGGTGGCCTCGGCGAAGCGGGAGGGATCGCGGGCGGCCTGGCAGCGGGCAGCCCGAGCGCCAATGGAGGCTCGGACCTCGCTCCCGCCGCTGGCCGTGGGGGTGCAGGCACCGACGACACAGGCGGAAACGGCACCGCCGCGGGCAGCGGAGCGGAAAGCTCTGGCGCCGCCGGTGGATCCGGCACCGACGGCCCTGGCGGCGCCGGCGGCGCGCTCCCGAGCGTGGCCGAGGAAGGCAGGTCCTGCACCAGTGGACCACCCCTCACCTGCGGTACTGACAGCTGCTGCCTCGCTCCGCTCGTCTCCGAGGGGACCTTCGGGATGGGTCGCGGAACCGAAGATGACTACACGGCGGGGCCGGTGGGGTCGGACGAGGTCCCAGAGCAGCCTGCCACGGTTCTTCCCTTCTACCTGGACAAGTACGAGGTAACCGTCGCACGGTTCCGACGCTTCGTAGCCGCCATCGAAGGAAGCCCGGCGTATCGGCCCGAACCGGGAGCCGGCGCCCACCCTCTCGATGCCTCGAGCGGGTGGCAGCAAGGTTACCCCGAGCTGCCAGCTCTCGCCTCGGCCACGAAGGCATGTCTGCACACGACGCAGACCTGGACCGACACGCCAGACCAGAACGAGAACCTCCCCATCAGCTGCGTCTCCTGGCACCTCGCCTTCGCGTTCTGTGTGTGGGACGGGGGCCGCCTGCCAATGGAAGTCGAATGGGAATACGCGGCTGCCGGTGGCGCATGGGAGCTCACATTCCCGGATGCCAGCTCCGGCCGGACGGCTCCCACCCCGACCCAGGCCCTGTTCGGCAACAACCACGACGGGGTGCCATGGGCAGTGGGGACCGGGACCTGGCGTGGGGTCTGGGGCCACGCGGATCTCGCGGGCAACCTCGTGGAGTGGACTCGAGACAACTATGACCCCGTCGCCTACACGGGCGTGCCTTGTGAGGGAGCAGCCTGTTTCGTCATCGGTACCGGAAACGCCACTCATCGTGGCGGCAGCGTCTCCTCCCCCGTCGAGGACCTCCGAGCCGCGAACCGAGGCCAGAACGACCCCCTCACGTACATGGGTGCCCACGGGATCCGATGCGCACGCGACCGGTAGCGCGGCGATCGGGACGAAGGCTGGCACCAGTCGGAAACCTGGCTCAGTACCGGACGACGAGCGGCCCAGGGATCTGCCCGGGCGCGAAGTTCTCGCCTTCGTCCGGCTGCTTCTCGAGGGTCAAGGCGAGGGTGGTCGCGGTCGCGGCAGCGACCACGCCAATCCCCGTCCAGAACCACCACCGAGCGAGCAGCGGCGGACGCCGCTCGGGCTCTAGCTGGAACTCGCGGCGTTCCCCGGCCTCCACCACCACCGTGGCCTCGGCGTCGTGACGACTCGGCGCACGAACCACCACCTGGTGCCGACCTGGAGCCACCCGGACCTCCGCGGGCGTCGCCCCCACGTTCTTTCCGTCTACCAGAACCTGGGCTCTGCCCGGAGACCGCACGGACAGGACGGCGGTGGTCTCGACCTTGGGGAGGACCACCCGCAAGTGGTGCTCCTCTCGGCCTCGGATCTCCACCTGCGAGCGAAAGGGAACTCGACCCTTCGCGGTGACCTCCACCTCGACCTTGCCAGCGGGGACCTCGAGCGATTGAAGGAGCGGAGTCCGACCCACCGCTTCTCCAGCGACCCTGACCGTCGCGCCGACCACAGGACAGACCACGACCAGCAAGCCGATTTGAGCCTCGACTTCGTCAATCAGCTCCTCTAGCCCGGGAACCCGGCTACGGACCTCTTGATTGGCCGTGTCACGGAAGCGCCGGAGGTCACGCAGGGCTTCCACGACCTCGCCCCGCGCCTCGCGCGCCCGGCCGCGGTTGTACAGCACCGCGGGGTCCGGGTAGGCATCGTAGGCACGATCGTAGGCGTCGATGGCGTCGGCGTAGCGCATCTCGTCCATCGCCTGATCGCCCAAGCGCTTGAGCTCCGCTCCCTGCTGGCGGGCTTGCTCGCCCTCGGCGCGAACGACGGCCGTCGCGCTCACCGCAGCGAGCGCCACGAGCAGGCAAACAAGGATCCGTTGCCACACGCGAATCATCGCCAATGAGAGCCTAGATGTGAGGCGGGATCCACCGATTCCGGGGCACGTCCACCGGGTGCGCGAGCTGGGCATCGGCTTCCGGGCGGGCGCTCGCCGCCGCGGGCGCCACCGAACCGACTGCCGGGGCCACCGGCCGGAAAGCTCGTGGGGGGGCGGCGGGCTTCCGCTTCACTGACAGGATGGGAGCGGGGGTCGCGTGGCTGGATGGCTCGCTCGCCGGCCCGTCGGTACGGGCGCTCGCCGACGGGAGGACCGACATCGCGGAAGCCGAGGCGCTGACGCTGGCCCGCCCGTCCTCGAGGTGCCTGCTGGTCGAGCCCGACCGTGCCGCGGTGTTGAGCGCCAAGGCCACCACTGCGCCCATGAACACCACTCCCCCCGCAGCTGCCGTGTAGAGCGCGAGTCGCGGTCGCCTCTCGCCGACCCGGGTAGTCCAGGCGGTGTTCGCGCGCGGCTTCGCGGAGAGGGTGGTCGCCGTCGGACGCCGCGACCGCAGCGGCAACGCGGCCATCGCGCGTGGAAGCGACGAAATCCGCACGTGCCCCGGGTACGCGGGATCGGACGCGAGGGGGCGGAGGGCCTCGACCAACTCGACGACGGAGCAGAATCGGAGCGAGAGGTCCTTCTCGAGCGCACGCGCGATGGTGCGCTCGAGGTCGGGCGGCACCTCGGGCCGTAGGGTGGACAGCCAGGGCGGGGGGTCAACGGCGATGGCGACGCTCACCGCAGTAGCGGCGCCCTCGAACGGGGGCCGCCCGGCGAGGAGCTCGAAGAGGATCACGCCGAGTGACCAAACGTCGCTCCGGTGATCGACGTCCTTGGAGTTTCGGATCTGCTCCGGCGACATGTAGAGCGGCGTGCCGAGCGCCGTGTGAGTGACGGTCACGTTGGGCTCGTCGACTACCTTCGAGATGCCAAAGTCCAGGACCTTCAGCACACGCTCGTCGCCGTGGTCGCACAAGAAGAGATTGCTCGGCTTGAGATCGCGATGCACGATCCCGCGCGCGTGCGCTTCGCGGAGCGCATCGCACGCCTGCAGCACGTAGTCGACCGATTCGGAGATCTCGAGCCGTCCGCGGATGCGCAGCTCGGTCTCGAGATCACATCCCTCGAGGAGCTCCATGACGAGAAAGGGGATGCCGTTGGGGAGCGTATCGACGTCGAGCACGCGGGTGACGTGTTGGCTCTGGAGCTGCGAGGCGGCTCGACCCTCGCGCAGGAATCGCTCCATGTCGCGCTCGGCCCGTCGACTCGGGTGGAGGAGCTTGATGGCGACCCGCTGTCGCAGCCCGAGATGAACCGCTTCGTAGACCACCCCCATGCCACCTTCCCCGATCAGGCGAAGGAGCCGGTACTTGCCCCGAATCACGTCCTCGACGTGGGGCAGTTCCAGGAGGGCGGACTGATACACTCGGCCCAAGCTTATCCGCACAGAATGGTGGTGCCAACGGAGGGACCCGGGACGGTCCCCGCGGCCCGGTAGGCGAACCACCTACCTCGATGGGGGAGTCCGGTCGCTGGTGACCCGATTTCTGGGCCAGCGATCGTGGTCCCCAGTACACCGATGCCATGGCGCGGAACCGGAGCACGCCGCTCGGCCTGGCGCTCGTCGCGCTCCTCGGCGGCGGCACGGCGAGCTGCGATCCTGCACCTGCCGCGGCCCACGCCTTGCCCCAGCCTCCGCTTCTGGCAAACGTCCGCGCGAACGACCACGGACGCGAGGCCGATGAGGCGTTGCGGCGAGCCCGCTTCGACCTCGCCGTCCTGGCCCACGAGCTCGCACGGGAGCGTTCACGTCCCCCACGCCAGAGCCGCATGCGCTGCCCGGACGCGACACTCCGTGGGGCCGGCGGAGACCCAACGCTGGTGCTCCTGGCTCGTGATGACCGACTCGACCGGCGATCGCTCGTTCCGCTCGCCCTGCTCCGGGAGCTTGCCCGGGACGAGCTCGATCCCGTTCGTGCCGCGCTCGGCCTCGCTGGGTCCGCCGTCGAGCGAGAGGTCGCGGCCGCGCCGTCCAACGCCGACCTCATGCGGGCGAAGTCGAGCCTCGCGTCACTGCGCGACCGCCCCTACGTCGCCGAGATCCTGCTCACGGCCTACGCTGAACCGAGGATCATCCGCAAGGTCGGCGCCTTGCGGTCGGAGTGGGTGCCGGGACTCCTCGCCGCCGACCTTGCGGTCTACGAGCGACGCAGCGGCACAATCGTCTGTCAGGCCCCCCTGCTGGTGCGAAACCACGTCGCCGACGCACCGATCGCGGTCCGACTCCGGCCATCCACGCGCGAGCGTCTGACGCTGGAGCTCGGGTCCGAGCTTCACGTCGCGGGCGCGGCTGCGCTAGCCGAGATGACGGACTACCTCCGCTGGCCAACCCCGGTTGCCGCGGGGAAGCGACCGCGGAGCGCGGGCTGAGCCGATCGCCCGCGGGTTTCTGGGGTGATGGCACGACAGCCTCCCGGGGGAGGAGAACGATGTAGCGACGAGGTCTTTCGGCGCCTCGAGGAGAGGCCGGGAACACGGGCGGACACCGAGACGCTCCTCGCGGAGCTCGAGGCGCTCCTCACCGCCACGCTCCACGAGGCAGCGGCCTACCACGAGGCCGCCGAAAACGCGCAGGCACAGGCCCCACGTGAGCAGGCTCGTCGAATGGTGACCGAGGTGACCGAGACTCGAGAAGAGGTCACGACGCCAGGGCGAGCGGAGGCGCGGCGAAGGCACGAAAGTCGGCCGCCGGGAACAGATTGTCGAGGTATTCGATGGCGCCGAGCTTCTCCTCGTCGACCTCCCCGGATTCGAGCGCGTTGGCCAGCCAGTGGAAGCGGCTGACGTGATCCCGTACGCGGCGCTCGGCATACTCCGCGCTGGTCCCGTTGGAGATGATGAACGGCCAGTCGGAGCTCTGGGCGAGCAGAAGCTCCCGCAGGCACTGATCGAGGACACGTTTCACGAGCGGACTCACCGTCCGTGATCGCCCGTGTGTCGTCACCAACCGCTCCATGCGATGAGCGCAGCCGAGGAGGTGCTCGAAGATCCAATCCGTCTTGCCGTTCAGCCACGTGTCGAAGTACCCGGCGCTGCCCCAGGTGGAGGTCCCCGGTTGCCCGGTCTGGTGAACGGGGTGACGATCGAGATAGGCGCCCAGCGTGGTGAGCTGGAAGGTTCGCTGATCATACGCCGCCTTGCGTAGGAACAGATCGAGCCACACCGGCCCCTCGAACCACCAGTGACCGAAGAGCTCGGCGTCGAAGGGGGCCACGATGATGGGGGCCGTCTCTGCCAATGACGCCAGGTACTCGAGGTGCGCCGTGCGCCGCTCGAGGAACACGCTGGCATGAAGATCGGCCTTTCGCCGCGCTGCCTCCGGATCGTACGGCGCCTTCCAGTTCGTGGGGCCGGTGATGCGGTAGTACTTGATCCCGGTCATGCCCCGAACGCCGCCACCCAGCGCGCTCTTCACGTACTCGGGGTCGAGGTCGAACCCGATGTCGCGATAGAACTCGCGGTAGTCGGGATCGCCAGGGAAGCCGTGTTGGGCTGACCAGACCTCGCGAGTACTCCCCTGGTCGCGGCCAAACGCGGCCACGCCGGACGGCGTGTAGAGGGGGGCGTGCACGCCGACCAGCGGCGCGACGCTGGCGTGATCGATGCCGTGCGACTCGACGATGAAATGCCGGACGCCGTGGCGCCGAAGGACCTCGTCGAGCCCGGGAGTGTACGCGCACTCGGGCAGCCACATCCCCGAAGGGCGAAAACCGAACACGCTCTCGAAGTAGTCGAACCCCGTGGTGAGCTGCGCCTCGACGGACCTCGGCTGGGCGAGCAAGAGTGGCAAGATGCCATGGGTCGCGGCGGTGGTACCGAGCTCGATCACTCCCTGACGATGAAGGTCGAGGAAGGGACGAGCGAGCCGGCCGCCGTGGGCCGCGAACTCAGAACGCGCCTCGCGGAACAACCGGTGATAGAGCCCAGCGAGCCGGAGGAACTGCGGCTCGGACCGCGTGCGTTCAAGCTCCCGTTCGGTCAAGTCGACGAGTCGATCGAGGTGCTCCTCGTAGCGCTCTCGGAGGAGCGGGTCCTCGAGCATCGCGAGGAGGCTCGGCGAGATCGACCAGGCGATGCGCGCGGGGACGCCCTCGCGAGCGAGGCCGCTGAAGACGCGGAGGAGCGGCAGGTACGTCTCCGTCAGCGCCTCGAAGAGCCAGCGCTCCTCGAGAAACGTGCGGTGCTCGGGGTGCCGAACGAACGGCAGGTGGGCGTGGAGCACCAGCGCCAGGTACCCGCTAGACACTCGCCGCTCCAGCCCGGTCACCGGCCACGGTTTCGTAGGCGAGGAACTGCTCGACCGTCACGCGATCCAGCGTGGTTCGGTGACCGGCACGGGTCCGCGCCAGCCACCGCTGCAAGCTAGCGCCTAAAGGGTTGGCGAGGAGCTCCTTCACCCCCCAAACGATCGATCCCGGGTTGTCGTAGGTGACGAGGCCGTTCTCGCCGTGGCGTATGCACTGGAGGTTCGCCTGCCGCGTCGTCAGGACGGATCTGCCGTTGGTGATCGCGAGCTGCGCCAGCCCCTCGTCTTGCCAGGTCCGCGCAGGAATGACCACGAAGTCGCTCGCGAGCAACACGGCCTGGAAACGATCAGAGGGAACGTCTCCGAGGAACCGGCAGCGGTGGGCGAGCCCGGCGCCGACGAGCCGGTCCTCTATCTCTTGGCGAAGCGGGCCGTCACCAGCAAACACGAATCGTGCGGTCGGATGCTCGCGACAGACCGCCGGCACGGCGTCGGCGAGCAGATCGGCTCCGGTCGCGTGCGCGAGCTCTCCCGCGAAGAGCACGACCGGTGCGCTCGACTCCACCCCGAGAGCGAGCTTCGCGCGGGCGGGGTCAGGCTCGACATTGCCGGGTCCATCGCTGAAGTCCGGGACGGTGACGACGCGAACCGGGTCCGCATCGTAGAGAGCGATCACCTGCTGACGGGTCGCGGCGTGCGGCACGACGATGAGGGTCGCGGCGGCCACTCCCCGTCGCTCCCAGTCGCAGATGGCGCGAGACAGCGCGGTCTGTGGACCGCCGAGGGATCGCTCCGACTCGGTCGAGTGCAGAGAGAGGACCAGGGGAAGACCGAGCTCGTGAGCCCGAAGCGCCACGGGAACGGAGTACCACTCGTGGCAGTGGACGAGATCGAATGGCTGACGCGCGTGCTCGCAAGCAAGGGCCTCGAAGAGGCCCGCGGCCCGTTCCTCTGCGGCGGTCACGATGTCGACAGCGGGGGGAGGCGCGGTGTCGTCGGCGAAGACGGTCACCCGGGCGCGGAGCTTGCTCAGCTCGCCACTCACCCGGCGCACCATTCCGGTGAGCGCGGCGCCGATCCCGACGTCCACCACCGCGACGCGGAGCAGGCGGGTCCCGTCGAGGTGGGGCACCTCGGTGCTCAGTCGCTCGAAGACAGGAGCGTCGAGCACGCTCTCGACAGGAAACACCAGGCGATAGGCACTCGAGACGAAGAGGCCACCGAGGTCGTAGCGACGGCTCGGCCGATCACGATCGAACCAATGGGGCCAGGAGCGCGCGAGCGAGGCGAAGGAGCCGTCCGCGAGGGCGAGCCCAACCTCTGCCAGCAGGTTCCGCTCGGTGATCGGCACGGGCCAGTACTCGTGGCCCGAGGTCATGCCCACCGCGACCTCGAGGGTCTCGTGGGCGTTCGTCCCGTCGAAGAGAACATCCGTGACGTCGTGGACCCGAACCCGACAGCACGCCCCGTGGGCTCGTGAGCCCAACCGGGCAGACAGCGCATCGATCGAAGCGGGGTCGAGGTGCCAGGAGAGATAAGCGAGCCGAGGGCCCACCGCAGTGAGCACACAGCGATCCCCGCCGTGAACCGCGGGGAAGCACCGCGCGATCTCCCGCGATATCTCGCGCAAGCGCTCGGGATGGGGATGTTCCGATGGCACTCTGTCTCCCGAGAGCTTCATGATCCCAACACAAGCACCCGCGCCGCCTCGTTCGAGCGGGTACCTTCTACCTCGGCGTGCGTCAAGCCGCACGCTCTTGCCCGTCGCGCAGACCTGCCACGCCACGCGTCCAGGCGATCTTCGGGGTGAACGGGCGGTGGTAGGTCCAGGCTTGACGGACGCCCGGCCGTGCGCGGACTCGACGCTCAACGCCGCGGGATTCGCCGGGACCCGCGGCCATTCGTTGCCGCGGACCCTGGCGCGTCGTCGCGAGCCTCACGGAGCCCCCCCCCGGCACGCGACCGTCCCCCGATGGACGACGACGACGCTACCGAGGCGGGCGGTGCCACGGCGACCTTGGTGCTCGCGGTCACCATGGTGGAAGCCACGGCCGAGCGCGCGGCTTCGGGCGATCCTGCCGAAGCCACCGTACCTCCGCTACCCGCCGAGGGAGCGGCCGCGCTGGCAGTACGAGTGGCCGTCGGAGCCCCTCCTTCACTGGTCGCCGTCGCGTCCGTCCGATGCTGCAGAGCGGCTGGCGAGCCTGGACCGAGGGTCGGTTGCGAGCCCGCTGGGTCCGCCAGAAGAACAGGATCAACCGTGCCCTCGGCGGCGGCGTGGGAGGCAGGCGGGGCAGCGGCCAGGGACTCCCTGCCCTTGGGAGGGGCAGGTGCCGCGGTGGTCACTACGTCCTCCAACGCGGTCGGGCGGAGCGCGGACCAAGCGAGGGCCAAGACGATCCCGCCAGAGATGGTGGCAAGCCCAGCCGTCCCGACCAGGATCGGCAGCCAGACCCAACGGCGTCGCCGCGAGGGCGTCGGCATGGGGACCGTGGGAGGCGCCGGGGCGATCGCGACCGGGACGGGCGGGACCGCCGAAGCACCAGGATCCGACCGAGCCCCACCACCCGTCGCGAGCGGAGCCATGGCCTGCGCGGGCGCTGAGCGCAGGAGCACGCCCACCGCCACCGGCATCACCTCGGTGACCATCTGGGGTGCCCGCACCGACGTGGCCGGGGCGGATGGTGACGGCCCGCCCGCCCCGGCGTGGGCCGACGGTCCCACGGCGGACCGGGGCGCGTTCTGCGGGGACCTGCTCGAGGCGAGAGCTGGAGCGCCCGGAGCCCCGACGGCGGCGCGCGCCGCTTCGGTGGGTTCGAAGCCCGTCACGGGATCGGGCTTCGCCCGCGGGGACTCCGCGAAGGTGGCCTCGGCTTGCCCTCTTGTCCCACCGGGAGCCCCGACGCTCGCGGGAGGCAACACCGGGGCCCTGACCCCATGGACAATCGTGGCCTGGTCGCGCACCGCCTCCCGCCCCGTCGCGAAGGGGGGCGGCTCGCCCCGGGCGACGGCGCGCACGTCCGCCTGCATCGTGGCCACATCGGGGTACCGCGCGTCCTTCGAGAAGGCCAGCGACAGATCGACGACCCGACACAAGCCTTCCGGAGTGCCAGGAGCCACGCCAGCCAGCGGCGGCGCCGGCTTGGATGCCATCGCCATCAGGAGCTCGGCCTCGCTCTCGGCTTCGTGGATGCGGCGTCGAGCGATGATGCGGAAGGCGGATGCCCCGAGCGCGAAGATGTCCACCCGCCCGTCGATCTCCGAGCGGCGCCCGAGCGCCTGCTCCGGCGCCATGTAGGGGAACGTTCCCAGCGCAAGCCCCGATCGGGTGCGGAAATCACCGGGCATCTGTTCGAGCAGACGCGCCAAGCCAAAATCCAGCACCTTGATCCGCCCAGACTCGGCCACGAAGAGATTGTCCGGCTTGATGTCGCGGTGCACGATCCCGAGCCCGTGCGCGACCTTCAGTACGTCGAGCACCTCGTCGAGCACGCGGAGCACCTCTTCCGTGGGGAGGGTGCCGAGCCGAGTGACCCGCTGCGCAAGGGTTTCGCCGCGAAGAAGCTCCATGGTAAGGTACGCGCAGTCCTCGCCGCTCGTGCCCTGAGCGAAGATCTGAACCGCGCCAGGGTGCTGCACGCGAGTCGCGACCATGCCTTCACGGAGGAAGCGCTCGCGGACATCTCGCCGCACGCACATCTCCGGGTGCAGGATCTTCACGGCGACGAGCTCGCCCTGGGCTCCCTCCGCCTCGTAGACGGCCGCCATGCCACCGGCCCCGATGGCCCGACGCAGACGCCACCGACCATCGATGACCCGTCCCACGCGGTCGGTGACGAACTCCTCGATGGCCATTGGACGACCGCTCCGCGGCGAGCAAACCGCAGCGACGGGACGCCATCATAGCCGTCCCGACCGCCCAGACCACGCCCCAATCCACGGCCTGCCGTCCGGGACTAACGGCCAGCCGACCACCATTGTCTGTCTCGACAGTCCCGTCGATCAACAGCGCCGAGCCGCGAGCGCCCCTCACGGTCCGCAGCTCACCTGCCGCACGGTCGGGTCGGAAGCGCCTGCTGGCTGCCGAGCAGCCCCAGCCGTCGATACCTCGGCGCCGCGACCCTGTCCTCCTCCTCGACCGCACCCTGAGCTCCGTTGCGAGGGAGCCCTCCCCCAAATGCGATGCCACCCATCCTGGGCCCCGCTGCCGAGCCGCCATCGTTCCGCCAACCGCGAGGCCACGCGGGGATCGACGCCGGGGCTCGGGCGGTGCCAGTTCGGAAACGGCCGGGGAGCCCCTGGCGTATCGACCCGCGGCGACCGCTGGCCACGGCCCGGCCAAGCCTCAACCGCCGGCATCGAAGGTGATGTTGGTGGCATACGTATTGATGCTGAAGTTGGCATCCGGATCGGTCGGGCTGGTGACCGGGTTGCCTTGAACCGTCAGATTGCGGACTGGGCGCGGATCGCCTTCCCGTTCGCGTCGATGACCCCCCGGCCCAGTATCTTCGTGTTGCTCACCTGGTACATCCGAATCATCCCGTGTGAACAACCCTCGACATCCACCCCGCCGCTCCCGGTATTGAAGTCCCCGGTGCTGCCCGAGCCACATAGTCTCTTCCGGGTGAGATCTTCGCCAAATCTGGCAGGAGTTCGCAACTGGAGAGGAGCTGTCAGCGGTCAGGCATCAGCCGTCAGCCCGAAACCGCAGCGATCGGCACCGGGCTGACGAGGTAGGGCAGGATGAGAAGCTCACGCAGTTTGAGGCCGGTGATGACCGCGCGGCGGCCGAGCTCAGTCAGATAGTACTTGTACCTGTGGCCGATACGCTTGGTCAGGCCGTGGACACGAAGGCGTTTGAGCTGTCGCGAAATCTGGGAGGCGGACAGGCGGGGCAGCTGGCGCCGGATGTCAAGGTGTCGGAAGCCGTTGATTACGTGTTCGCCACGAACCAAGGCGAGCAGCAGATTTCGGTCGTCGTTACTGAAGAAGTTGAATCCCTTGTACGTTCGGCTCCCATCGTATTCGGGCTTGGTTATCTTGTCGAGAGCCTTGGTGCCGACCGTCGGGTCTTCTATCGCACCAATGAATTCGAGGTAGCGACGATCGGCGGCGGCAGCGACGGGCCGCAAGTCGCTGAGGCTGTGAAGGGACTCCTTGAGGGGAGCGAGCTTGAAAGCGGTCGAGCCGTCCCGCTGTTCCACCGTGCGGTGGTGCTTGAAGAAGGAAACGTCGTTGGTAGTGGTCTCGATACGCAGGACGCGCCCAGACTCGTCGTACATCTTGATGCTGGCCGGTCCCATGTGGTGGCGGAGGCGTGTTCCCTGAACCTGGATTTCGCGCCTCCTAGTTCGCCATGCCGTACTCCTCGCAGCCTTCGGCCTTCTCCGCGCCCGTCGTGCTCGAATTAG